>JAZOMD010000098.1:0-18482 GCA_045653745.1 Eubacteriales bacterium | reverse complement strand
ACGGTGGTGCCTTCTATCGGATAACGTATATTGTCAAGCAAAAAGAGCAAAAACACCTTAAGGTCGGTTATGGTATTCAGCCCAAATTCCTTCATTTTTTTCATAGCTTAGTCCTTACCTTGAATAATTGTTCCCCACCGTGTCAAATATTTTCAAAAAAGGCGGCGGTGAGTTTATGTTAGATTATCTTCACGAAAGAGATTACGAAAGAGATTTCCCCTATACCGACCTCGCGGCAGAAAGACGGCGCGCAGACACGGACGTTGAAGGGGTTTTCTACGAAAGAGAGCCCGTGACGGTTGGCGAATGGGAAAGAATTGAGATAACGAGCGATGAGGGTGCGCGCTCGATAGGCAGGCCTATCGGAATTTACGATACGCTGAACACCCTGAGGCTCGACCTCTTTGACTCGGAGACCCGAGAGGATGCAGCAGAGGAAGTGCGGCGCGAGTTATGCTATATTTTCGAGAGAAGCGGTATTCTGCCGCGGCGCATTCTCGTTGCAGGGCTCGGAAATCCAAAGCTGACGCCCGATGAAATCGGTACTCTGGCGGCAGGCGGAGTTCACCCTACTCTGCACATAAAGGAACGCGATCCCGTATTTTTCGAGGGGCTCGAGTGCTCCGAAATAGCAGTAATTACTCCGGGGGTAGCCGCGGCAAGCGGTATAGAGGGGACAGAGGCCGTGCGAGCCGTATGCGACAGAATAAAGCCCGATGCGGTAATAGCAATAGACGCACTCGCGGCGCGTGCTCCCGAGAGACTCGGAACCACCGTACAGATATGCAACACGGGTATAACTCCCGGCAGCGGCGTTGGCGGCAGAGCCTTGAGCCTCACCAAAGAGACGCTCGGCGTGCCCGTAATAGCAATAGGCGTGCCAACCGTGATAGACTCGCGCATGTTCTGGTACGACTGCTCGGACAAGAACGGTTTTCACGAAACGAGCGACCTCGCTCGGCGCTCAATGCTCGTAGCACCCAAGGAGATAAACGAGATATGCGAAGAGGCAGGAAAGATTATAGCAAGGGGAATAAACGAGGCTTTCGGAATCCTTATATGATAATTTCCGACATCGGAAGCTTAGGAACCATATGCCTGTCTTCCTCGTCTCTGTAATACTTTATCTCCCCATCGAAGGAGTCCTCGATAAGCACGGTTTCCGAAGGATAGCCGAGCGCTATAACCTCGTGAGGAATATATCCACCCCTAAAAAGGGGTGCGAGAATATTTTTGTCAAAGGAACGGAAGATGCACCCACCGATTCCGCGCTCGGCGGCGGCGAGAAGGAGCGCCTCGGAAGAAATTCCAAGGTCGATTGCAAGATTATTATCGATCTCACACTCCGAAAGGAAGACCACG
The DNA here is from genome assembly GCA_045653745.1 of Eubacteriales bacterium. Classification (GTDB taxonomy): domain Bacteria; phylum Bacillota; class Clostridia; order Oscillospirales; family CAG-272; genus UBA1740. The sequence continues at coordinate 17,120 of JAZOMD010000098.1, read as the reverse complement.
TAAGCGACGGGGCGTTCACACTCGGAGGGGCCGTCCCAATCCTTAAGGTACGCTGCAAAGCGCAGTGAGGAAAAGACTGTTTCACACTCGCCCTCGTCGGTAACAAGAAGCAGACGCAGCCTCTGAAGATTACCTGCCGACGGCGTGTATCTTACACTCTCTGCAAGCGAAGAAAGCTCCTCACGGCTTATCTTGCGGCTCGCATCAAAGCGACGGTATGAACGGCACTTTTTTATAAGTTCAAGAAGCATTTTTGACTCCTTTTGTAAATTTTAGTATACAAAATCGAACTCAAAGTCGTAGATGCTGACAGTGTCACCTTCTTCAACTCCGGCTTCGCGAAGCTTGTCAATAACACCGTTTTTAATCAGCACGCGCTGGAAAAAGGCAAGGGATTCATAATCGTCAAAGTTAATCTGACCCATAAAGTTGTAGAGCCACTCGCCCTCGACAATAAAGCGCTTACCCTCGCGGTGTACGGTGGTTTCCTTCACACCTGCGGAGTTCTCGATTGCCTCGTCCTCGGGCGAATACTCGGTCTCGTAAACGGTAAGAGGCGGAAGGGTTTCGAGTGCATCGAGAGTCGTACGGACAAGGGTCTCAAGCCCTTCTCCGGTTACGGCGGATACAAAGACGGGCTCTGCATTTATGCTTTTACAATATTCAAGGAATCTTTTCACCGGCTCTGAGTCCATATCGGCAGAGTCGGTTTTATTTGCGACTATTATCTGAGGACGGGATGCGAGCTCGGGGGAATAACGGAGAAGCTCGGTGTTGATTTTAAGAATATCGTCCACGGGTTCTCTGCCGTCGGTTCCAGCAACGTCAACCACGTGCAGAATCAGGCGGCATCTGTCAACGTGACGAAGGAAGGCGTGTCCGAGGCCGTGGCCTTCCGATGCGCCCTCTATAAGTCCGGGAATATCTGCGGCGAGAAATCCCTTACCTTCCCCGATGCTGACAACGCCGAGGTTGGGCTCAAGGGTGGTGAAATGATAGTTTGCTATCTTCGGCTTCGCCGACGAAATACGGGAGAGTATCGAGGATTTTCCCACGTTCGGGAAGCCGACAAGGCCGACCTCTGCGAGCATTTTAAGCTCGAGAAGAACCTCTCTTTCCTCGCCCTTCGTTCCGCTTTTAGCGAATTTGGGAATCTGCCTTGTGGGGGTTGCGAAATGACGGTTTCCCCAGCCGCCTCTGCCACCTTTGCAAAGAACGAACTCGTCTGCCTTCGCCATATCGAATATAATTTTGCCCGTGGCAGGGTCCTTGATAAGCGTTCCGCGAGGAACCTTGATTATTACGTCCTCTCCGCTTTTGCCGTGCATTTTTCCGCCCTTGCCGTTTGCGCCGGATTCGGCTATAAACTTGCGCTTGTAGCGGGAGGCGAGAAGGGTGTTTGCGCCCTCGTCGACGGTAAAGACGATATTGCCGCCTCTGCCGCCGTCGCCGCCGTCGGGACCTCCTGCGGAGACGTATTTTTCTCTATGGAAGGTGACGGCACCGTTTCCGCCGTCGCCTGCCTTTACGTATATTGTAATGTTATCTACGAACATCGGATTTCTCCTTTTTAAATATTGGGATTATCGCCCTTCTGCCTTATGACTATCTTTATAGGAGTTCCCTCAAAGCCAAAGGAGTCGCGCAGGCAATTCTCTATATATCTCTGATAGGAGAAATGGAAAAGCTCTGCACTGTTACAGAAAATGACGAATGTGGGTGGAGCAACGGCGGTCTGGGTCATATAGTAGACCTTAAGATGCTTACCTTTATCGGACGGGGGCTGAACACGGGTGGTTGCGTCGTTAAGAAGGTCGTTGAGCGTACCCGTGGTGATACGGCGGCGCGCCTCGTGATATACCCTGTTTATAAGCTCGTAAAGAGTTGCAACTCTTTGACCTGTGAGCGCGGAAACGTAGACTATGGGTGCATAGGGCATATAGGAGAGCGCCGTACGGATTTCCTTATTATAAGTATTGACGGTGCTGTTCTCCTTTTCTATCGCGTCCCACTTGTTGATAACGATAATGCAAGCCTTTCCTGCCTCGTGGGCGATACCTGCTATCTTCTCGTCCTGCTCGGTTACGCCGTCCTTGGCGTCTATCATAAGAAGGCAGACGTCGGCACGCTCTACCGCCATATTCGCACGGAGAACGCTGAATTTTTCTATTCTGTCCTCGACCTTCGAATGACGGCGGATACCTGCGGTATCTATAAAGTTATAGACTCCGTGGTCGTTCTCTACTCTGGTATCAACCGCGTCACGGGTGGTGCCTGCTATATCCGAGACGATAACGCGCTCCTCGCCGCACATACGGTTAATTATCGAGGATTTACCTGCGTTGGGCTTACCTATTACGGCGACGTTGATTATCTCTCTGCCGTCGTCCTCCTCCTCGTCAAAGCGGCACTCCTCGATTATAGCGTCGAGAAGGTCTCCCGAGCCCGTACCATGGAGCGAGGAAATCGCTATCGGCTCACGCTCGAAGCCGAGCTCGTAAAACTCATAAAACTCGTAGGGCGGCTCGCCTACTCTATCGACCTTGTTTACGGCAACGATAATCGGCTTGCCGGATTTTTTTAACATTATAGCTATGTCGCGGTCGTCGGCAAGAAGGCCCGAGCGCACGTCACACATAAAGACTATAACGCTCGCAGATGCAACGGCAATCTCCGCCTGCATTCTCATCTGCTTCGGTATGGTGTCCTCGCTTTTCGGCTCTATTCCTCCCGTATCAACGAGAATAAAGCGGTGGTCGTTCCACTCCGCCTCTGCGTATATACGGTCACGGGTAACGCCCGGCACGTCCTCTACTATAGAGCGCCTCTCGCCTATGAGCTTATTGAAAAGAGTGCTCTTGCCGACGTTGGGGCGACCAACTATTGCTACTATCGGTTTTGACATTACATCAGTCCTTTCCTATTATTGACTCGCACAGCTCGTATCCGTCCTGCCCCGTGGGGGTGACCTTAACCGAGAGGGCATCTGAAAGCTCGCCTACGCTCATACCGCAGAGGAAGACGTCCTCTCCGTGGCGCAGAGCGTTGCCCGGGATTAAAAGCTCCTCTCCGAGCTCCTTGCCCAAAAGCTGTGCACATATATCTTTTCCTGTAAGGAGTCCCGATACGGTTATCGAGTCTCCAAAGAAATTATTGGTGATTTTGTAAACTTTTATTTGCAAATTCGGGAAAATAGCCATCAGTTTCTCGCAAAGGCGGCAAACCGTCGGATAAGCGGCGTGTCCCGTTGCAATAGAAACCGAGCGCTTCACGTTTTCCCTTCCCGAAATCTCTTTGGCATCATCAAGGCACATTCCGAACTCATCGCAAAGCGAGCGAAGCATACCGACGCCGTTTTCTATCTGTGGATAATCCTCGTAATATTCCGATTCGGGGATAGCTCTTCCTGCCTTGAGGTAAAATTCATCGGCGGCAAAAAACAGGCGCGAGCCGAATTTTTGCATTAGCTTATCGCCAAAGGAATTTACCGTATCTATAACCTCTGCCGCTTCCTCGGGTGTAAAGTCGGTCAGAGGATAAAGCTTGTCCCTGAATTTCGTGAGACCCGCAGGCACTACCGAAACGCTCGACATATACGGGAAATATTCCGAGAGGTCCTCCATCGTACGAAGAAGCTCCTCACCGTCGTTTATACCTCTGCACAGCACTATCTGGCCGCACATATTGAGCCCTGCCTCGTAAAAGTCACGAAGATAGCGAAGCACCTCTCCCGAGCGCTTGTTCTTCATCATTTTCACGCGGAGCTCGGGGTTGGTTGTATGAACCGAGACGTTAATCGGTGAGATGCGCATTTTTATTATGCGTGCGATATCCGCATCGTTCATATTGGTAAGCGTTATGTAATTTCCGTGTATGAAGGACAGGCGCGAATCGTCGTCCTTGAAATAAAGCGACTCCCGAAGCCCTTCGGGATTCTGGTCGATAAAGCAGAAAATACAGCCGTTCCTGCAGGAATGCTTCTCGTCCATAAGAGGGGTATCAAAATCGAGACCTATATCGTCGTATTCGCCTTTTTTTACCGTGACCTCGTAGGGAGCGCCGTCACGCATAAGCCCGATTTTCACCGAGCGCTCGGTGAGGTAAAAGCGATAATCGAGGACGTCGTTTATTTCGTTTCCGTTAAGCGAGATAAGCAGGTCTCCCGCAAGTATTCCGAGCCTCTCTGCTCTGGAGCGAGGCTCTACGCTTTTTATTTTAACCATTTTACAGTCCTTAAATAAAGTTTGGAGAAAAAATCAGCGACCTCTGCCGGAGCCGAGCGAACCGCGCTTGGTATTGCGCTCAAGGCTTTCGGGTGTTATACCGTTTTCGGCAATATACGCAAGCGCCTCGGGAGAGCCGCTTTTCCCTGCGAGGAGCATAAGGCGCGCAGATTTTTCTCTGTCAAAGTCGGTACCGAGACCGTCGACGTAGCATCTGGCGTAAAGATATTTAGCCTTCGAGGAAAGCTCCTCTACGTAGGTGGGGTCGTGGCGTGCGGCGGTCTGAAACCATTCAAAGGCGCGCTTAGCGTCCTGCTTTACAGCAGAATAGCGCAGGTCCTCGTCCCTCTCGAAATCCTCTATCTCGCCCTCGAGCATAAGATAGGGGTCGCGGTATATCGGAGTGTGGCACGGAATCATAGATATCCTTATGACGTCGGGCTCAAACATACAGCCCGAGGTATAAGCCATACCGAGATAGAGCTGTGCCTCAATACACCCTCCCTCTGCCGAGTAGGTCATATACCTATACGCCATTTTATAATCTCGGGGCACTCCCTCTCCGCGAAGATACTGCATAGCTATATTGTAGCACGCCTCACCGCCCTCCATATCTCTTGCAAAGGCGAAGAAGCTTTTTGCCTCGGTGGGATTTTTATCTCTGCCAAGACCGAGGAGAAGACAGTATCCGTAGTTGAAGGAAGCGAGAGCGTCACCGTCTCTTGCACCCTCGAGGTACATATCTGCCGCGGCGGAATAGTCGCCGTCCATAAATTTCAAATCAGCCGTAAGCTTTTCGTACACTGAAGTCTCCAATCAAGGCGATATACGCCCGTATCAGTTTACCGTGAATTTTGTTCCCTCTCTGGTATCGAGGAGAGTTATTCCCTTTGCAAGAAGCTCGTCGCGTATAGCATCGGCGGTAGCGAAGTCCTTATTCTTCTTTGCCGCGCGGCGCGCCTCTATTCTCTCGTTGATATAAGCAAGCAGTTCAGGAAGAATATCGGGGGTATCGCTCTCGGAGCTCTCCGCTTTTGCACTCCTCTGCTTATCAGCCGCAGCTATAAGTCCGAGGTCGAGAACTCTCTCGAAGTCCTCGATAAGACGAAGCTTTGTAAGGTCGCCTGCGCTCAGCTTGAATACGTCGTAAAGCGCGGTAACGGCAAGGGAGGTGTTGAGGTCGTTATCAAGAGCGTCGGTAAAGCGCTTCTTGCCTGCAAGGAACGCCGCCTCGTCCACGGTCTCTCCCTCTTTCGGAGAAAGGGCTGCAACTCTCGCTACGAGCTTATCGTAAGCGGTGCGCGCGTTATCGAGGTTCTCCCAAGAGAAGACGAGATTCTTTCTGTAATGCGACTGCATGCAGAAGAAGCGGTAAACGAGGGGGTCGTAACCCTTCTCCTCAAGGAGAGATACGGTAAGGAACTCGCCCTTGGACTTAGACATCTTTCCCGTACTGGTATTCAGATGATGAACGTGGAACCCCTGACGGCACCACTGGTGACCGTAGGTTGCCTCGCTCTGTGCTATTTCGTTGGTATGGTGGGGGAAGGCGTTATCAATACCGCCGCAGTGAATATCGACGTACTCGCCGAGGTGCTTTGCCGCGATGCAGGAGCACTCGATGTGCCAGCCGGGGTAGCCTATTCCCCAAGGGGAATCCCATTTAAGCTCCTGGTCCTCGAACTTGGACTTGGTAAACCAAAGAACGAAGTCTGCCTTATTTCTCTTGTTGGAGTCCTCCTCAACGCTCTCACGAACGCCAACCTCGAGGTCCTCCTCCTTGAAATCGTTAAACCAGTAGTATTTCTCGAGCTTCGAGGTATCGAAATAGATGTTTCCGCCTGCCTCGTACGCATAGCCCTTTTTAAGAAGGGTTTCTATCATCTCTATAAACTCGGGTATGCAGTTGGTTGCAGGCTCGATTACGTCGGGGCGCTTTATATGCAGCTTATCGCAATCGGCAAAGAATGCATCGGTGTAGTACTTCGCTATTTCAAGGACGGTCTTGCGCTCTCTGCGCGCGCCCTTGAGCATCTTGTCCTCACCCGTGTCTCCGTCGCTGGAAAGATGTCCGACGTCGGTTATGTTCATTACTCTTACGACCTCGTTGCCCGAGTATCTGAAGTACTTCTCAAGCACGTCCTCCATCGTGTAGGTGCGCAGATTTCCTATGTGCGCAAAGTGGTAGACGGTCGGGCCGCAGGTGTACATAGTTACCTTCCCTGCCTCTCGAGTCACGAACTCGTCTCTGCTTCTTGTAAGTGAATTGTATAATATCATATCGTCCTCCGACAGTTTATTTTAAAACGAGCATACTTACTCGGATAACATTTTAACAGAAACGCGCGCGTTTGTCAAGATATTTGTATATACAAATTAAAATATTTTGTTTTTAGGTATTGTAATCCGCAAGAAAATTTGGTATTATATATGTGTGAAAATATATCAATTACCCGTGCGACCGCCTGCGGTGACAGAATGGAGACTTATATGAAGAAAAACAAGAACAAAAACGAGGGCTATTTTTCGCTGCTTAAGGGCTTTCGCCGTGCGGTGCCTATCATACTTGCAGCGGTGGCTCTTTTTATCGCCGTATGCTTTATAACCGACAGTGCAGGGGCGCTGGGTGCAGGGGTAGGCTCTCTGCTTCTGGGACTGTTCTCTTACGGAGCTTATACTATTCCCCTCTTGCTCGTTTTGCACGCAATTTTTTACGCAGAGGACCACGCGAAAAAGATGCTTACCTCGAGAATAATATTCTCGGTAATTGCGGTGGTTTTCATAGCTACGTTTGAATACACCATTGCCTTTTGGGGCGAGGAGCCCACGTTTGCACCAGGCGCACGTTATCTTGCGCAGAACGCAGGCGGAGCGCTCGGAAGCATTATAGCCTTCGGACTTATTAAGCTGCTCGGCTCGGTTGGCGTTATTATTCTCGGCGTTGCGCTTCTGGCAATATACGCGACCTTCTTCTTTGCGAGCAAGGATTCCGCATTCGGCAAGGTAGTCATTTCCGTTCTCAGTGCGGTTGCAAGCTTCCTTGCCAGAGTTGAGAGCGGTATAAAGAACCTTTTCAAGAGCTCGGCAAAGTCGAAGGAAGAAAAGGCGAAAAAAGCAAGAGAAGAAAAGCAGAAGGAGCTTCTTGACGACCAGTTCTTCTCTGCCGGCACGAGTGGCGAGGTTTCGGTAAAGGAACTCGGAATTCACGAGCGCGGCACGAGCGAGGGCGTAATACTGAATCTCAAGGACAGCGTATCCGACGAGAAGCCCGACAACATAGATAGAGCAACTCAGCAAACCACGAGTGCAAAGCCGCTTTCCGAGAGGAGAAGCGTTAATCTGAATTATGAAATACCGCAAGATACGCCTGCCGAGCCCGTACAGATGCCGAAGGCTGAGGCAAAAACACAGTCGTACGGCATAGACGAGGCAGCAGACGCCGTATTTACAAGAGAGTTTAACCCGTTTGATTTTGAAAAGGCGGAAAAGCTCGTATCAAAGGCGAAGGTGAGAGGCGGGGGCTATCAGCGGAGCACATATACCGAGTACGGGCACCCCGTTAACACCGCTAAGACTCCCGAGGAGTTAGAGCGCCAGCGTAGAATTGAGGCTTTTGAGCTGAAAAAACAGCAGCTCCGCCGAATGAGAGAGGCAGAGGAGACAAAAACCGAGGAGATGAGCTACGGCGAGCCGCCGAAGGATATACCAAAAACCGTCGAGGTAAGACTCGAAAACGAGCCGCGCCGTATGAACGATGCCCCCGTGGGCGGTGCCGAATTCAAGGCTACACTCGAAAAGCGCGCAGAGCCCGATGCAGATGCACGCGCCGCTGAAACGATAGCCGAGAGGGTTGCCATGACCAACGCGGCTTATGCAAGAAGCGCAAACGAGTCGATACATACGAGAATAATCTATCAAGAGGAAGCTCCCGTGGCAGAGGCGGAAAAGGAGGTTTCGGCTATCGAGCCCGAAATCACCGAGGAAAGAGAATCCGCTCCTATCACTGTCGAGGAAAGCGAGAAGCCGCAGTTTTCGGACTTCGAAGGCTACGCCGACAGAAGCGACGCTCAGCCTATAACCGCCGAAGAAACCATACGTCTCGAGCGCACGCCGCTTTCCTCTACTCCCACTCCTATTGAAAAGGCTATCGACGAGCGCGACAGACGCTACACGGTGATAGACGACAGCGTGCAAAGCGAGGTGCAGGAAGCCGAAAGCAGTGAGACTCTTGACTTTATCGGCGCAGAAGCCACCGCTACAGCGCCCGAGACCGGCGACGAGGCAACCTTCTTCAACTTCGGAGAGGATAGCTCAGAGGATAGCGAGGATACGCCGGAAGATAATTTCCAAGAGCTCGACCTTTCGATACCCGACGAGGAATCGGACGAAGGTGACGTCGGCGAGATACCGCCCGAGGAGCAAAACCCCGAGGTTATAAAGCAAAGGTGTATGTTCCCGTTCCTTGACTCCGACGAGGAAGACGCGGACGAGGAAATCAAAGACGAGCAAATCGCAGACGAAGAAGCATACTTTGAGACGGACGAGGAGATTCCCGAGGAATACGAGGACGACGAACCGCCCTTCGAGCTCGACGAAAGCGTAAAAGAAGTCGCGGCGACGGCGCTCGTGTCCACGGAAGAACTCAAGAAGGAAAAAGATAAAGAAAAGAAGGAAAAGAAGAAGAAGGAATACGAAAACTTCACTTTCCCACCTATCGAGCTTCTCGGCAAGGACGAGAACGTTCAGGACGACAACGTAAGCGTTGAGATTCAGGAAAACGCAGACAAGCTTATTGAGACCCTTGCTTCCTTCAACGTTACCGCCTCTATAAAGGGCGTTGACAGAGGACCGCGTATAACGAGATACGAGGTTGTCCCTGCTAAGGGTGTTAAGGTGAGCAACGTTATGAACCTTCAGGACAACATCGCCCTCGAGCTTGCGGCAAACGAGATAAGAATGGAAGCTCCTATTCCCGGAAAGTCGGCAATAGGTATAGAGATACCCAATAAGAAGGCGACGACCGTAAGACTGCGCGACCTTCTCGAGACCCCGGATTTCCTTTCCTTCAAGTCAAAAACCTCGGTTTGTATAGGCCGAGACGTTGCAGGACAGCCGGTGTTCGGCGACCTTGCAACGATGCCTCACTTGCTTATCGCCGGTGCTACCGGTATGGGTAAATCGGTATGTATAAACGCGCTTATGATAAGTATACTTTACAAAGCACGCCCCAACGAGGTTAAATTTATAATGATTGACCCGAAGCAGGTTGAGTTCACGATGTATAACGGAATACCGCATCTTCTCGTGCCCGTAGTCTCCGATGCAAAGCAGGCGGCAGGCGTTCTTATGTGGGCGGTAGAGGAGATGGAGAAGCGATACGCACAGCTCAATACCCTCTACGTCAGAAACGTAGATGCCTATAACGAGAAGATAGCAAACGACCCGTCGCTCGGCGAGCCGCTCTCAAAAATCGTTATCGTTATAGACGAGTTTGCAGACCTTATGCTTCAGGTAAGAGACCCCGTAGAGAACCTCGTTATGCGAATAGCGCAGAAGGCACGTGCTGCGGGCATACATCTTATAATAGGTACGCAAAGACCCACGGCAAACGTTATTACAGGTACTATCAAGGCAAATATTCCCTCGCGTATATCCTGCAAGGTTGCCTCGAACGTTGACTCTCGTACGGTGCTTGACGCATCGGGCGCGGAGAAGCTTCTTAACAGAGGTGATATGCTCTACGCATTTGCAGGCGCGATAAAGCCGCTCCGAGTTCAGGGTGCGTTCGTCTCCGACGGAGAGGTCGAGGCTATTATGAAGCACCTCCAGAGCACCACGAGCGGCGACCACTACGACAGCACGGTTATGGAAGAAATCGAGCGCGCGGCACAGAAGTGCTCGAAGAAGTCCGACTCCGGACGCGACGCTGACGACGATTCAAGCGGCGAGGGCTACCTCAACGACCAGCAGTTCCTTGACGCGGTTGAGCTCGCGGTTAATACCGGACGTATAGCGACCTCGCTTATCCAGAGAAAGCTCTCGATAGGCTACGGCAAGGCGGCAAAATTCATTGATATTATGGAGGATATGGGTATAGTAGGCGAGCAGAACGGACAGCGCCCCCGTGAGGTTAAGATAACCCCCGACGAATGGCGCGAGAAGCTTGCGCGTGCATCGCTCGACTGACCCTAAGAAAAAATGGTTATAGTTTTACTTGCAGACGGATTTGAGGAAATCGAGGCACTGACCCCCGTGGACATGCTTCGCCGCGCAGGGCTTACGGTGAAAACCGTGGGTGTAGGCGGAAAAATCGCGGTCGGCTCACACGGTATTCCCGTGGTGACCGACCTCTCCCCCGAGGAGGTTAAGCTCTCGGACGTTTCTCTTGCAATTTTCCCCGGCGGAATGCCCGGCTCATTAAACCTTGATGCCTCTCCCTTCACCGACAAGGTAATAAACTCCTTATTGGAAAGAGGCGGAAGACTCGCGGCGATTTGCGCCGCACCTCTCGTATTCGGAAGACGCGGTCTTCTTGCTGGCAAGCGTGCTACCTGCTACCCCGGATTTGAGAGCGAGCTCGTGGGAGCCGAGTGCTCCTCTTTGGGCGTTGTAACCGACGGACAGTTCACTACCGCAAAGGGAATGGGTGTCTCTCTCGCCTTCTCAAAGGAGCTTATTTCTCTCTTGGTCGGAAAAGAAAAAGCAGAGGAACTTTCCTCTGCGATACAGGAATAATCCTCTGTTTTTTCAAACTTTTATTTACATTTAATCAATTTTGGAGTTATTATGATATTAAATCCTAAGCGCAGGAGCATCGCTTACAGATGCCCCGAATGCGGAACGAGCATTCTCGGTCCTATACTCAAAAACACGCTTTCCTCGAATATGCTAAGACTCAAGTGCGACTGCGAAAAGGCAGAAAGACTTGATATATCTCTGACCTCGGACGGAAAGGTCAGGCTTTCGGTTCCTTGTATTTTCTGCAAGCAGAATCACAATTACGTAGTTACCGACGGCGTATTTTTCGAGCGCGAGCTCTTCCTTTTAAACTGCCCTTACTCGGGAATGGACATCGCTTTTATAGGCGACGAGAAAAAAATCGCACCTGAGCTCGAGCGCACGAAGGCAGAAATCGAGCGACTTATGACGAGCCTTGAGGCAGAGGAGCTCGCTGACATTCAGCCCTCCGATATGTCCGAGGACGAAATACTTCCCGACCCTGCCGTTTACGACACGATACGCTTCGTTCTTAAGGACCTTGAGGACGAGGGGAAGGTCATGTGCCCCTGCGGCAAGGGCGGATACGACCTGCGCTTCGCCCCCGACGGAATACAGGTATATTGCGAGAGCTGCGGCGCGACCCATACCTTCCACGCTACCTCGCCCACACTTGCCGAGGAATATCTTTCGCTCGACTCTCTTGAATTAAAGTAAGCCGTAATACCCGAGGATTCCTCTGTAAATGCCTGTGGCAAAAAGGTTAGGCGAATAGGCTAAGAGCTCGGCATCGTATGCGTTGCTGATAAAGCCCATTTCGACGAGGACGGCAGGCATGGCGGTTTCCTTTAAGACGTAAAGTCCCGGGCGGTATACTATTCCGCGGTTTCGAAGCCCCGTGGTCAGCGTCAGCTGCTCGAGGATACTCTCACCGAGGTCTATTGCTACGTCCGACGACGGACTGTATACAAGCGCTTCGTTACCGGACGCCCTTGCATTTGCGGCTGAATTTACATGCAGGGATAAAAAAATATCCGCAGGCCAGGAGTTTGCCTCATCAACTCTTACGCGAAGGCTCGATGAATTGCTCGTACCGAGGATTGTATCGGGTGTTGGTCGGGAAAGACGAGGGGTGAACTCGGGGTTTGCCAAAAGCTTTTCGTAAAGCAAAACTCCTATCTTGTAGGTTATATCCTGCTCAAAAAAGCCGTTCCCCTCGGCTCCGGTGTTAAATTCTCGCGGGTTGTGCCCTTGGTCAATATAAATTTTAATCGGCATATCCGTTTCTCCACAAAAAATATTTTCTTTGCTTTCAGTTTATGAAGGCGCAAGGTTTTTGGTTATGAATGAAATGAAAAGAATGCTCAGCTTCGTAAGGCGGGCAATAGACGACTACTGTATGATAGACGACGGCGACAGAATTGCCGTGGGAATTTCGGGCGGTAAGGATTCGCTTGCCCTGCTCTATACACACGCCGAAATGAGGCGCTTTTACCCTAGAAAATACGACATAGTGGCTGTAACGGTAGATATGGGCTTTGAGGGCTCCGACTTCTCCGAGGTCGCTGAGTTTTGCAGAAGGCTCGGTGTAAAATACGTTATAGAGAAAACCGATATTGCGAAGCTAATTTTCGACGTACGCAAGGAGCGGAACCCCTGCTCTCTGTGCGCGAAAATGCGCCGCGGCTCACTCCACGCGGCAGCCGTGCGCGAGGGGTGCAACAAGGTTGCTCTCGGGCATCACTTTGACGATGCGGTGGAAACCTTTATGATGAACCTCTTTTTCGAAGGAAGGCTCGGCTGCTTCTCTCCTAAGAGTTATCTTTCAAACAGAAAAATCACCCTTATCCGTCCTATGCTCTACGCGACGGAAAAGGACGTCGAATACTTTGTAAGAAGGCGCACCCTTCCCGTGGTAAAGAGCCTCTGTCCCGAGGACCGCGCCACCGAAAGAGAGAACACCAAGAAGCTTCTTGCGGAGCTCGAGCGCACGAATAAGGGCGTAAAGCACAGAATTTTCAACGCTATGTGCAAAGGCGAGCTCGACGGCTTCAAGCTCTTTGGCAGATACCCCGATGCAGGCAAAATAGAGGAATAGGATTTCTCTTTTTCTACCTTAATAAAGAAATAGCGCTGTGCCAATGCACAGCGCTATTTGTCATAGGTTCGCGTTTATTATTCAGCCTCTACTACGAAGGTAGCAGCACCGTTAGCATCAAAATCAATCGCGGTGTAATCGGTGGGTGCCTTGAATCCCTCGGGAACAGCGGTAAGCTGAACCTTCCAGTTGCCGGGGCGGGGCTCGAAAACAACCTTACCGGTTGCATCGCTGAGTCTGTTAAGACCGGAGTTACCGTCCGCTGCTACGAGGCGAACGGTAGCGCCTGCTACGCCGTTGCCGGCAGCATCCTTAACGGTGATGGTGTAAGTAACGTATGCAGGCTCAGACTCGGGAGGGTCGGGAAGGTCCTTGCCGTCCTCGAAATCAGCAGCGCACTTATCGCACTTGCCGTTGTCGTCTACGTCAGCGTGCTCGCAGGTGGGAGTATTTCCTCCACCGTTACCACCGTTACCGCCCTTATCTCCGCAGGATGCAAGAGCGAATACAGAGCCTACAAGAAGTGTCATTACCAAGAGAAGTCCAAGTATTTTCTTAAAGTTTTTCATAATGCCTCCAAAAAATGTTTTTTTATAATAATGCCGCACTTGCACACGGCAAAAATTAACCTTATTTTATTTGAGTTTTTCTTCGATCTGAGGAATTGCCGCGTCTGCCATCTTCTGCATTCCTCCCTTGTTCGGGTGAACTCTTAGCGTAGCGTCCTTGTAGGTATCAGAGAGATAGTTCCAGCCCGTATCGCCAAGGCTTATCGACTCGTAGCCGTGAGCCGTAGCGCACTCGTGTATAACGGTATTGAAGTCAGCGAGTACATCGGGCTTATCAGCGCTTCGCTCCTCGGTGAGAAGTCTCATGCAAAATACCTGAGCGTCGGGATATTTGGTCTTTATCGCATCAAGCATTTCGTTATACTTCGTCTTGAACCGGTCTACCGTTATCTTCTGCTCCTCTTGCTGTCCGAGGTCGTTGGTTCCAAGGTAGATAAGAATAACGTCGGGGTTCTCGCCCTTCTTGTTATGAAGGTTCTTCGCGCGGCTGACTCCGTTTGCAGTTACCATATCACCTCCCTGCGAGTTGTTTACGCAAAGGTCGAAGGAGAACGCATTCATAATTTTTTTCCAATACGTATCCTCGACCGTGAACTCGTCGGTGATATCAGGATCGGTAGGATAATATACGGAAGCATTGCCCGAAAGAGATGCGTTATGTAGGGTGTTGTTGGAATATCCTGCGAAGGTACTGATACTGTCACCGAGAAGTGACATACGGTAGTTGCGCGCGCTTACCTCGAGGGCTGTGGTTACCGCAGTCGTTGCAGAAAGCTCTATGCAAAGGCTCTGCGACGGAAGCACGGAGCATTCACCCGTGATAGCCTTTCCGCTATCCGCATTCTTGACCGCTACCGTACTCGCCGATGCGGTAACGGTAACCTTAACGGGGTGGTCGGTGGTATAGAGGTAATAAATCTTCTCTCCTGCCGCAAGCTTTATTCCGCTCAGGCTTTCGGTAAATGCGATAGGGTTATTTACAGTACCGACGGGATAAGTAAGCTCCGCGGAAACGTCAGCGGCTTTACCGTCCGCCGTCTTGACGGAGATAAGCGCCTCTCCGACATCTGCGCTCGGAACAGAAAGCTCAACCTTCACGAAGTTCTCGCCTGCACCTGCCTTATACTCGTTGCCTGCGTAGGTAACGACGGCGTTTGCCGAGGAGAAGACGATATATGCGCCGCTCTCGTAAGCGAGCTTATACCAGGTCACGCTGCCTGCTCTTACAGACGCTGTGAACTCGTGCTTGATTTTAGTGTAGGTGATTGGATCCGACTCGCTGAGTCCGACCGCCGCAGTAAGCTCGAGCGATACGGTATTTCCGGCATCGGTTGCCTTAACGAGCGCGTCCTTCACTTCGAAGGGGTCGGTCGCGCCGGGGGTGGCAATAACCTTGTAGGTACCGGGATCGGCGGTAAAGATTGCGTTACCGTTTGCGTCGGTGACGGCGGTAGCAACCAGGGCGTTATTTGACGCTCTGTGAAGCGATACGGTGAGTCCTGCTACGGGCTGACCGCCGAAGGTTGCGTTAAATACATATGTAGGAAGCGACAAAACGATATTCGCTGTAAGAGACTCAATAGAGTGAGTCGCGGCAAGCTGCTCGGCGGAAGCTAGCTTTCCCTCAGGAAGTGCCGTAACCTTGGCAACCAAGGTCTTTTCCTCACCACCCTTAACGGTGAAGGCTGCAACGCCTAGATCTGACGTCGTGGCAGAATACTGAACTGCGCCTTGTGCATCGACAAGCGAAACCGTCGCGCCGACTATGGCAGCGCCCGAATTATCCCCCAGCGTTACGGTAACGAATTTCGTAACCGGCGCATTTCCTCCGCCGCCTGCGCCGCAAGCGAAAAGAAGGAAGGAGAGCGAAATGCACATAAGGACGAGAGCTGCTCGCAAAATCTTTCGCATAGACACACCTCGTTATAATAGCATACAAAAGCCCCAAAAAACACCATAGGCTATTATTATAATAATTATATCATTATTATTTTTATTTTTCAAGCGCAAATAATAAAAATGAAGATTTTTGTAGGAATGTCACAAAGATGCGCACAACAATGTGTAAATTCTGCCGAAAAGAAGGCGGACAACTTATTTCCAAAAGAGGGGTTTGGGGGCGAAGTTCTGAAAAAAGAATTTTTTTCAAAAATATTTTTTATTTTGCCGGTCGAGGAAAACGGAGAAAAAACGAGATTTCAGGAGATTTCGGGAGAACTCAAAAACCTAAATCGATTTCTCCAAGATTTTTTTAAAAAAACCCATTGACAAGCGATTTTTTGTGTGCTATAATATACGGGCGTGTAAAAAGCTCGTGCCAAAGAGTACGAAAGAAAATTTTTGGAGGAATTTAAAATGTCTACATTTATGGCAAATGCAGAGACCATCGAGCGCAGATGGTTCGTTATCGACGCAGCAGGCAAGCCCCTTGGCAAGACCGCTGTTAAGGCTGCCGACATTCTTCGCGGCAAGCACAGACCCGAGTTCACCCCCCACGCTGATTGCGGCGAGTTCGTTATCATCGTAAACGCTGCTAAAGCAGTTCTTACCGGTAAGAAGCTTGAGCAGAAGTACTACCGTCACCACTCCGGCTACATCGGCGGTCTTAAGTCCATTCAGTACAAGACCCTTATGGCTACCCGTCCCGAGAAGGCTATGGAGCTCGCAGTTAAGGGAATGCTCCCCCACAACACCATCGGTGACAAGTCCTTTACGCGTCTTCACGTTTACGCAGGCGCAGACCACAAGCAGGCTGCTCAGAAGCCTATCGTAGTTGACTAATAGGGAGGTAAGTGAATAATGTATACCAGTGCTAAACCTTATTTCTACGGAACCGGCAGAAGAAAGAAGTCGGTTGCAAGAGTTCGTCTCTATCCCGGTACCGGTGCTATCACCATCAACGGCAGAGATATCAACGATTACTTCGGTCTTGAGACCATGAAGCTCATCATCAACCAGCCCTTCGGTGTTACCGAGACTATCGGCAAGTTCGACATCGTTGCTAACGTTAACGGCGGTGGCTTCTCCGGTCAGGCAGGTGCGATCCGTCACGGCGTTGCTCGTGCACTCCTCTCCGCAGACGAGACCTACAAGCCCCTTCTCAAGAAGGCAGGCTTCCTCACCAGAGATCCTCGTATGAAGGAAAGAAAGAAGTACGGACTCAAGGGCGCAAGACGTGCTCCTCAGTTCAGCAAGAGATAATCAGAAATATTATCTATACAACAAAGGCTCCGATTTACTTCGGAGCTTTTGCTTTTCTTTAAAGGTTTTGCTAATAAGACTATTTCTGATTACCTCGCTGACTGAGGAAAGACAAAACGACAGGCATTTTGTCTTTTGGCCTAAAAACAGTCCACCGGACTGTTTACTTAACGGCTCACAGTTCTCCAAGAGATAATTATTGCCTTACGGCGATTATTTCGATATACAAAAAGCTCTGCTACGGCAGGGCTTTTTGTTATGTTATCCTGTAGGGGCGATGCATGAATCCCCCGTTTTATTTTCGTTAATCTT
>JAZOMD010000097.1:0-11548 GCA_045653745.1 Eubacteriales bacterium | reverse complement strand
TCTGAGGTCGGGGGGATTGGGCCACTGGGGGTGCTGGTAGTAGCCGTTCTCGTCCTGAAGGCTTATAATCCACTCTGCCGCCTTTAAGCGAAGGTCGTAGGGAACGGCCTTCGTCCAGTCACCGTCGAACATCTCCGCCATGCCGAGATGGTCAACGACGTTCTTCAGTCCGAAGAGGGTGTCCTCTATATCGGGGCCGAATTCGGGAGAGGTGGAAACCTTCGCACTGTACGCGGCGTAGAAGCCGCCCGTTTCGTAGTCGTAAAGGCTGATAAACCAATCCACGCACTTGTCGTCGTAGAGCGCGTAAATCTTTTTAAGCTCGGTCATTACCTTATCGCGGTACTCCACGGGCAGTGCCGCCTCGAGAGCCGCCCATTTTTCCTCGAAGAGCTTCACCTCGCGCTCCTCAAGGTAGCCCATAAGCGAGAAGAACTCCGATTTCTCATAGCCTGCCTCGAGAATAAGCTCGGGCTCATTGAGGTAATTCTCGCAGAAATAGTCGGTCGCGAGCTCTGCGAGCTGGAAGTCGGTCCATACTATTGCAACCGACGAGCCGTCCGAATAAATGAGGTATCCTGCAAGGTCGTCGATTTCTTCGCCCTTTTCCTCGAGCTCTGCCGCCTTCTTCGCGAGCTTTTCCTCGAGGATATCCTTTGCCGTAGCCGTTATCTCACGGCTGGTGTCGCCTATAACTATTTCGTGGCCGAATACTACCATAGTGTCGGGGAAGACGGTGGTATTGATGGAAGCGTGCTCCTTCATATAATCGCGCACCGCAGGTCCTACCTTGTTCACGAAGGCTACCTCACCCTCGTTATGTATGATAGCAGGGAATGCCTTGTCGCTGTAAATAGTGCCGGGAGCAACCTCGGCGCCGTCGTCGAAATCCTCGCCGCCCGCGTCGCACTTTCCGTCGTCGTTTACGTCCTTGTGCTCGGCGTCACAGCCGTCCTCAAACGCCTCGCCGCCCGCGTCGCACTTCTTGTCGTCGTCCTCGTCCTTGTGCTCTCTGTCGCAGCCGTCCTCAAAAGCCGCGCTACACTCGTCGCACTTCTTGTCGTCGTTCTTGTCCGCGTGAGTGCAGCCGTCACCGCCCGTGCCGCCGAGGCAGGACGTCAGAGCTGCCGCCCAAAGGCAGAGTGACATAAGGAAAATCAGAAGTTTTTTCATAATCGCTCTCCTACATAAAAAATATTTTTCTTATATTCTAACATAAAAATTATTTATTGTCAATAATTGTAAGTTGAAAAACGATTTTTTTTGCCAGAGAGAAATGCAAAAGGAAAAAGCACTCCTCGCCCGTGAGCAAGGAGTGCTGAAAAATGTGTTGCTTTTGTAAAGTATGATTTGTAAAATGGCTTATTTCTGCATTTTTTCTATGTCGTTTTTGCGTATCTCAACGCGCCTTACCTTACCGCTGATGGTCTTCGGAAGCTCGGAGACGAACTCGACTATTCTCGGATATTTATAAGGTGCGGTGTGAGTTTTGACGTACTCCTGGATTTCCTTCTTGAGTGCGTCGGTGCCCTCGGTTCCCTTGACGAGAACTATCGTAGCCTTGACTATCTGACCGCGCACCTCGTCGGGCACGGGAGTTATTGCACACTCGAGAACGTAGGGAAGCTCCATAATAACGCTCTCTATCTCGAACGGACCTATGCGGTAGCCCGAGGACTTGATAACGTCGTCGATTCTTCCGACGTACCAGAGGTAGCCGTCCTCGTCCATAGTAGCCGTGTCACCGGTGTGGTAGTATCCGTCGTGCCAGGCGTCCTTCGTCTTCTCCTCGTCGCGGTAGTAGCCGGTAAAGAGACCGCAGGGAACGGTGTCCTTGGTGCGGATACAGATTTCGCCCGTGTCGCCCGTCTTGCACTCGTTTCCGTCGGGGTCGAGCACGACAACGTCGTAGAGTGGGCTCGGCTTACCCATAGAGCCTATCTTGGGAGTAGAGCCGACGAAGTTTGCAATAGAAAGAGTAGTCTCGGTCTGACCGAAGCCTTCCATTATGGTAAGACCCGTCGCACGCTTGAACTGATTGAACACCTCGGGGTTGAGTGCCTCGCCTGCGGTGGTCGCGTACTCTATCGAGGAGAGGTCGTACTTCGAGAGGTCTTCCTTTATAAAGAAGCGGTACATCGTGGGGGGAGCGCAGAAGGTGGTTATGCCGTATTTTGCAAACATCGGCAGTATGTCCTCGGAGCGGAAGCGGTCGAAATCGTAGGTGAATATTCCTGCCTCGCAGAGCCATTGACCGTAGAGCTTGCCCCAGAGCGCCTTACCCCAGCCGGTGTCGGAGATGGTAAAGTGCAGTCCGTCGGGATTGACGTTGTGCCAGTGCTTCGCCGTCGGATAGTGACCGAGCGCGTACTTGTAGGAATGAGTAGCGATACGGGGATAGCCCGTAGTGCCCGAGGTGAAAATCATAAGCATCGGGTCGTCGCCTGCAGGGGTGTCCTCGGTGCGGTTATAGTGAGTGGAGAAGCGCTCCATCTCAACGTTAAAGTCGCACCAGCCGTCCTTCTTGCCACCGACGAGAACCTTGAGCATTCCGGGGAACTCTGCCGCCGCCTTTTGTGCCTCGTTTGAAACCTCGCCGTCTGCCGTGCAGACGATAGCCTTAACGCCTGCCGCCTTGTATCTGTATG
Source organism: Eubacteriales bacterium (assembly GCA_045653745.1). Classification (GTDB taxonomy): domain Bacteria; phylum Bacillota; class Clostridia; order Oscillospirales; family CAG-272; genus UBA1740. The sequence goes on along the minus strand of JAZOMD010000097.1, from coordinate 8,900 downwards.
TAAAGTCGTGCTCTACGAGCTGGTTGGTTGCAGGGATAGCTATTGCGCCTATCTTGTGAAGCGCGAGCATACAGAACCAGAACTGATAGTGCCTCTTGAGGACGAGCATTACCGTGTCGCCCTTCTTTATTCCGAGAGACTCGAAGTAGTTCGCCGTCTTCGCCGAATACTTCTTCATATCCGAGAAGGTAAAGCGCCTGTCGCCCCCGTCGTTTCCGACCCAGAGCATAGCGAGCTTGTCGGGAGTTTTCTTTGCAATGGCGTCAACGCAGTCGAAGGCGAAGTTGAATTTATCCTCGTTCTTGAAGGAAATGCCCGAGAACACGCCACTCTCGTCGTAGTAGGACTCGATAAACTCGTCTGCAACGGTGGTCTTTTCCTCGATAGTCTTCTCCTGTACTCTCTGATGTGCGTAGGGGGTCTCGGGATACTCCTCGCTGACCTCTCCGTCCTGCGGATTGAGAACTACCGCGTGGAACTCACAGCCACCCTCGCTGACGGCTATCATACCGTGGGGGATAAGGCTGTTATAGAATATCGAGTCGCCCTCGTGAAGGACGTCGATATGGCTGCCGACCTGAACCTTAAGAGAGCCCTTGACGATTACGTCAAACTCCTGACCGTTGTGAGAGGCGAGCTTTATAGGCGCGTTCTGCTCCTCGGGCAGGTAAGGGAACTTTACAAGGAAGGGCTCTGCGAGCTTATCCTTGAACTTGGGGGCGAGGTTGTTGTACTCGTAGCCCTTCTGCTTAAGAATTTTAAGACCCTCGCCGTGTCTCGTTATTGCAAACGAGGTAAGAGTAGAGCTTCTTCCCTCGAGAATGTCAACGACCTCGACGCCGCACGCCTTAGCGCACTTATAGATAAAGGTAAAGCTGAAATCGGTCTCGCCCTCTTCGAGCAGAAGATAATCCTCGACCGAAACACCCGTGAGCTTTGCAAGCTCTTCCGGGGTGTAACCCTTTGCCTCGCGCAGATCCTTGATTCTGCCTGCGACTTCCTTTAAGCTGTAATCCATTCTTATTTTCTCCCTTTTGTTTTTTCCTTTGAATAAAACAAAAAACCCGTCTTCAAAGAATTCTCTTTGAGACGAGCAAATAACCCGCGGTACCACTCAAATTACGGAAAAATCCGTCACTTTCCGGGCTCAGACAAGCCCTTTGCCTTTACGCAGCAATACGGAAGAAGTCTACTCGCTCTCGCTTTCGGTTCTTCGACTCGGAAGTGATAGGTCACAGGAGCATTAAGCATTGTCTTTCACCAACCGACAACTCTCTGATGGGTAATATCTCCGACCGTCTTCGTCACAGTCTTTTTGTGATATTCAAATTTCTGTATGCAAGAGAATAATCAAACTCTCTCACGCCTAAAATTGTAGCACACCGCTTTCGGTTTGTCAATACCTTTTTTAAAATTTTTCTGAAAGTTTGAAAACTCCGCCCACCCTTCGGGAAAGCGCGCTCGCATATCCCACCAAAGATTTCGTTTACCGTTAGTTCACACTTTGTTTACCGTGAGTACAACATTATATGTTATTATGTTGGTATAATGGCGTAATTTGGGGATTTTTTATTACAGTCGGATTTGCGCAATAATCGTTGAAAGCGGACGGAAGCCGAAATAGCTTTCGGAGCTTGCTTTTGCCGATTTTGGAATAAGGGATAAAAAACCTAAGACGGTACCGATGCGGCCGATGGATAGCGTCGCCTCGGGCCACAAGGACGGGAACTAATCGCGCACTTTGTATTGCGCTTTATATAGAATTTGTACATAGAAGTTTACAAAAAAGGAGAAAAAATGTTATCAGCAACTGAAATTGTACAGCTTTTTGGCAGTCTTATCTGGCTGCTTGCCGGTGTCGGCGTGTTTATCGTCGGAATGAATTTTATGAGCGAGGCGCTTGAAAAGAGCGCGGGCGGCGGAATGAAGCGAATGCTTGAGAAAATCAGCAACAACCGCTTCTCGGGCGTTGGAATAGGCGCAGGCGTTACCGCTATTATTCAGAGCTCCTCGGCAACCTCGGTTATGGTAATCGGTCTTGTAAATGCAGGCGTTATGACGCTTATGCAGGCGACCCCCATAATTATGGGTGCGAATATCGGTACTACCATCACGGGCGTGCTCGTAGCGCTTAAGAACGACTACTTTGATATGCTTATGTATCTTCTCGCCTTTGCAGGAGTTATGATGAGCTTCTTTAAGAGTGAAAAGGTAAAGCTCGCAGGACTTCTTTGTTCGGGTCTTGGACTTATATTCGTCGGTCTTAGCATAATGAGCAGCGAGGATGCGTTCGGAAATCCTCTCGTTGAGGACCTGTTCACGGGAATATTTGGCGTTATAGATTTTCCGCTTCTTCTGATTCTTGTCGGCGTGATATTCACCGCCCTTATCCAGAGCTCCTCTGCGTCCACGGGTTTCGTTATTACGATGGTTGGTACGGGAGTCCTTTCGCTCGACCTTGCGCTCTTTATCATTCTCGGTGCAAATATCGGTACCTGCGTTACCGCGCTTCTTGCCTCTGTGGGTGCTAACGAGAACTCGAAGAGAGTTGCGCTTATCCACTTTACCTTCAACCTTATCGGAACTGTATTCTTCACCGCGCTTATCTGGATATTCAAGGAGCCTGCGGTTAACCTTCTCGTATCGCTCTTCCCGGGCAGCGACCCGATGTCGCTCCAGATGCGCGTCTCGGCATTCCACGTAATATTCAACCTGACCACCACCCTGCTTCTTCTTCCCTTTGTAAAGTACCTTGTCGAGTATTCCCGACTTGTTATTAAGGATAAGAAAAAGGAGGAGGAGAGCATCACCCTCAAGTACGTCGACGACCGACTTCTCACCACTCCCCCTATCGCTCTTATGCAGGTTAAAAAGGAAATGGACTATATGCTCTCGCTCGTTGAGAGAAATATGAACCTTGCAACCGAGGCTATGGAGGGCGGCTCGCTCGAGTGTGGCGACGAGGTAAGAAGAAACGAGGCTGTCGTAGACTTCACAAACGGCGCTCTCACCAAGTTCCTCATAAAGCTCTCGGTGAATGCTTCTGCCAGCGACGAGCGCGTAATAGGCTCTTATTTCCACGTTCTTAACGACCTTGAGCGTATAGGCGACCACGCCGAGAATTTCTACGAGATAGGCGAGGAAATGCGTGCAAAGAACATCGAGTTCTCCGACAGAGCACGCGGCGATATCAAGGGAATGAGCGCCAGCATTATGCAGATGCTCGCTATCGCGAAGGACGCCTTCGAGAACCTCAACAAAGAGAACCTTCCCGAGCTCGTTTCCATCGAGAACACGGTCGACGGAATGAAGAAAAACCTTATCGCGAGCCACTTCTCGCGCCTTGCCGAGGGTAACTGCAGTATGGAAGTAAGCCCCTATTACTCCTCTGCAATATCCGGTCTCGAGCGTGTAGCCGACCACCTTGTCAACGTCGGTTACAGTATTGTGAACCCTATCGGCTCGGAAAAAGAAGACTAAAAAGCTTTGCTTTCTTTGGGCATAACCGAACTAAACCCTCGGGTTTAGTTCTATCGCCGTTTCTTCGCTCGACGTAGGTTACTACGCCGTCGCTCATCAGCCGACGATTTCTGCTCCAAATAAAACAAACCTTAATAAAACAAACCTTAATAAGATAAAAAACGAAAAGAGTGCTGACCGTACCGGAAAGCACTCTTTTTTTGCGCCATATTCTTTTCTACTTACTCGCAGCTATCCTTGCACGCTCGAAAATCTTTATAATAGCCGTACCTATTATAACGCCTGCCGCGCCCTGAATACAGTTTGCAGGAATATTTATCACCGCCGCGGCGAAGCCGTAAAGACAAGCTTCGAAAATCAGATAGCCGAGCACCATAATAATCTCTGCAAGAAGCGCCCCGATAATATGTATAAAAATCCGTGCGCCCTTGAATTTAAGCCCCCTTATAAAAAGGCAGAAGAGAAGCGCCATCAAAGCCTTGATTACAAAGGTTACGGGAGCGTAAATAACGTAGCCCGAAATGAGGTCTGCGAGCGCAGAGCCAATGCCTGCCGCGAGCGCCGCATACCACGGCGAGAGAATAGACGCCGCAAAAAGCACAAGGCAGTCTCCGAGATTTACGTATCCGTGCAGGGGTGTCGGAATTCTGACAACGAAGGTTGCCACGCATATAAGCGCCGCCATCAGAGCCGCCATAACCGTTTTTTTCGTTTTCTTATACATTTTCCGTTTCTCTCTTTACATTTTGATGGAAATAGTATATAATATAACTGACCATATAACAATCACCAATTCAGGAGTATTTTATATAACCAGATGAGATACGTAGTTGACAAAACGAAAAGACCCGTATACCTTGAACTCTACGAGAGAATAAAGGCGGATATAGTCGGCGGACTTTATGCCCACGGCGAGAAGCTGCCGTCGAAAAGAGGGCTCGCAGAGGAGGTGGGCGTGAGCACCGTGACCGTCGAGCACGCCTACGCACTTCTTATTGAGGAGGGCTATGCCGAGGCAAGAGAGCGCAGCGGTTACGTCGTGATATTCAGAGGCGAGGACGGCTTCGTTTCTTCCTCGGGTGTTGCCCGTATAAGGCGCGAGGGGTCGCACACCGAGAGCGATTACCCGACATTTCCCGTCTCGGTTTTTGCAAAAACCGTAAGGCGCGTGCTCTCTGACGGGGGAGATCTTCTGCCTGCGCGGTCGGAAAATCTCGGCACGCCCGAGCTGCGCGAGGCTATCAGGCGCTATCTTGCAAGAAACCGCGGAATACGCGTTGACAGAGAGCAGATAGTCATAGGCGCGGGAGCAGAATATCTTTACAGACTGATAATAGAGCTCCTCGGCAGAGAAAAGCTCTTTGCCATAGAGTCGCCCTCTTACAATAAAATCGAGGAGGTCTACCGCACGGCAGGGGTGAGCTACGAGAGCCTTCCGCTTACCGAGACGGGAATTGACGGAGGGGTGCTGTCGGCATCGGCCGCCGACGTTCTGCATACAACCCCCTATCGCAGCTACCCCTCGGGCGTAACCGCAAGCGCCACCAAGAGGCACGAGTATCTGCGCTGGGCGTCCGAGAGGGAGCGCTACGTTATAGAGGACGACTTCGAGTCGGAGTTCTCGGTCTTCGTAAAGCCTGCCGAAACCCTCTTTGCGCTCTCCGAGGGCGTGAACGTTATCTACCTTAATACCTTCTCGAAAACCATCTCGCCCTCTCTGCGTATAGGATATATGGTGCTCCCGAAGCGCCTTGCCGAGGTGTTTTCACAAAGACTCGGCTTCTATTCCTGCACCGTGCCGACCTTTATGCAGTACGTTCTCTCCGAGCTTATCGAGAACGGAGATTTCGAGCGGCACATAAACCGCGTGAGAAGAAAAAAGAGAAGAGAATTGTAACCTCTGTTTTTTCTCATTTTGAAAGGATAGAAATATTCTATACCCACTTGACAAAGACGGCTTTTTGGTATATACTCGTCTTAGGAAATTGAAAAATTCAGGTGTTAAAATGGAAATTGTAAATTACGTATTGCTTGCGTTTGCCGCGCTCGCCGCGGTGGACAGAATTTTCGGCTCGCGCTTTGGTCTCGGACGGGATTTTGAGCGCGGCATTTCTATGGCAGGTCCGCTCATTTTGGCTATGGGCGGTATGCTCGTTCTTTATCCGGTTATCTCCGAGCTCCTTCTCGGTATCTCGGGTGGGTCGAGCGCCTTCTTTGACTTCTCGATAATACCTGCCGCCCTTCTTGCAAACGATATGGGCGCCTCGCAGATAGCGATGAGCCTTGCCGGCTCTCTCGAGGTCGGACTCCTTAACGGTATGGTAGTTTCCTCGATGATGGGCTGCACAGTCTCCTTCCTTATCCCCTACGTCCTTCAGGTAACGGCAAAGGAAAGGCACAACGACGTTATTTTCGGCCTGCTCTGCGGTATTATAACCATTCCCGTCGGCGTTCTCGTCTCGGGTATTATCATAGGTGTCGATTTCCTCTCGCTTATCTTCGTGCTCCTTCCCCTCGTAGCATTCGCAGGCATTCTGGCGCTCGGTATAGTGAAATTCGAGCACGCGACGGTGAAGATTTTCGTGGTATTCGGCTGGATAATCAGACTCGTCATAACCGTCGGTCTTGTCGTCGGTATAGTCGATTTCGTCACGGGATATAAGCTTATCCCCGGCACCGACTCTCTCGATAACGTAATGAAGACCGTCGCCACCATAATCTGCGTTATGGTCGGTGCGTTTCCGCTCCTCTCGCTTCTCGAGAAGCTTCTCAAAAGGCCGCTTCGTGCTATGGGAAAGGGGCTTCGCATTAACGATACCGCCGCATTCGGACTCTTCGTCACCCTCGGCACCTCTCTTACTACCTTTGAGATGGAACAAAAGATGGATAGGCGAGGACTTATATTCAACTCCGCCTTCGCCGTCTCCGCTTCCTTTATGTTTATGGACCACCTCGCGTGGACGATGGCGATAGCGCCCGAAACCACCCTCGCCGTTATAGTCGGTAAATTCGTCAGCGCGATAGCCGCCGTCGCCTTTGCCTACCTTATGTGTAAAATGAGGAAAATAGCGAGCGAGCCCTCGCGAGAGCCCCGAGCTTGAAACTGAATATCCCTTACTTATAAAAGCAAGGCAGAGCACCGCAAACGGCACTCCGCCTTGTTTTTTTATTTATCCTAAAAGGAGCTTCACGGGTCCAAAGAGACCGCTCTCAAGACTGTCTCTGTCGAAGAGAAGCTGTTTTTCGTTTCCAAGGCTCAGAGCCTTGCCTTTATCATTCGGTTTACCGTCTCGCGCACCCTTTGCATCTCTTCTGCCGTGTGCGCACTTCTGTTAAAGGTGATATTATCGCCGAGGGCTGACTCGATTGCCGAGACGACCTCTCTGTGAGAGTAGTATTTTTCGCATAGCCTCATCGCGCGCAGGTCCTCGAATGCGTGATAGGTAACCGCCGCACGCAGGGACTCGATAGCCTCGCCGCCCTTGTCGGGGTAGACTATAAAGGTGTCGCCTGCGGCAACCCAGTTTTCACCCGAGAGGTCGATATAAGGATTTAAGGAACGCTCGGAATTGCAGTTGTTGTAGAAGTTGTAGCCCCAGTGAAGGAAGCCCTCAAAGCCGTATTTGTACATCTGCATTCCTATCGAGCGCGTGCGCCACGACGGCATTGCGATAAAGCAGTTACTGTAGCTGCCCTCCCCTTCCTCGCCGCAATAATAAACCCACAGCCCCTTTATATTCGCTTCAATAAAGGGGGTAGCGTCCTTTGCCTGCGGCACGGGACATTCCACCAGCCCCTCGGTGTAATATTCGAGGTTCGAGAGCGCGTCTATCATCTTGTAGGGGGAGAGAATATCGGCGAGCGCCGTCTTTGCCGCGCGGTAGTATTCAATCTTGTCCATAGGCGGCTCGTCCGAAATGTGGTATATGCATCTTGCGTCGTCGCCTCTCTTTTTCATATGTCCTATGAACGCTGTGAGCAGGGCACGCAGAAATCTTATATACTCACCGTCGCGTGCATCGTCCTCGGTGGTGAAGATAAGCTTTTCTTCACCGTCCACCGTCGCCAAAACCTTTACGCAGTTCACAGCACCGTGCTGAGAAAAGAGGTGTGCTATCTCGAAATACTTAATTCCCACCCTGTCGCACATATCAATCCACTTGTCCACACGCGAGAAGTTGAAGGAGTATTTCTCGCCGTTTTTCGTGATTTTGACAAGTTGAGTTAACATTCTCTCGCCGTCAAGCGAGGGGGTAAGCAGTGGAGTGAGCATTGTGTTGACGCCTATCTTCACCGCCGTGCGCATATAATTCTCAATAATTCGCCAGTGCTCGCGCGACCATACCTTGACGTCGTAATAGCTCGCAAGGCAGTCGGTGTAGAGCCAGCGCGTGTAGTATATCCCGCTTTCAGGCAGAGTCGCTCTTATAAGCTCAAGCGAAAGAGTGCCCGTAAAGAGTGGAGCATCGTTCTCGTAGCCGTCAACGAGTGTTACCTCGAGGGTGGGATAGTCGGAAAGCTCCTCGCCCGAGCTTGGCAGCTCAATATCTATCCAGAGATTTCCGATGATACCCACGTTCGTACGCACGCTTCCACCGTAGGAAAGAGGCAGAAGAATATCGGGGTAAATCCCTGCATTGCTGTCAAGATAATAGCCGTCGCCCTTGCCTGCTACGGGCATTACGACGGGAACTCCGAGAACTCGCCTGACCGTGGCGTATTTTGCGAGCTCTCCGCCGAGCTTAGGGGTTATGAGCGTTCTCGTCCTGTCGCCCGGCGCATTCTCGAAGATAACCTGAAGGGAAAATCTCTCGCCGAGGAGCGCGCTCATTCTCTCGAGGCTCGGGTAGTCCTCCGTGTGTGTATTTGGCAGTATCTTTTCAAGCGAGGATACTATTTTTGCGTTTAATAACATTTTTTTACCTTGCTCCTAAATCAGAATTCTCACAGGGCCAAATAGACCGCTTGCAAGACTGTCTCTGTCAAAGAGTAGCTCTCTTTGGTGGTAGGGCGTGAGCTGCCACGAGCCCCACTTGTCAAATACCTTCGTGTACTGATACTGGTTTGCAGGGGTGTTCGATACTCGGATTTCGAGCCTGTTCTCGTCCTCGAGAAGCTCCTCGGGGAGCTCGTATCTGTAAGGCGGCATAACCTTAACTCCAAGAGATTTTCCGTTAAGGAATACCTCTGCGGTATATTTAACCTCGCCGAGGTCGAGAAGCGCAGGGGACGAGGGCTTTTTGAAGCTCGTCTCGTATATACCGCTGCCCGAGAATTCCTTGCCGACCCTCTCGCTCCAGTCGCCGAGCTCGATAGGCTTTGCTTCTTCTTTTATGTCGGGAGTTTCAAAATCCTTTTCGCCTATAATAAACGCATTCGTGCGGCGGAAGGTGAAGGCCGAAAGCTCGCTCGCAGATTTT
>JAZOMD010000096.1:0-15212 GCA_045653745.1 Eubacteriales bacterium | reverse complement strand
GGTGGTGCGGACAGATACGATAGCTCGTTTATTCCACACGGACATCAGATTTGTATAGAATGCGGAAGAGTTTGGGACTTTGATTTTCCGGAGTTTTCAAAGAGGCTATCCGAGATTATAGGACGAGATGTCAGCTCGTATGAGTTGAAGGTACGTACTGTTTGTGACAAATGCAGTGCTGATGTGACTGCCTCGTGACACGAATTTTATTTTAAACTTAAAAAAATATATTATTTTCCATAAGGAGAAAAGAAAATGAAAGAGCTTAAAGGCACAAAAACAGAACAGAATCTTATGACCGCTTTTGCAGGCGAGTCGCAGGCTAGAAACAAGTATACCTACTTTGCATCTGTTGCAAAGAAGGAGGGCTACGAGCAGATCGCAGCTATATTCGAGGAGACTGCAAACAACGAGAAGGAGCACGCAAAGCTCTGGTTCAAGGCTCTTAACGGACTTGGCGACACCGCTGCAAACCTTGTTGCTGCAGCAGAGGGCGAGAACTACGAGTGGACCGATATGTACGCTACCTTCGCAAAGGAAGCTGAGGAGGAGGGCTTCAAGGCTCTTGCAGCTCAGTTCAGAATGGTTGCAGCTATCGAGAAGGCTCACGAGGAGAGATACAGAAAGCTTCTTAACAACGTTGAGATGAAGGAAGTATTCGAGAAGTCCGAGATGACTATGTGGGAGTGCCGCAACTGCGGACACCTCGTTATGGGTGTTAAGGCTCCCGGCGCTTGCCCTGTATGCGCTCATCCCCAGAGCTTCTTTGAGGTAAGAAAAGAGAACTACTAATAATTTTTTTGTTATGAAAGACCGAGTCGTGGCGACTCGGTCTTTTTGCGCTTTACAGACGGTAAAATCTTTTTCCTCGCTCTTGCAAATAAAACGCGCGTGTGGTATAATATACAATGGTAAAATATTTTGGAAGGAGAGACGGTATGAGAATTCTTGTGTGTGACGACGAGGTTGAGATAAGAAAGGTCCTCAGTCTTCTTCTCGAGCAGGCAGGATACGAGGTATGCGAGGCGGCAGACGGAGAAGCCGCGGTCGAGACGCTTCGTGCCGATTCGGGAGTAGACCTTTGCATTATGGACGTTATGATGCCCCGTATGTCGGGAATTGAGGCAACGCGTGCGATACGCTCCTTTTCCTCGGTGCCCGTCCTCTTTCTGACGGCGAGGTCGCTCGACTCCGATAAGGAAGCGGCGTATTCGGGGGGCGGTGACGATTATCTTGTCAAGCCCTTCTCCTCAAGAGAGCTTCTGATGAAGGTTGAGGCGCTTACGAGAAGATATAATTCCTATGAAAACAAGGGGGCCTCCTCGGGCGAGTGCATAAGGCTCTATGGCGGAGTCTGCCTTTATCCCGACACGCGCGAGGTCACCAAGAACGGCACGCCCATAGACGTGCGCGACAAGGAACTCGATATTCTTATATACCTTGCAAAAAATCGCTCGCGCGCGGTGAGTCCCACCGAGCTTTACGAGGGGGTATGGGGAGAGATTTCTCTGCCGTCCTCGAGCAATACCATAACCGTTCACGTTCTTAATCTTCGCAGAAAGCTCGAGGAGAATCCTTCCTCGCCGAAGATAATCCGCACCGTGTGGGGAAGGGGATATCAGGTTGACTGAGGATACTAAAATGAAAAGGCGAACGCCCTCTCTCTATTTCGGGCTTATTATGAGCATTATTTTCGGAATTGTCGTTGCTACGGCGGTTTATCTTTTCCTGAGAGTAGGCTCGAATTTTCTTATAGACCGCTATTACGTTACCGATGAAAAGAGACAGGAGCGCAGAGACGACTATCTCGGGAAGTTCCAGGAATGGGCAACCGAAAACGATATGAGCTCGGACGACACCGAGATGCTTGCCAAGTGGGCAAACGAGCACCCTTACGTGTATATGCTCATATACAAGGACGACCAGCTTTTCTTCTCCTCGGATATGAAGGACGAGGAAGCAGACTCGGAAGAGCCCTCTCCCGACGAAGGCGAGGACGGCTCGGACTCGCAGGAGAAGCCCAGCCTTCAGCCTTGGCTTGAATTCCTCGGATTTTCCTCTCTCGTTGAGTACGAGGAAAACAAGGAGAAGCTGATTGCCGAGGCAGAGGCAAACGGACATAAGGTAATAACTCTTAGCGACGGTGACGTCTTCGCCGCCGTTACCGAGTTCACCCACGAGCTGTATTACGACGTAGTCAACGTAGCGGCGTTTATTGCCGCGGCGCTCGCTCTTATGGCGGTGCTTATCGCGTATATGCGTAGCATAATATCGAAGATAAAAAGGCTCGAGACCGACGTTACGATAGTCTCGCACTACGATATGAACCATAAGATAGCAGGCGAGGGCGAGGACGAGATAGGCAGGCTCTCGCAGAACGTCGAGACGATGAGAAACTTCCTCATAGAGAACATCAAGCGCGAGAGGGAGGCTATGAGTGCGAACACCGAGCTCGTTACCTCTGTATCGCACGACCTGCGTACGCCCCTGACGGTGCTTCTCGGCTACATAGATATGATGAAGTCGAGAGTCGGTGACGACGAGGTTATGAAAAACTACATCGCCGCCTCGGAAAACACCGCTATGCGACTAAAGAGCCTTTCCGACGGTATGTTCAAATACGCACTGGCATTCGGCAACACCGAGGAGATTGTGGAGCTTGAGGAATACGACGCGCCCACCCTTCTTGAGCAGCTTTTCTCCGAGCATATACTTCTTCTTCGCGAGGAAGGCTTTTCGGTGGAGGTATCCGTCTCGGATACCCTTCTTTCAAGCGGTGAGCGTATGCACACCGATGCCCGGTGCCTTATGCGTATAGTTGATAACGTTTTCTCTAACATACGCAAGTATGCAGACTCGGCAAGCCCCGTCTTTGCTGTGGCTGAGCGCTCGGGAGAGACACTCTCCATTTCCATTGTGAACACCGTTGCCCGTGTGCCTAACGTTGCCGAGAGCAACGGCATAGGGCTTAAAACCTGCACGCGCCTTGCCGAGCTTGTCGGCGCACAGTTCTCGGCAAAGAAAAACAAAGATACCTTTGAGACCTGCCTAGAGGTTAAGATAAAAGGCGCGAAAAAGTAAACTAAAATTGTCAAAAAGGAGTAGAAATGCTTAGCTTTAAGCCGATAGACGATGCTCTTGCCGTCGCCGACGTTGACGGCAGGAAAATTAAAAGAATATACACCGACAGCGGATACTCCTTTAGTTATACCACAAAAGAGGACGCGCTTGCCGTGCGCGATTACGCCGTGAAGGAGGAGATTCCTCTCGTCTATACCGACGTGCCGCGCGAGGCTCTTTCGGAGCTTGCAGGTCTTTTCCGCCATTCTCAGATAGACGCTATATCTGCCTCGGGTGCTTTCTATCGCGTTGCGGTAGAGAGCGAGTGCGACCTTTTTAGAGAGATAGACGAAATTTCCTCGGGCGAGCTGTCGCTTACCGAGATTTATGACTCCGATAAAGAGGAATACGCGCGCCTCTCGCGCGACCCCGAGGGGCTCAGATACTGGGGATACGATTACCGCGAGGATAATTCCCGGCCCGATGCGGAATATTTCCTCTCCGAGATGAGACGCGAGCGCGATATGGGTGCGGCTCTTTCTGCCGCGGTAAGGCTTCGCGGCAGGCTCGTCGGCGAGGTGCTCCTCTACGGATTTGATTACGAGGGTGGCGCACAGATTGGCGTGCGGCTCCTGCCCGAATATCGCGGCAGAGGACTTGGCGGTGCGGCGCTTAATCTCCTTTTCGAGCTTGCCGAGGCTATGGGGCTTATCAGCCTTTACGCCACGGTTTTTGTTGAAAACGAGGCATCCGTGCGCCTTTTTTCATCGTATATGGATATCCTTCGGCGTACGGACGATAAGATTTATTTCTGCCTTTCGGCAAAGGAGGACGAGTGAAAAAACGGATAGCTCTTGGCATTCTCGCCCACGTTGACGCAGGCAAAACCACTCTGTCCGAGGGATTTTTATATTCGGCAGGTATGCTCGATAAGCTCGGTAGGGTTGATAAGCGCGACGCCTTTCTCGATACCCACTCGCTCGAGCGCGAGAGGGGAATTACCATTTTTTCAAAGCAGGCAATTCTCGGGTTCGGCGATACCGTGATTACGCTTATAGATACGCCCGGGCATATTGATTTTTCCTGCGAGACCGAGCGCGCACTTTCGGTGCAGGACTACGCGGTGCTCGTTATAAGCGCAAGAGACGGAGTAACCGCGCATACGAAAACGCTCTGGCACCTTCTTGCGGCGCGCGGTGTGCCGACCTTTATTTTCGTTAATAAGCTTGATATATCCGAGAGGCGCAGGGGAGACCTGCTCTCGGAGCTTTCTGCCGTTCTCTCGCCAAGGGTGGTCGATTTTTCAAAAGATACGACCCCCGAGTTCTACGAGGCTGCCGCGGCGCAGGACGAGCGACTCATAGCCGAGTTTTTCGAGACCGAGTGCCTTAGCACGGAGTCGATAAGGCGCGCGATTGCAGGAAGAAAGATATTCCCCTGCTTCTTTGGGTCTGCCTTGAAAATGCAGGGCGTCAAGGAACTTTTGGAGAATATCGACAAGTATACTTTACAAAAGAACTATTCCGACGCCTATTTTGGCGCAAAGGTCTACAAGGTTGCAAGAGACCCTCAGGGAAAGAGGCTGACCTACGTCAAGGTGACGGGTGGTGTCCTTAAAACCAAGGACGACCTCGAGCTTTCGAGACGCACGGGCGAGCCCGTAACCGAGCGTGTCGAGGAGATACGCATTTACTCAGGCGATAAATATAAGAACGTGCAGTCGGCGGTGCCCGGCACGGTATGCGCCCTTCTCGGACCGACGAAGGCTGTCGCAGGAGACGGCTTCGGATTTGAGCCCTCGGACGAACAGAGCCTTTTTCCCGTGCTTGATTACAGAATTATTCTTCCCGAGGGGGCTAACCCATACGAGAGCTATATGCGCCTTACCGCGCTTGCCGAGGAGGACCCCTCTCTCAGCCTTTCCTATTCTCCTGCATCGCACGAGCTACGCATAAGGCTTATGGGTGAGATACAGCTCGAGGTTGTCTCGAGGATAATGGAGGAGCGCTTCGGACTGAAGGTGGGCTTTGACGAGGGCGTTATTCTGTATAAGGAAACCGTCGCCGAGACGGTGTACGGCTCGGGTCACTTCGAGCCCTTGCGCCACTACGCGGAGGTGCATCTTCGCATAGAGCCCTTGCCACGAGGCTCGGGAATAATTGCGGCAACAGAGTGTGACACCGATACTCTCTCGCTTAACTGGCAGAGGCTCGTTCTTACTCATATCGAGGAGCGTATGCACAGAGGAGTGCTTACGGGCTCGCCTATCACCGACCTCAAAATAACCCTCGTCGGCGGCAGAGCGCATCAGAAGCATACCGAGGGCGGAGATTTCCGTCAGGCAACCTACCGTGCGATAAGGCAGGGGCTTATGAAGGCAGAGAGCCTTCTGCTTGAGCCGACCTTTGATTTCAGAGCCGAGCTTCCCGAGGCGTCTCTTGGAAGGCTGATTACCGATATAACCAATATGCAGGGCAGTGTTGATGCACCCGAGTTTTCGGGCGGTACCGCCATAGTTACGGGCAACGCGCCCGTCGCGCTTATGCGCTCCTACGCGTCCGAGCTCCGAGCCTACACGCGAGGCGAGGGGAAAATTTCTATGCGTGTCGGAGAATATAAGCCGGTCAAAAATCCTATGGATATAATAGCCGAGCGCGGCTACGACCCGATAACCGACGAAAGAAATCCGTCGAGCTCGGTCTTCTGCCGTGCAGGGGCAGGATATTCCGTGCCGTGGGACGAGGCAGATGCGCTTATGCACGCTGTCCCCGACGTTATGAGAAGGGGCGAGGTGCGCGATGAAGACGTCTCCGACGCCCCCGTAGTAGAGCGCGCACGAGTCTCCTATCGCGGCACAGCCGAGGAGGACAAGGAGCTTATGCGCATATTCGAGGCGACCTACGGCAAGGTGAAAGAGCGCCGTGCGCCCGAAAGAAAGGTCAACGCAGCCCCCGTCGAGAAAAAGCCGCCGAAGGCGCGCGCGGTAAAGCGCGGCGACGAGTACGTTATCGTTGACGGATATAATTTCCTTTTCGCCATACCCGAGCTGAGGGCTGCCGCCGAGAGCGATATCGCAAGAGCGCGCGACGTGCTCGTAAGACTTCTTTGCGATTACACCGCCTATACCGGTCGGCGTGCGATAGCCGTTTTTGATGCCTACCGCCGCGCAGGCGGAGAGGGCAGCGTCGAGGAGATAGGCTCGGTTACGGTGGTCTATACCAAGGAAAAGGAGACGGCAGACTCCTATATCGAGAAGGCGACCTACGACAGAGCGTCGGAGCATACGGTGCGCGTGGTTACCTCAGATATGCAGGAGCAGCTGGTCGTGCTCGGTGCAGGAGGGCTGCGAGTGAGCGCGAGGGAGTTCTGGGCTGAGCTTTCAGAGACCTCTCTTTCGCTAAGGGAGCGCATAGAGGCCTTGAAAAGAGGCTGACATATAAAGAAATTGTAAATATTCGGCGCGAGGGTTGTTTTTTCGCGCGCGATATGATAAAATCTTCGTTGGAAATTCATTTTGGAGGAAGAGAAGTGCACTTAATCAGAGAGAAGATACTCGAGTCGGTTAAATCAGTTTTGCCGATAGCTCTTATCGTCGTGGCGCTATCCATGACCGTCGTTCCGATGCCCACGGGTGATATGATGCTCTTTATAATCGGCGTCATCTGCCTCGTGTTCGGTATGAGCCTTTTTACCGCAGGTGCAGAGATGTCTATGCAGTCGCTCGGTACCAAGATAGGTAGCACGATAGGCAAGAGCAGATTTATCTGGCTTATCGCCTTTATCGCCTTTATAATCGGAATACTCGTTACGATTTCCGAGCCCGACCTTCAGATACTCGCAAGGCAGGTTGGCTCGATAGATAATAACGTTCTTATCCTTACCGTTTCGGTAGGTGTCGGAATCTTCCTTATGATAGCGGTGCTTCGTATTATATTCGGGGTTAGCCTCAGGTGGCTTCTTGTGGGATTTTACGTTTTCGCCATAGCGCTTTCATTCTTCCTTCCCGACGGATTTAAGACGGTTGCCTTCGATTCCGGCGGAGTAACCACGGGCCCTATGACCGTTCCCTTTATAATGTCACTCGGTGCAGGTGTTTCGGTAGCCAGAAAGTCTTCCTCGGCAAACAGAGACGACTCCTTCGGTCTTACGGCTCTTTGCAGTATAGGCCCTATAATCGCCGTTCTCGTTCTCGGCGTCGTTGCGAAAATAGAGGGCGGAAGCTATACGCCTACCGTGCTTGACCAGATAACGGATACACGAGAGGGAATTATACTCTACGCAGAGGGCTTCCTTGAGTACGCGCCCGAGGTAATGCTTGCTCTTTTCCCCATTATCGTCTTTGCCGTTATATTCCAGATTGCATATAAGCCCTTCTCGAAATCTCAGCTCATAAGAATGGCGGTCGGTGTCGTCTATACCCTCGTCGGACTTGCAATATTCCTCACGGGAGCCAACGTAGGCTTCGTGCCTATGGGAACCGCGATAGGAAAGAGCCTTGCAGGCAATTATAACGGCTTACCCCTTATTCCGATAGCAATGCTTCTCGGTTACTTCATAGTAAAAGCCGAGCCCTCGGTTTACGTTCTTAATAAGCTTGTTGAAAATATGAGCGCAGGCTCTATTGCCGGCACTACGACGGGCCTTGGACTCTCGATAGGAGTTTCGGCGGCTCTCGGACTCGCTTCCATAAGAATTATCACGGGTCTTGACCTGATATATATACTTATTCCCGGCTATGCAATAGCCCTGATTCTTGCATTCTTCGTTCCGAAGATATTCGTAGGTATCGCCTTTGACTCGGGTGGAGTTGCGAGCGGTACGATGATGAGCGCCTTCGTTCTTCCTCTTTGCACGGGTGCCTGCGCGGCACTGGACGGAAACGTAATGACCGACGCCTTCGGCTGCGTTGCGCTCGTTGCGATGGCGCCTATCATTTCGATAGAAATAATGGGTCTTATGTACAAAATAAAGACTGCCGGCAGAGTGAAGCGCTTCGTCGAGGCGAAGGAGAGCTTCGTTGACTACGGCTGGACCGATAAAAGACGCGTCAGGGGAGGTGAGGATTGATGCGCAGCGTATCCGAAAATAAAAGAGCAAAAATCCTCGTCGGCATAATCAACAAGGAGGACGAGGCGAAATATACCGCGGCGGTAAACGAGATAGCGACAGCGCTTCATTTCTCCGGCCTCGGATACGGCACGGCAAGGCATAACTATATGACCTATTTCGGATTTAACGAAATAGATAAAGTTGTTACGATGTCGCTTATTCCGGGCGCGCTCGAGCATAATATACTCAGTAACGTCGGACATAAGCTGAGGCTTTACCTCGTCGGAAAGGGAATAGCCTTCACCGTTCCCGTTTCCTGCATATCCAGCATTATAAACGACGCAATAGTGTCGGGCACAGACAAAAACGACAAGGCGCCCTCGCACAGAGGGTTATCAAAGAAAAAGGGGAATGACAGAATGCACGAGCTTGTAATATCCGTGGTAAGCACCAAGTTTACCGATGCCGCGATAGAGGCAGCACGCGCCGCAGGCGCAACGGGAGCAACCGTCTTTCATACCAAAAGCGTGGATAACAGAAGGGCAGAGCAGAAAATAGGAACGGCAATAGATGCTGAAACCGATACCGTCTTCTTTCTGACCAACCTTGAATACAGAACGAAAATTATGGAGGCCGTGCGCGACGTTGCAGGTCTTAAGACCGAGGGCGGCGCAGTTATCTTCTCTGTTCCGGTTGACGACCTTGTCGGAATCGGCCGCTTTGAGGACTACGTTGACGGCGAGGAAGAGGAAGAGTAATCTTTACGGAGGTGACTTGATTGAGAAAGCTTTGCAGGGTGCTTTTTTCGCGCTACACCCTATGTGCGCTTATCATACTTCTTGAGGTTTTTCTTGCGGCGTTTATCGTCGTAAACGGTGCGAAATCCTTTCTTATAGTTTCCGCCGTCTCGGTGGTGATAAGCCTGGTTGCCTTTTTCAATATACTTCTTAAGGATACGACCCCTGAGTACAAAATAACCTGGATAGTTCTTATCCTGCTCCTGCCGCCCTTCGGCGCGCTCATTTACGCGCTCTTTTACCAGCGCAAGATGTCAAGGCGCGAGACGCTGCTCGTTCGCGGCGCTATACGCGAGCTTACGGCAGACGGCTTACGCGAGAGGGATTTTTCGGATATTGCCGAGGAGTCGCGCTCCGCGCTCGGCAAGGCGAGGGCGATAATGAACGACGACCCGATGGCGCAAATATACCGAAACACGAGCTCGGTCTACTTTCCTACGGGAGAGGAGCTCTTTCGGTCTCTCGCTTTGGATATTTCGAGGGCGAAAAAATATATTTTCCTTGAATATTTCATAATAGAGGACGGGGTTCTCTGGGATAGAATTCACACGCTTCTGCGAGAAAAAGCGAGCGAGGGGCTCGACGTGCGCCTGCTTTACGACGACGTCGGGTGTATGAAGACCCTGCCGCCCTATTATGAGATGGAGCTGCGCCGCGAGGGAATTCGCGCCTATCGCTTTGCGAGGGTGAATCTGAAGGTTTCCGCAGCGCATCATAACCGCGACCACCGCAAGATGTGTATTATTGACGGAGTGTTTGCCTACACGGGCGGCGTGAATATCGCAGACGAGTATATAAACGAAAAGAGCCGCTTCGGCTACTGGAAGGACGGCGGAGTGCGCGTGTCGGGCGACGCGGTCGAGGGGCTATTAAAGCTCTTTCTTGCGAGCTTCGATTTTACGAGCCGCACTATAAGCGACTACCAGACTCTGCTCGGTACGGTCGGGCAGGCTGAAAACCCCGACGGCGGATACTATCTCCCCTTCGGCTCGGGACCTGCGCCGATATACAGGCGCCCCGTCGGCAAGAACGCCTTTCTTAACCTTATAAATCAGGCGGAAAGGTACGTTTATATTACCACCCCCTATCTGATAATAGACTACGAGCTTACCGAGGCTCTGCGGTGCGCGGCACTGCGCGGAGTAGAGGTGGAAATAATTACGCCGGGTATTCCCGACAAAAAGCTCGTGAACATTATGACCAGAAGTGCCTATCCCTTCCTCATAGAAGCAGGCGTGCGTATATACGAGTACACTCCCGGTTTTATACACGAGAAGACGGTTTTGTGTGACGACCTCTACGCCGTGATAGGTACTATAAATTTTGATTACAGAAGCCTCGTTCACCATTTTGAGTGCGCGGTGTGGATGTATAAATCTCCGACGGTTATTACCGCGCGAGAGGAGTTTTGCAAGACGAGAGAAATCTCCCGTCGGGTGGACGGCAGACGCGCAAAGCTCACACTTCTTGAAAAAACATTAAGGGCGGCTATAAAGCTGTTTGCGCCGCTTTTGTAAAGAAAGGATTACAAAAATGCATTGCACCAGAAAGATTACCGATTCGCTGATATATGTCGGTGCCGACACCAGAAGGACTATGCTCTTTGAGGGCGTTTATGACGTTAAGGGTGGAATGGCGTATAACTCTTATCTTTTAAAGGACGCGAAAACCGCGCTTTTCGATACCGTTGACCGCTCGGTTTCGGAGCTTTTCTTCGGGAATCTTGAATACGCTCTCGAGGGACGCGCGCTTGATTTTGTCGTGGTTTCGCATATGGAGCCCGACCACTCGGCAACCCTCTTTGAAATTATAAAGAGATACCCCGAGGTTACGGTCGTCTGCAACAAGAAGACCGAGCCTATGATAAAGCAGTTTTACGGCACTCCCGAGAAGATTATGCTCGTTTCCGACGGAGACGTTCTTGACCTTGGCGAGCACAAAATAAAATTCGTTTTCGCACCGATGGTGCATTGGCCCGAGGTTATGGTGAGCTTCGACCTCACCGACGGCACGCTTTTCTCGGCGGACGCCTTCGGCAACTTCGGCGCAACGAGCGGCGCTATCTTTGCAGACGAGGTCGACTACGAGCGCGACTATCTTGACGAGGCGCGCAGATATTACACAAATATAGTCGGAAAGTACGGCCCTCAGGTTGAGGCGCTTCTTTCCAAGGCGGCAACCCTTCCGATAAAGAGAATATGTCCGCTTCACGGTCATATCTTCCGCCGCGATTTCGGCTTCATTATCGAAAAGTATTCTCTTTGGGCAAGCTACACCCCCGAGACCTACGGCGCGCTCATTCTCTACGCCTCTATCTACGGCAACACCGAGAATGCAGCGGTTGCTACCGCCTTTGCGCTCAGAGAGCGCGGAGTGGAGACGAAGGTGCACGACGTTTCTGTCTCCGACCACTCGGCAATAGTTGCAGATGCGTTTAAGTACAGCCACATAATCCTCGCCTCTCCCACCTATAACTCGGGTATATTCGTGAAGATGCACGAGCTTCTTCTCGAGCTCTGTGCACATGCAGTCAAGGGCAGATCTTACGCTATCATAGACAACGGCACCTGGGCGGCAACGGCAGGAAAGCAGATGGCGGAGATTGTCGGCGGAATTAAGGATTCCCGTATCCTAGATGCGCGCATCAGCTTCAAGTCTTCCTTTGGCGACGAGAACGAGGCGCTTCTTGCAGAGTTTGCCGACAGGGTTGCAGAGGACGTAAAATCCACAAAGAATGACAAGTAATATTTACAGAAACCAACACAGGCAGAGCCGTAAGGCTCTGCCTGTTCTTTTATAGCGAGGGAAAATCTTGCGCCCTAGACGAGCGCGCCGAAGATAATCATAGCCACAAATCCGAGGATAAGTGCCACACTCTGCTCGTGCCCACGGGAGTCGAGTGACGCCTCGGGTATCATATCGTCGCAGACGACGAAAATCATCGTTCCGCCTGCAAAGGCGAGGAGAAAGGGCATAAGGGTGGCGGAGATGGTGGCTGCGAAATAGCCTATTATTGTGCCGACAACCTCGGTGAGCCCCGTGAGGAGCGCGAGGAAAAACGTGCGGCGCTTCGATATGCCTGCCGAGAGCATCGGCGAAATTATAACCATACCTTCTGGTAGGTTCTGAAGGGCGATAGCGCCTGCGATAAGAAAGGCATCGGACGTGTTTTCGAGCCCGAAGCCGACTCCTGCGGCTATTCCCTCGGGAAGATTGTGTATAGCTATTGCGAGCACTAAAAGAAGTGCGCGTCTTTTTTTGCAGTTGTTATGACAGTCGCCGGCGTTCGTTTCTTCTCTCTTTGAGGGGAGCAGCCTTTCGACAAGGCAAAGTATAAGCGCTCCTGCGGTTATCCCGACAGAGCTTATAAGTATCGAGGGGAGCTCTCCGTCGCCGAGCGCAGGGATAATCAAGCCGATAAGCGCCGCTGCGAGCATTACCCCCGAAGAGAAGCCGAGCACCGCCGAGCCGACCCTCTCGGAAAATTTGCCGAAGCAAAAGCCAAAGCACGCCCCGACGACGGTTGCGCCGCCAACGCCGAGGGCGGTCAGTATTGCGAGTTCCATATTCTTTTGTTTTTCGCTTCCTTTGAATTTTTCGGCGGAGTATTCCGCTTATTACATTCTATGAAAAGTGAGCGCGCTTTGACAAAAGAGAGCTGACGCCAAATTTTTCAGTTTAGAGTTATGAGGCTGTGCTCAGCCGTTATGAATTTGCTACGCAAATGTTATGATATGATTGCCCATCTAACCTATAACTTGGCGGAGCCAATCATAACGATGCGAAGCATTTCATAACTCATAACTTGCCCGAAGGGCAATCATAGTTTAGCGCGATACTCCGCTAAGAGTATCGCGCTACTGCCTTTATTCGTGGTTATTATAAAATCTGTCAAGACAGCTCCTGTCGGCAGAGCCGAGGAAGGTCTGGGTGTCGTATATCACGTACTCCCAGATTTTGTCGCCGCCGATGATTTTTCGCCTGCCGCCGTCCGAGGCGACGAAGGCGTTCTTCGGGAATTTGATAAGCAATATAACCTTCGTGCCTTCGGAGTTGAAGGAATAGTCGAAGTGCTTTTCAAATGATATGTGGTGCTTTTTCGTGCCGTAGCGGTAGAGGAAATGCGCCTTGGTGCGCGAGGTGAAAAAGAGGGGAATGCCGCGCCTTTTTACCCTGACGATTTTTACGTCGTAGCTCTTCTCACCGTCGGTGAATGTGAGGTCGTAGCCGAGGGTAAGTGCTTCCTCTTTTGTGTTTATCCTGAGCGAGCGCCCCTCGCCCTTTGCGATTTCTGCGAGGGCAAGGATAAATTTCCTTCTCTTTTTCTTGTGCCCGAAGCTTGAAAAAAAGAGACACAGAGCCACGGTTGCCGCCAGAGCGAGAATAAATCCTATTATTGTCAGTGCGCGAACTACCGTGCCGAAGACGGCGATAACCGTCGCGAACATAAAGACTACGAAGGGGACGTAGGGGAAGACGAAGGGATAAAGGAAGGTTATAAGTCCTATGCGCAGGAAAACGCGCCACTTCGCCGAGAGGATTTCGGGAGTTTTGTCCTTGATGAGCTTGACCCAATATCTTCTCGCCTCGTATCGGGAAAAGAGGCTGGTGATGATTATGATTCCGAGCATAATTCCGTAGGCGATAAGGGCGTGAGATTTGGGCAGAGTGTATGGCGAGATGCAGTACACCGCCTCGTAGAAGCCGCCGAGAGAGACCGCGATAGCGGTAAGCAGAGCCACCACGGAGGTTTCCGCGATAAACTCAAAGGAGAGGAAAACGTCTGCCATCTCTCCGAAAAATCCGCGCCACTCGCCCTCTCTTGCCTCGAACCTCTCGTATCCCCCTCTGTCGAAGGTCGCCGTCAGGGTGAAAATCGAGTTGATTATAAAGAGGTTTGCAATAAGCGAAAGCAGCGGCGGAACAAACTCGGGCAGACCGAGCCCCGAGGGCGAATCGTATCCGAGCGCGACTATTCTTTTTGCAGTGAGGGTGCGTATAAGCAGAAAAAAGAAGAACAAGGCTATCGCACGTAAAGGATATAGCCACGGGCGAGATATCTTTTTCATATCAAAGTCTCCCTTGTGTAGTCTGTTTTGTAACTCCTATCCGAGAGAATCGATGTGCTTGAGGGTCTCTCTGACGAGGGTGAAATCTGCGTTATCGACGTAGGGCTGAACGTCTCCTACCTTGAAGCTCTCTACCTCGTAGCCGGGAACGCTGCATCTGTGGATTTCCGCTTCGGTGGGGAAGTAGCAGGACGCGCCGTTGGAAAGTGCGAGTGGAAGGGTGTAGGGAATTTTGCTTGCCCTTCTTATACGCAGTCCTATCTCCGAGAAAAGCTCGAAGGGGAAGGTAACGAATACTACGTCGCCTATCATAATAGCCGTCTGAGTGAAGGGGCGCGAGCTTATCTCGACGTAGCCCGTCTCGTATGAATCGAGGACTTCCTTTGCGTAAGCCGCCTTGCGCGCACGGATATTTGCGGTGTATTGCTTGTTCTCCTCGTAGATAGCGGTAGCTTCCTCGATAGAAAGCCTTTTCTTGACGGGAAGCTCTACCGTATAGGTGGAAACGGTGAGGTGCGCACTCGAATATTCCGATGCCGTGCGCGCGATTTTAACGGCGTCCTGCGCCGCGAGGGCACCGTGGCGAAGCGCGTATTTTACGTGGTTTTCAAACTTTCCTTCTGCGTTAAAGCCGCCCGTAGTCTTTCCGCCGATAAGACGGGGTCCTACGTCGCCCTCGGGTCCGTTGAAGAATGCGGTAATACCGCCGAAGCTCTCCTCAACCGCGTCCATCATAGGGCCGGGCCAGTCGCGCGTGATTTCCTTGTTCATTCCTGCCGCCGTCGGGTGCGCACCGTAGTGGATAAGGTTTGCAACCCTCTTTCCCTCATCGTTTTTGAAGGAAATAACCGTCATTGTTGGGTCGAAGGGGCCCCAGGGGCTCTGACCGAGGTTTACGTGATTTTTTATTGTGATTTCCCTGCGGTTTACACCGACCAGGCTATCGCCCGAGGCTACCGCCATCGTTACGGGCTCGGCATTCGCTAGAGCCTCGGAAACCGCTTCCATAAGGCGAGGGCGAAGGATTTCTTCAAGATACTCGTAGTCCGGCTCTCCCCAGCCGGGTGCGCACATAAGCGTAGGACCGGAGTGGGTATGGAAGGTATGTATAATCATAGCCTCGTAGGGTATGTCGAAGCGCTCGGAGATTTCGCGGCGTAAGCCGTCGCATATATCGGTGGTTATACCGCATAGCGAAGCACTAACAAGGAGAGCCTTCGTATCTCCCTCCTTAAAG
>JAZOMD010000095.1:0-10050 GCA_045653745.1 Eubacteriales bacterium | reverse complement strand
GGTAAATACCTATAACGTTGATATTATCGAAAGCGACCTTTATCTTACGAAGGACGGATATCTCGTGTATAATCACGACGATTACGTTGACGAAACCTGCAACGTAAACGGTGACGTTTCTCTTGACGAGGTAAGAGAGCTTTGCAAGGATAAATCGAAGCGACACTATATCAAGGATATGACCCT
The DNA here is from genome assembly GCA_045653745.1 of Eubacteriales bacterium. Classification (GTDB taxonomy): domain Bacteria; phylum Bacillota; class Clostridia; order Oscillospirales; family CAG-272; genus UBA1740. Next base: position 9,864 of record JAZOMD010000095.1, on the reverse strand, counting down.
CGAAGAGCTTCGTGAATATAACTTCGGTTACTATTTTGAAGACAAAAACGGGGGCCGCATCTACAAGGATGAAGAAAATCCCGCGGCAAAGGGCTTACAGATTGCCACGATTGAGCAGCTTTTCGAGGAGTTTTACTCGACAAATCCCGACCTTCTTTTCATAGTGGAAATCAAGGACGAGGGAGAGCGCGGCTACGAGGCGTGCAGACTTCTTTACGAGACCTTGCAAAAATATCCGAGCTACCTTGACAGAATCGTGGTAGGTACCTTCCACGACGAAATCGAAACCGAGCTTAAGGAAAAATATCCCTCGCTTATGAGAGGCGCGCCTATGGGTACGGCGGCTAAGTTTATCGTTACTCAGATGCTCGGGGTAAACCTCTTCGACAACGGTGATTTCGCTTGCTTGCAGATACCCGTGGATTACGACGTGGGAATCACGCTTAATCTTGCCAAAAAGACCTACGTAAAGAGAGCGCACAGAAGAAACGTGGCGGTACAGTAGTGGACCATCAACGACGGACAAACTATGCGCGAGCTTATTGAGCTTGGCTGCGACTGCATTATGACGGATAACCCCGAGCTTTTGAAGAGCGTTCTTTCGGAATATAAAAACGGCACCGACGGGAAGTGAATTGCGCAAGGCAACTTCACTTTTGCGAAGCAAAAACTTCATTAAATGAAAATAGCAAACGCTACTTCTCTGCAAAAATCAAAACTACAACTTGCAGAGTCGCGTTCACCATATCGAAAGAAAAAAGGAGATAAAAACCATGGGACTTTTGAAAATGCTTCTGCGAGCCTCTCGAGATTCGCACAAAAATATGAGCAGCAAGAAAAAAGGCAAAGTCGGCGAGAAGATAGTCAACTCGGAGCTTAATCCCTGGTTCTTCGGCAAGGTTGAGCACAGACAGCTCAACGACTACACTATCGTTGACGAAAACGGTATGAGCCACCAGATAGACCACATTGAGATACGCGAAAACGGAATTTTCTGCATAGAAACAAAAAATTATACCGGACTAATATTCGGCAGCGATACGCAACAAAACTGGACGCAGGTTATCTACGGCAATAAATATCAAATCCCCAACCCCGTCAAACAAAACCGTTCTCACATCTACCATTTAAACAAGATACTCGGAGGAAAATACAAGATAACCTCTGTTGTCGTTATGGTCGAAAACAACGCTAACAATATTCAATCCCAAAGCGTTGTGAATTTGGACGGACTCAAGCACTATCTCAAAATGTATAACGACGGTTCTCATTACACTCCCGATGAAATGGACAAGATTTTCCGGACATTGATGGAGTCAAAAAGCAATGTGACAAGCAGACAGCACATAAAGAACATTCAAAAAGCCAAAGTGGAACTTGCAAATAATATTTGCCCTCGTTGCAAAAAGAAATTAGTTCTGCGTAAAGGTAATTACGGAGATTTTTACGGTTGCTCGGGTTATCCCGATTGCAAATTCACAAAAAAGATATAGCCCCCAATCGACCAAGTATAATACAGGCGCAGATATTTTCGCGCGTTCTGTCGCGTGCGACGGCAATTTCCGTCTCCGAGATGGATGACGATACCGTCATAGGACTGAAGATGACCCCTGCACACTCTATCGGCGAGGCACTCTCGCTTGCGAAGAAAATTTTAAAGAATGAAAGACCCTCCGTTCTTGCAATTCCCGACGGAGTATCTATAATGGTCAAGGGCTGATTTTCTCCGATTTGACACAAAATGGAAAGGTTTGTTTACAGAAAATGAAAATTTTCGATATGCACGTACACGCAAAGGGCACGCCCTCCGAAAAGGAAAGGCTTCTTTCGGAGCTATCCGAGGCAGGGATATACGGTGCTGTGATTTTCTCCTCGGCTCCCGTAGAAAATAAGCTCCCCTGGTCGCGCTCCTTTGAGGAAAGGCTATCCGAGGTGCTCTCGTGGGGTGAGGAAGGACGGATTTTCCCCGTTCTCTGGATACACCCGAGAGAGGAAAATATAATAGATAAGGTAAGACTTGCTGCGGCTCGCGGCGTTCTCGGCTTCAAGATGATATGCAACGACTACTTCGTCTACGAGGACGACGTCAAGGCGGTCATCTTTGAGATTGCAAGGCTCGGTCTACCGATATTTTTCCATTCCGGAATACTCTGGGACGGAGAGGTGTCGTCGGCGTATAACCGTCCGATAAACTGGGAGTCGCTGCTCGACGTCGACGGACTTCGCTTCTCTATGGGACACTGCTCCTGGCCGTGGATAGACGAGTGTATTGCGCTCTACGGCAAGTTCTTGAATTCCGCGCGCGGTGCGCAGATGTTCTTCGACATAACTCCCGGAACTCCGAAAATTTACAGAGACGAGCTTCTCACCAAGCTCTACACGATAGGCTACGACGTCGGCGACAATATAATGTTCGGCAGTGATTGCTCTACCGACTCCTACAGCTACGAGTGGGCGCGCGAGTGGCTCTCTGAGGACAAGAAAACTCTTGATTCGCTCGGTGTCAGCCTCGAATACAGAGAAAAACTCTATGAAAAAAACCTTATGCGTTTTCTCGGCATAGACGGTACGAAGAAGGAGCACACTCGACCCGTGACCGACGGTGCGCAAAAATGGAGCGCGGTAAACGAGGATACGAGGGCTATTATAGAAAAATGGTACTGTCGGCTGAATTTTCCGAGCTGCTTTGACAATGAGTTCAAAAAAGCGCTTTGCGAAATCCCGATTTCGGACGCTATAAAAATTGAGGACTACGACCTATCCTCGGAAGACGGCAGGCGCAATCTTCTCTCCTTCCTTTTTATGTGCGAGCGTACCGAGCAGGAGTACAAAAAGCGCGGTATACCCGAGGGGATTATGCTCGACACTCTCGCTGATTTGGTCGTATGGACGTGCGAGTGGTCGGCTATAAAGGGCTCACTATATCTTGGCGAGCTACAGTGGCTGAAGCGGCATCTCTCGCTCGAAATATTCCGACTCGGCAGACTTCAGTTCTCACCCTCACCCTCGGAATTCGATATACCGGATTACAGTGTGAAAAAGGGAGACAGGGTGCTCGAGGTTCATATACCTAAGGGCGGCAGGCTCGACCCCGAGAAGTGCAATATTTCATTTAAGGAGAGCGGCGAATTCTTCGCAAAATACTTCCCCGAGAAGCCTTATTCTCTGCTCACCTGCCACTCCTGGCTGCTCGACGATACCCTTGCCGAGTATCTGCCCGAGGGAAGCAACATTCTCGCATTCGGGGCTCTCTTCAAAAAGATGCACTCCGACCCTTCTCTTGCAATAATACCGTATCTCTTTAGGTGGGATACGCGCATATACAATCTCCCCTACGTCTATGCGCCCACCGAGTTTGCAAGAAAAATTCAAAAGGCTGCGCTCAGCGGCAAGACCTTCTACGAGACGCTTGGGGTTATAGAAAAGTAAAGTTTAATTGTCATATTCGAGGTTTTTTCAAGATATGAAGGCTGTAATATCAATAGCAAGCCTCAAGACCTGTTAGTTTTATTCGCCCGGGCAAGCGCCCGAGAAGTGCGAAAAATCTTTAGAAATTCAAAAAATGCCTTGACTTTTTCGCGCGCATAATATATCATTAAAGCAGTAATAAGAAAGGTTGGTACCATATTATGGTAAAGACAAGAATTAAGCTCGAGAATCCCGAGCGCTTTTCGAAGCCTCACGTAATTCCTCGTGAGAAGCTCGAGGCGGCGGCAAAGGCGGCGTGCGACAAGCTCAAGAATTTTGCAATGACGCACAGCGTGTACGGCTTCCCCGGCACCTGCTCGACGAAATATAAGTACCCCCTCTACACCAACAACAACTGGGAGACGGGTATGTACACCGGTTGCTATATCCTCGCGTATCTTCTGACGGGAGACGAGTTCTTCAAGGAAGTCGTAGAGGCGCAGATACCTCTTTACAGAGAGCGCATTGACAAGAAAATAGGCGTAAGCGACCACGACGTCGGATTTATTTACGTTCCTGCCTGCGTTGCGGCTTACAAGGTGTTCGGCAACGAGGAGGCAAAGAAGATTGCGCTCGACGCACTCGAATACTACTTCGGCAACGCATACTCGAAGGAAGGCAGGTTCATTATCCGCTGCGGCAAGCGCGCGTGGGATTACGACTGGGGCTGCAGAACTATGATGGACTCGCTGATGAACGCCTCCTTCTTCTTCTGGGGCGGCATCGAGACGGGCAATCCCGAGCTCACGGGGGCAGGCATCGACCACACCAAGACCACCGAGACCTACCTCATAAGAGAGGACGGCTCGTCCTTCCACCACTATATGTTCGACCCGAAAACCGCAGGCCCCGTAAGAGGTCTTACCCTTCAGGGTAACTCCGACGACTCCTGCTGGTCGAGAGGACATTCCTGGGGCGTGTACGGCTTCCCGATAGCATACTCCTACGCAAAGGAAGACTTCCAGAGAAACGTACATAGAGACCTCACCTACTATATGCTCAACAAGCTCCCCTCCGACTGCATTCCCTACTGGGATTATGACTTCACCGAGGGCTCAAGCGAGCCAAGAGACGCGTCTGCAGGCGTTATCTCTGCGTGCGGTATGCTCGAGATGGCAAAGCTCCTTCCCGACGATGCCGAGGAGAAGGCTATCTTCGAGAGCGCTGCGGCACAGCTTCTCGAGGCGGTTATAGATAACTGCACGGGCGACATCGGAGTTGACTACGACGGTCTTATCTGCCACGTCACCCACGCGAAGCCTCAGGGACAGGGTATCGACGAGTGCGCCGTTTACGGTGACTTCTTCTACCTCGAGGCTCTCTACCGCTATCTTAAGCCCGACGAGTTTATAAGATTCTGGTAATATTTCGAGGTCGTCGCATTCAGATATAGCCGTAAGACTTGTTAGCTCACTTCCCTTACTGCTACCGAATAAAAAACAAGGGGTATTGTAAAAAAGCACAGTACCCCTTTAGATTTGAGCACAAATTCGAGGAAATCTCTTGACTTTTCCTCGCGTATAGTATATTATAAAAGCAGTAATACGAAAGGTTGGTACCATATTATGGTAAAGACAAGAATCAAGCTTCAAAATCCCGAGCGCTTTTCGAAGCCTCACGTAATTCCTCGCGAAAAGCTCGAGGAAGCGGCAAAGAAGGCCTGCGCAAAGCTCAAGAATTTTGCAATGACTCACGATATACTTAAGTTCCCGAACACCCGTTCGATAGACTACAAGTACGAGCTCAGCGACAACATCGAGTGGTGGGAGTCGGGAATGTACACCGGCTGCTACCTTATCGCGTATCAGCTCACCGGCGACGAGTTCTTCAAGGAGGTTGCTATGGCGCAGCTTCCCACCTTCAGAGACCGTCTTGAAAAGAGAATAGGCGTAAAGGGTCACGACGTCGGATTTATTTACGTTCCTTCCTGCGTTGCAGCGTATAAGCTCTTCGGCGACGAGGAAGCGAAGAAGACCGCACTCGATGCACTCGAATTCTACTTCGATAACGCATATTCGAAGGAAGGTAAGTTCATAATAAGAAGCGGTAAGGGCGGTTGGAATTCCACCGCAGGCTGCAGAACTATGATGGACTCTATGATGAACGCCTCCTTCTTCTTCTGGGGCGGTATCGAGACGAACAACCCCGAGCTCACACAGGCTGCCATCGACCACACCAAGACCACCGAGACCTATCTTATAAGAGAGGACGGCTCGTCCTTCCACCACTATATGTTCGACCCTGCTACCGCAGGTCCCGTAAGAGGTATCACCCTTCAGGGCAACTCCGACGACTCCTGCTGGGGCAGAGGCCACTCCTGGGGTGTATACGGCTTCCCGATAGCATACTCCTACTCGAAGAAGGACTTCCAGCGCGAGGTACATAAGGACATAACCTACTATATGCTCAACAAGCTCCCCTCCGACTGCCTTCCCTACTGGGATTTCGACTTCACCGAGGGCTCTGACGAGCCGAGAGACTCCTCCATCGGTGCTATCTCTGCGTGCGGTCTTCTCGAGATGATTAAATATCTTCCCGACGATGCAGAGGAAAAGGCTATCTTCGAGAGCGCTGCGGCACAGCTTCTTGAGGCGGTTATAGACAAGTGCACCGGCGACATCGGAGTTGACTACGACGGCCTTATCTGCCACGTTACCCACGCGAAGCCTCAGGGTCAGGGCATCGACGAGTGCGCCGTTTACGGTGACTACTTCTATCTCGAGGCTCTCTACCGCTACCTTAAGCCCGACGAGTTCGTAAGATTCTGGTAAAATATTCTGCCGAGCCCCATAACACGGGGCTTGGTATCTTTAGAGAGGATTTTTCAAAAATATGGAAACCCGTGACGCGATTTTCAAAAGACGAAGCATAAGAAAATACAAGAGCACTCCCGTCGAGGACGAAAAAATCACCGCCCTCATAGAGGCGGCAGATGCTGCTCCGAGCGCCTGCAACAAGCGCCCCTTGAAGTTCTACGTCATAAAAAATCCCGATATGCTAAAGAGCCTTTCGGAAAAGGGAAGATTCACCTCCTTTTATTCGCCTCTTGCAATAGTGGTTGCCGGGGATATGGACAAGGTTCTTCCGAGGAGCTTTGGCGACTATTGGATTCACGACGCGGCTGCGGCTACCGAGAATATTCTCCTTGCGGCTACCGACCTCGGGCTCGGCACCTGCTGGTGCGGAGTATATCTGCAGGAAAACGTTCTGCGCGACGTCCAGGACTTACTCTCGCTCCCGAGAAACAAAATAATCCCCTTCTCGCTTATCAAGATAGGCTATCCCGACGAGGAGCGCGAGCCTCACGCAGGATACGAGCCTGCGCGCGTCGAAATAATCGAATAAGGTGAGTCTATGCTGAAAAAAGCTATTGTCGTTTTCCTTATTTCAATTCTCCCGATAGTGGAGCTGAGGGGTGCTATCCCCGTCGGCACGGCGTTCGGATTGCCGTTTTATTTAACCTATCCGCTCGCGGTGGTAGGAAATCTTTTACCCGTGCCCTTCATTCTTCTTTTTATCCCGAAGATTCTCGACTTTCTTTCGCGCTTCAGATTATTTCGCCCGATAGTGTCCTGGCTTAGAAAAAAGGCGGATAAGGGAAGCAAAAAGCTCATTAAAGAGGACTCGCCCGACGGTACAGTCTGCGAGAGCTCGCCCGGCGAAGAGGGGCAGATAGCGACGAGCTACGATACAAAGCGTATGTCAAGGACAACCTTCGTCGCCCTTCTTTCCTTCGTTGCAATTCCGCTCCCCGTGACGGGTGCGTGGACGGGTGCTCTTATTGCGTCGCTCTTTAATTTCCACCGTAGGAAATCCTTCCTTGCAATCCTTCTCGGAGTGCTTATAAGCGGAGTAATCGTGTCGCTTATCTCCTACGGAGTGCTCGGATTTTTGAACTTCCTTTTATAAAAAAGAACCGATTTTGCAAATCATAGTTTGCAAAATCGGCTTTTTTATTTTATTTTTGAACTATCGACGAGGGTTAGCGGAAGGACGAAGCCCGTGGGGTCTGCGCTGGAAATATCACAGGCAACTATGCGCGAGCGATAGATAAAGAGGGTTGCGTACACCTCGCCGTCCCAGTCGTAGTTCTCGACGCGGTAGGTATATCGCGTTACCTTTTTCCTTGCGTACTTTGAGAGATTCAGTCCCTGCTTTTTCTGTATCTCGTTATAGCCTGCTATAACTCTGTCAAAATCCTCGGGCATAGGAAAAGAGGAAGACTCGCGCGATTCCTTATCTACCCGAAGTCCGAAGCGCTCTATAAAAGAAATCCTATCTTCCTCGGTCTTGATTCCCTCGAAGCTGACCGTACCGTCAGCCGATGCACTGACCGAGTTATCCGAGCCGAAAAATACCAAAGCTCCGACGAGCGTGAGCACGAGAAGCACGAGTCCAAGGAGCTTTACTCCCCCTGCGCGAACCGAATATACGAACATAAAAATCCAACCTTTCTTCGGGATTTATCTCTGCACGCCCCCGACATAAGCCTTCCTCCGGCGGCTTTTTCTTCCCTACTCCACTCTATGCGCGCCCTCGCCCGACTATGACAAAAAACTTTCCCTCTCTTATACCTCTTCACTCTTCACTCTTCACTTTTCACTATTACCTAAAAAAGGCTCTCCCTTTCGGAAGAGCCTCTCTGTTCTTAAGCCTTAGTTATGGCAGCAGCAACAGAAAACTATCACTATTGCAAGAATGATAATCCAGGTGCAGTTGTTGTCATCGAAGATGTGGCATAAGCAGTTGTTGTTCATATGTTTCCTCCAAATGTTTTCGGCAGTCTTCACTGCTCCTTAACATAATATGAAGGACCTAAATTTTGCGTTACTGCTAATCTTTATCAAAATTAAATACGGCATTATTATCTTTGAGGACAAGGCGTGCGTCAAAGCGCTTTCCGCCCTTCGAGATAAATCCGTCGAGCGTCGCGGTCTTTCCCTCAGAAAGAAGCCTTCTTACCTCGCTTATGGGAATATCGCGCTTGCAAATGTTTATACCGACGCGGAAGGTGCAGCCCTCGTCAAATCCCATACAGCCGTAGCTATATTTTCCGCGCACCACGTTCTTTTTACAGACGGGACACGCGCCGACTATCTCGCCATACGCCCCGGTATCAACGCCCGTGACGGGTGCCGGCTCGTTCTGCCTTCCAAGCCTGAAGACCTCGGCAATCTCTGCCTCGGCAAGCCGTATGCTCTCCTCTATCGGCATCTCTCCGCGGTAAACGCGCTTGAGCGCCTTGCCGAGCTCGCTCGTCTTGTATTTATCCATACTGATAGCGAGTCTGCCGGGCGATTCTATGAAATATTCACCGCCCGGAAGAATGGTATAGACGTCCTTTTTGAGCTCGATATATCCGCTCTTTTTGGCGTTGTCGATAATGCCCGAGCGCGTAGCCTCGGTGCCGAGCTCCAGACCCTCGAAAATCGCCTTGTAGTCCTCTGCATCGTCCACCTCGCCCGACTCGAGAAGCTCCTTCGCCCTCGCCTTATCGTCCTTGAAGGGGTTCTTTAGATAATTATTGAGGGTGGTTATCGTGTAATGCTTTGGCGGTGTGGTCTCCTTTTCCTTCGGGCGGAAGTCAATCCGAACCGCGTCGCCTACGGCGAGCTTCGGAAGCATTTTATCCTTTTTATTATAATCGTCGTACTTGGTCCAACCCCGCTCAAGAATGACCGTTCCCTTTAAGGAAAACTCCTCGAGGTCGCCGACCTTGATTTTAATTTCGCTCTTTTCGGCAAGGCACTCCTCGGCGCAGAAAACCGCAACGAAACGGCGGAAGACCGTCGAGTAGACCTTCGCCTCGTCGGGCGTAAGCTTCTCCTTCGGGGGAATCTTATACGTGGGGGTAAGCGCAGAGTGCGCCTCAATCTTTGAGTCGTCGAAAATCTGCTTTGAGTCCTTGAGCCTCACGGGGTAGCCGAGCTTGGAAATATTCGAGATTATCGAGCGCATCTTATCCTTCTCTGCGGTGGCAAGATACTCGGAGTTGGTTCTCGGATAGGTAAGGTAGCCGTCCTCGTAGAGCTTCTGTATAACCTTCAGGCTATCGGTCATCGACATCTTGTATTTTTCACCGAGCACGTTCTGAAGGGTGGAGAGCGAAAAGAGCTTTCCGGGGTATATCTTATCCTTCTTGCTCTGCACGTCGGTAACGACAGCGCCGGTCTCGTTATAGAGCCTTGCGGTCTCCTCGGCGCGCGAAAGCTCGTCTTTTGTAAACTTCTCTTTGCTTATAAGCTCGATTTTCTCTCCGTCGGTCTCCGCGGAGCTCTGTATTACAAAATATTTTTCGGGCACGAAATTTCTTATCTCGAGGTCTCTGTCGTATATCGCGCGCACTATGGGGGCAATAACTCTGCCGACTCTGAGGAGCTTTCCCGTCCTGATTGT
>JAZOMD010000094.1:0-12513 GCA_045653745.1 Eubacteriales bacterium | reverse complement strand
CAGAGAGTCGGAATTGCTCAGGCTCTTATAGGCGACCCCAAGCTCGTTATATTCGACGAGCCCACCGTAGGCCTTGACCCCAAGCAGATTCTCGAGGTAAGAAACCTTATCCGTACCCTCGGAAAGAGGCATACGGTAATCCTCTCGACCCACATTCTTGCCGAGGTGCAGGCGGTGTGCGAGAGAGTTATTATCATAAACAAGGGCAAGGTTATTGCAGACGCGCGCACAGAGGACATAACCAAGACCATTGAGGACGGCTATGCCTACGAGGCAAGAATCGCCGGCCCCTCGCGCGAGGTTGTCAATGCCCTTGGACGCATAAACGGCGTAAAGAAGGCAGAGGCCACCGGCGAGCGCGATGCAGACGCCTGGGTTATCACGGTGGAGACCGCCGGCGGCGTTGACGTCAGAAAAGCTATATTCAGCCTTTGCGTACAGAATAACTGGCCGCTTCTCGGTCTTGCTCCCACTGGAACCGACCTTGAGACGGTGTTCATAAAGCTCGTTGACCGTTCGGAGAACGCAGAGAGCGACGCAAAGAGCCGCCGCAGAGCGCGCGGATAAAGAGAAAGGAGAAAAGATAAAAATGCTTGCAATATTCAAAAGAGAAATGCGCGGCTATTTTACGGGCACGATGGGATACGTCTTCCTCGTAATCTTCCTTGCCGTCGCAGGAATTATTTTCAGCTTCACGACCCTCTTTTCGATGTCGGCTGACCTCACCTCGTACTATACGGCTATGCTCCTTTTCTCGGCAATAGTTCTCCCGATACTTACGATGAAATCCTTCAGCGAGGAGAGAAAGAGCCGCACGGAGCAGCTTCTTCTCACAGCCCCCGTCTCCATATGGTCTATGGTTTTCGGCAAGTTCCTTGCTTCCTTCCTTATGTTTGGCGGCGCTGTCGTATTCACCTCGCTCTACGCACTCGTGCTTATCCCTTACGCTAAGCTTCAGCTCGCTATCCTTATCGGAAATATGCTCGCCCTTCTTTTCGTTGGCGCGGTGTTTATTGCGGTAGGCCTTTTCGTCTCCTCTCTCACCGAGAACCAGCTCGCGGCGGCGGTCGGAACGATAGCGATACTTATTGCCTTCCTCGGAGTCGGTCTTCTCGGCCTTCTCCTTCCCACCGAGTACTGGCTCAGATACGTGCTCGACTCCCTCTCGATATTCACGCGCTTCTCCACCTTTACAAGCGGATACTTCGACCTTGCTTCGGTTATCTACTACACCTCGGTAACGGCGATATTCCTCTATCTTACCGTGCGCGTCTACGACCGCAGAAGATACCACTGATTCGGAGAGGTAAAAGCAAAATATGGAAAAGAAAAAGAACGGACTTGGGGCTTTCCTTGGCACAAGAAGCTTTATTTCCCTTATGACGGTTGCCGTCGTAATTGCCTCTGTCGTGTTCGTGAACATTATCGCATATACTCTTACGAGCTATTTCGGTCTTTATATTTATTCGTCCGGCTCGGACGAAATCAGGATAACCGATGCAAGCGAGGACCTTTTTTCCGAGGCTATCGCAGAGGGCAAGACCGTAAGAGTTACCTTCTGTATGGATAAAAAAGAGGTCTCCGAGCACACCTCGGGAAGCTTCGTTCACAATACGGCGCTGCAGTTCAAGGAAAAATACCCCGATTTTATATCTCTCAACTACGTTAACGTCTACACCAAGCTCTATTCCGACTCCGAGGACTACGAGGACGGAGAGGAGTTTGACGCAGGAATTTACAAGAATTATAAGGAAGTCGACGGCGTAAGAGAGTACGATGAAAAAACAGCCATTCTGAAAACCTCGGTTATATTCGAGTATATCGCAAAGGACGACGCGGGCAACATTATAAAGCGCGAATACCGCGTTCTTACCGATGCATATACCACCGCAGGCTTCGGAAATTTCTACACCCTCAATTCGGATCTCGTTATGACCTCTTATAACGGTGAAGAGATGTTCGCCTCTATGGTTGCCTGGGTACTCAGAGAAGACCACCCCACAGCCTACATCACCCTCGGACACGGCGAGCTGGCAGACCCTTCTGTTGCCTCGGCGCTCACCTGTGCAGGCTATCACATAGGCTACGTTGACCTCAAGAGAGAGTCTGTGCCTTCCGATGCCGACCTCGTGGTTATCTCTAACCCGAAGAACGATTTCGAGCGCTCCTCCGACCCGAATATGGTTACCGAGATTTCCCGTCTTGAAACCTACAAAAAAGACGGCGGAAACTTCCTCGTCTTCCTTGACCCCTACGGAAGAAGCCTGCCCGTCTTAGAGGCGTTCGTCTCGGAGTTCGGTATGTCTATTGAAAAGAGCGAAGAGGGCGGCCGTTATATGGTAAAGGACTCGAATAACGCGATAACCTCTGACGGCTTTACCCTCGTCGCAGACCATTCCTCCGACGAGTCTGCAAAGAATATGCTTTCAAAGACCGAGCAGTACGGCGGCAGAGTAATTCTGCGTGACGTAGCTTCGATAAAGCTTACCGGCTCGGCAAAGCCCCTTCTTCTCTCCTCTTCCTCGGCAGTATGCGAGGCAGACGGCGAAACGCAGAACGAGGACGGCTCCTACACCGTCTCGGCTTACGCGCGCGTCGGCGAGGGAGAAAACGAGTCGGTTATGTGCTTTATACCTACGGTATATCTTACCGCCTCGGACGCAATGATAACTAACGGATATGCAAACAAAAATTTCCTTTTCTCGGTATTCGGAGAGCTTTTTGGAATGGGAGATATGCCTTACGGCTGTAAGAGCGTTACCTTCAACAACCTCGTGCTCGAGAATCTGACTATGGGAAATGCAAGGCTGTATACCGCGCTCTTTATGTGCGTGCCGCTCATTCTTGCGGCCGTGGGCACGGTGACGCTTATAAGAAGAAAGAACAGGTGATGGGAGATGGAAATGAATATTTTTAAATCCCGTCAGGGCAGAGGCAAGCTTTTTGCGGTAATCACCGTAGCGGCAATCCTTCTGGCACTTTTACTCAACCTCTTTCTTACCTATTTCGGTCTTCATAAAACGCTCTATATAGATATGACTCCCGAGGGGCTTTACAGAATGACCGACGCTATGGAAAAGGAGTGCTCCTACGTCGATACCGAGCTCGACGAAAAGGTGAAGATAATCTTCTGCACCGACCCCGATATCCTCGTTGCTTCGACGAATACGAGAGTACCCTATTTCCTTGCCACCGAGCTTGATAACACCTTTGACAATATAGAGCTCGAAACGGTAAACGTAACCTACAACCCCACCGCGGTTGCAAGGTACAAGGCAACCTCTCTTTCGGAGATAAGACCCTCTGACATAATTGTTTCCTACGGCGACAGATACAGAGTTCTCAACGCAGACAGCCTCTGGACCGCCGCAGACGATAAGGTCTGGTCCTTCAACGGCGAATACAGGCTTGCCTCTATAATCAAGTCGGTTACCGCAAAGGACCGTCCCAAGGCCTACTTCCTCACCGGCCACGGAGAGACCGTGTACGACCCACAAAATCCCGACAATCCCGGAAATCTCGAGACGCTCGAGATGTATAACCTTCTCACCGAGCGTGGACTCGAGGTGAAAACGCTCGACCTCTCAAACCTTAACGCCGTTCCCGACGACTGCGTGCTCCTCGTTATAAACAATCCCCGTGAGGATTTAACCGAAGACAGCGCCGACAAGAACAGCTACGGATACGTCTCCGAGACCGAGAAGATAGACAAGTATCTCGTAAGAGACCACGGCTCGGTTATGGTGTCGGTAGACTACGCGCTCGACCTTCCCGTTTTCGAGGCCTTCCTCGGAGAGTGGGGCTTTGAGATTTCGGATTCCCGTGTGAGCGATTCCAGCCTTGCCCTTCGCGGAGACGACAGCACCGTCTTTTCAGGCGTGTACGACACCGACAAGGACGGCTACGCCTACTCGATTTACGGCAGCTTTGCCGCTCTTTCGAGCGCACCCGAGATGGTGTTCGGAAATACGGGCCATCTCACTTCCTCGTTCGGAACGGGCGTTTCCATTCCCGAACCTGGAACCTACTCGGTTTCGAGAAACTTCGCACCCTTCTTCTTCTCGTCTAAAGAGGCGCTCTCGCACGCGTTTGACGAGGCGACTGGTGACTACACCGACCTTCAGAAGAATAGCGAAGAGCTTATACTCGCAGGAGTTACCACAAGACTTGAGGCAGACTCCTATTCTGCCGAATATTCCTACTCCTACCTTATGTGCGCGGCAAGCCCCGACTTCTTCTCGAACGATTACGTAGGCAACCCCGCGTATGCAAACTACGAGGTTCTTTCTGCTCTCGTTGAGAATATGATAAGAACCGACAAGCACGCCTCCATAGAGCTCGGAGGCCTCTCGATGAACTCCCCCAACGTTGGCGGTAAGGTTCTCGAGGATACAACTATTTATTCGGTCGATACCTATATCGACTCGGAATACAGACTTCTTTCCACCACGGCGTCGGTGTGGTACACCGTGATTTTCCTTGCGGTGCCTCTTGCCGTTGCGGTTGTCGGAATAGTCATCAAAATTAAGAGAAGATTTTTATAAGGAGAATTGCTTTGATAGAAAACGGCGAAAAAAGAATAACAAAAAAGCATATCGGCCTTATAGCAGCCTCGGGTGTTCTTGCCATTCTTATTACGGCTTATATCGTTATGTCTGCGCTTATCGGCGCATTTGGTAATAAAGGCTCCGGCGCGGGCGGTACTACCCCTCCCCCCGACCAGTTCGACCCCGAAATAGGCGAGGTTCTCTATATGAACAGCCCTGCCGTGTATTCCTACCTCTCAAAGGCGCAGATACAGTCGATAGCCGTCGTGAGCCACGCCGAGGAGTACGGCACCTACACGATGCAGAGAGCGAAGGATGCCGACGGAAAGGACCTTTCCTACTTCCTTTTCTACTACCTTGACGAGGACGGCAGAATAAAGGCTTATATGCCCGAGATAACTATGGCGGAGTCGGGCTTCAACTATACCGACTTCTATGCTGTGGAAACCGTCGGCGGTCTTAATGCAACCAAGATTGAGTATCTTATTGCGACCCTCGGCATACTTTATTACGACTATAAGGTTCCGCTCAAGGATACCACCGTCGAGAGAAACAACCAGCTGAAGCTCTACGGACTCACCGAGGACGAGAGGGAGACTATCGAGATTACCTATCTCGACTCCGAGGGCAAGGAGCAGAAGCACAGGATAATCGTAGGCGATAAGCTTACGGGCGGTGCGGGCTATTACTTTATGATAGACGACAGAGAGTGCATCTACGCGGCGTCGTCATCGACGAGTCTTTCCTACGCGCTCTCGGGCTTCAAGTCCATTATACATTCGAGAATAGTGGCTGCAGGTCTTCCGACGGATAAAACCTTCGAGCCCTATCTTACCACCGACTATAAGCAGTGGAAGAACTACTACCGCGACGTATATTACGACGAGAACGGTAACGAGGTGGCGTACCTTGTAGCCGAGGATTCCGAGGTTATATTCAACGCCGACGTGCTTATACCCATCTATGAAACGGGCGAGGCGGCAAGCGAGAAGCCCGAGGACGACGGATATTTCCACTACGGAAGGGATAAGATTTCCTTTAACCTCAAGGACGCAAAGAGCGACGCGGCAAACGCGCGTCTTATCGCGGCACTTGTCGGCAAGCCTGTTGACAAGGACGGCACGAGCTCCGAGCCTAAGACGGTCACCGTCGTGAACGGACTTAACTCCGCAACCCTCTTTAACCCCGAAACGGGCAAGGGGGTCTACACCTACACGATTAAGAGCGTCGAGTCGGTGCTCACCGATACCGACGAATACTTCTCCGGTGCGCTTCTCGGCGCAAAGACCGTCAAGGTAATCTACGATTACAAGATAGACGGCGTGCAGAAGAACGACAAGCCTGCGCACGCGGTTATAAGCCTCGAGGGAGACTCGGTTCTTCCTGCGGAGCTTAAGGAGAAGATTTACGAGTCCCGGGTAGGCGAGGCGATAGATTACACCTTCGATGTAAAATACACCTCGGATAACGCAAAGAAAAAGACAGTTACCTACGTTATAACTCAGATATCTCTTATTGCCGAGCTTGACGGCGAAAAGGTAAACTACCTTGAAAAGGTAGGCGAGAATTCGATAGTTTCCTTCTCCTTCCATACCGTAATCACCGACACCGACGGAACAAAGACCGTCGGCAAGACGCAGGATAACCAGATGGTTGACCTCTCGAAGATTACCGAGGGCTATAATCTTGATATCAAAAACGCTCTTGTCGGAGCAAGCGTCGGCACTGCTGAAATAAGCGTGCCCGTCGGAGAGATGTACTATCAGCATTTCGACGACTTTATTGCCTACGAGATACAGAATATAGAGGGCTTTGTCGAGAGAGAGCTTGTAACCGCCTTCAGGTTTGCCAACGCTTCCGAGAGAGACCCCTTCTATGCCGAAACCTCATACAAGAACACCATAGCTGAGATAGACCCCGATAACCCTTACGCAATCTACGCTCTCGAGGTTGAGAGCTGCGATACGGCTGTAAGAATACTCGGCGGTATATCGCTCGACGGCTCCTCACAGACCTCTGCAGGCCTTGTCGGAACCGAGACGGTTGCGGTAGGTCTTACCCCCGAGGTTATGAAGGATTTTCATCTCTACGAGGGACACACCGTTTACTTCGAGTTGCCCCGAGGAATCGGGCAGGACGTTGCCGACGAGGACGATTATACCTGGGCGTCCGAGCTCGGATTTACACTTTACATCAGCC
The DNA here is from genome assembly GCA_045653745.1 of Eubacteriales bacterium. Lineage (GTDB taxonomy): Bacteria > Bacillota > Clostridia > Oscillospirales > CAG-272 > UBA1740. The sequence continues at coordinate 5,767 of JAZOMD010000094.1, read as the reverse complement.
CTGTACAAGAGGACGGAACACGCTTCGTTGCGTCCGATATGTACGATATAGTTGTCAAAATAGAGGCTTCGAGCTTCAATTACCTCGATGAGAGCTTCCCCGATTTCTGGGCGAGAAAGAACCTCGCGATGATAAATCATACCGACGTTTCCGGCCTTGACGTCAAGCTCAACTTCGAGGACCTCGTCGGAGAGTACAGCTTCAGACTTGAGTATCAGACCATCTACATCGACGCAGACACGGGTGCTCACTACCTCGAGGAAGCAGAAGGCAGAGTGAGATACGATTTCCTTACTCCTTACGTCTCGATAGGCGGCTTTGAGGAAGGCAAGACCTCGGTTTCGGGCGTGTACGACAAGACGGGTCTCTCCGAGCTTCTCGTGCGCCACGGCAAGACAGAATTCTCGCTCGCAGAGCTCTATAACTACCTCTACCTCGACGAATACAAGAAGCTTAACATAGGTCACGACACTATGGGTGCAGCGAACTTCAAGGAGCTTCTCAAGGTAATTTACAGCAGCTATTATATGGGCACGGTAGACGTCGATTCCGACGAGATAAAGACTCTGCTCGCAGGTGAGGCGCTTATGACCATCGCCTTCGACGTCAAGAGCTCCTCGGCTATCAACAAGTACGTCTACGAGTTCAGACGCCTTGACGACAGACGTATAGTAGTCAGCTTCTTCCTCGAGGACGAGACGGGCGCAAGAACGCCTGCGGTGTCCGACCTCTACATCTCCGACCTCAATTTCAACAAGTTCGTAAGGAGCGTTCTTAACCTTCTCAACGGCGAAGACGTGCTTCCGGATATGGGATACGAGGCAGAAAAGTAAGGTTTTTATTAAAATTTTTATTATTTTTATAAAAAACCGCAAAAAACATTTGCATTTTCCCAAATAGTGTGCTATAATTGTTTTTGCTTAATTTAAATAAAAAATAAAAAATACAAGGATGACCAAGATGAAAAAGAAGATTATTGCATCACTCCTCGTAGTCGTAATGCTCGTTCTTGCCCTCGTTGGCTGCGGCGCGTACGATTTCACCGAGGAAAATCTTGACCAGTACGTAACCTTCAACTACGACGAGTTTAAGGCAGCGCTCGGCAAGATAGAAATTGAGGACGCTGATTTCACCGGCGACCCCGAGACCAGAAAAGAGAAGATAGCAGAGGCTATTTTCAGCTCCATCGCAACCACCGTGAAGAACGAGGTTAAGAATTACGAGTCCGATAAGCTCACCACCGGTACTGCCGGAGCGCGCGACCTCGTATATTTCTGCTACTACGCAACCGATGCGGAGGGCAACGTTTACTACTACTCCAACATGAAGGAGTCCGCCATCACCGCATCCGCTACCTCTGCAAAGCACGTTATCGACCTCGGCAATATCCCTGCTGACGATAAGGACGCTTTCCTTGCAAAGGTTGGCGAGGCGCTTAAGGACTTCAACTTCGGCGAAAACGGCGAGGGCGCTTACGATATGTCCACCGCTGTTGACCTTGACGACCTCAAGGTAAAGGCAGGTAACACCGTTATCGTTTCCTACAACGTAACCTGGAATACCTACAAGGCAGAAAAGGATGCTGACGGCAATCCCATTATCGACAAGACCTACAAGCAGACCGCGGCTTTCGAGAAGCTCGTAATCGACGCAGAGTCCGAGAACGCACTTGCTAAGTATATTGCAGGTCTTCTTGCAAGCGATAAGAACACCGTTAAGGTTGGCGCTAACGTAAAGTATTACGACGAGGCGGCAAAGAGCGAGGTTTCCTCTCACAAGATTACCGCCTCTGGTACCGAGTACACCTACTCTAACCTCAAGATAGAGTTCCTCGAGAACAAGGCAGGCACTCCCGTAGACTTCACCTACAAGCAGTACACCTCGAAGACCGAGGTTGCTCCCGACAATCAGTACGACTCGGGCACCAAGGTTGACCTCAAGGATAAGGAGCTCACCTACCACATCTATCCCGTATACCGTCTCTCCGTTCCCACCGAGCTTACCGCTTTCAACATCATCAGATACGCAATAGGCTCCTCTATCGCTTCCTCGGGTCTTGAGATATTCAAGAGCGAGGATTACAAGAACGGCGAAAAGACCGTTAAGGCTCTCGTTGAGGAGCTCGGCAAGGTTTACTCCGAGACCTACGACGCAGAGAGCAACCTCGGCAAGCTTAAGAAGGCTTACGACGACGCTGCAAAGATAGTTAAGGACAAGGGCGACAAGGCAACCGACGAGCAGATTGCTGCCGAGGAGTCGACGCTTCTTGCATACCGCAAGGCTCAGAGAGGGGAAATCGTTTCTCTTGCTGAGAAGATTTGCGCAGCAACCTCCTCCAAGACCGATGCAAAGGCTATCGGCGAGGAAATTATCTCTCAGTACAACTCCGACGTTGAGCACGGCCTCAAGGAGAAATACGAGACTGCTATCACCGAGTCGGTTGAGAAGGCTGTTTACGAGATTCTCTTCAACAACGAGAAGGTTGCAAAGCTTACCGGTAAGTATCCCGAGAAGGTTCTCGAGGATTTCGAGGAGCAGCTCTACGAGTCCTACGAGTACGAGTTCTATAAGGGCAAGTACAACTCCACCGAGTCTAACTACGCTCACTACTTGGGCGACCTCGACAAGTACCTTCTTGACGCTACCGGCGCAAAGAAGGCAAACATCACCATAGAGGCTGCTATCGAGAAGGAAGCAAAGGAAGCTATCGGTCCCCTTCTTATTATGTACGCTTGCGCAAAGGCACTTGATGCCGACGGCGTTTCCTCTACGGTTGTTGAGTACATCAACAAGGATATCGCGGCGGGCGCATACGACGAGCAGACCGACGACGTTAAGGCTGAGGCTGTTGAGAACGCAAAGAACTTCCTTGTTACCGACGAGGTATTCAAGGCATACAAGAAGTCTCTTGGCAGAGCGGCTTACAGAAACTACGAGGCAGCTTACGGCGAAATCAACATTCGCGCGTCTCTTCAGTTCAACAGACTCTTCTACTACCTCACCAGCACCGAGCTCGTTAAGGACGAGGATGCAGGTCACGTTCACTCCGTAGTAGTATCCAAGGGCGAGGACGATTTCCTCTACATCAAGTTCAGAACTATAACCTATACCATCAAGGCAGAGAAGACCGAGTCTGATTCTGCAGACAAATAATACCGACGATTTTAAGATATGGGCTGCCTTGATTCAAGACAGCCCATACGAGTATAAGGGATTTTTAAATGAAGGAAGTTAAGATATATACCGACGGTGCCTGCCGCGGCAATCCCGGTAGGGGCGGTTGGGGCGCGATACTCGTCTACGGTAAATACGAAAAGGAGCTTTCGGGCGGCGAGAGGGAAACCACCAACAACCGTATGGAGCTTCTTGCGGCTATATCCGGCCTCGAGGCGCTGAAGGAGCCCTGCTCGGTTACTCTTTATTCCGACTCAAAGTATCTCGTTGACGCATTTCTTCTCGGCTGGGTAGAGTCCTGGCGCTCCCACGGCTGGAAAAGAGGCAAGGACGAGCTTAAAAACTCCGACCTTTGGCAAAGGCTTTACGAGCTTACGAGAACGCACACGGTAACCTTCGAATGGGTGAAGGGGCACGACGGGCATAGCTATAACGAGCGGTGCGACACGCTTGCAACAACCTTTGCAGACTCCTTTTTGCAATCTTTATAAATTAAAAGGAAAGAAAAGTATGTCAAGAAAAGACAATAAACAAACCGATAAGGCTCTCGGCGTAATGTACGCAAGAGCCGGTGCAGAAAAATCAAATAAGAAAAGAAAAGAAAAGAATGACGGCGATATGCCGAAAAAGACTATCGACAAGAGAACGCTTTGGGCAATAATCGGCGGCGTGTTCGTGCTTGCCGTTGCGCTCCTTCTTTTCTTCCTCATAAAGGGCGAGGCGGACAGACGCGCAGAGGAGAAGCGCCAGGCGGCGTTTGATTACCTGACATCAAATCTTGCAAATTACGTCAGCTTCCCTGAGGATAAGAGCTACAAGGATTTCACCGTTGATATAGCACTTGCCAAGCCTCATAAGAAGAACGAGGACGGCACCGGCGTATCCGACGTAGAGAACGCTATTATTCAGATTCTTGCTACCAAGGTCGAAAAGGTTGGCGACGGCGCAGGCCTTCACGACCACGTAATAGGTGTTGGAGACATCACGTACATACGCTATCGCGGATACCTCGTTGACCCCGAGACGGGAGCAGAGGTTGTTGTCAGCGGTATGTCTAACCTTGCTGCACAGGACCCCTCGAGCCTGACTATCGGCTCCGGCGGCTTCGTTGCCGGCTTCGAGCTCGGTCTTATAGGAATGGACACCTCGGAGTTTGCAAGGTTCGTTAAGATAACCACCGGCAAGCCCGACCCCGAAAAGCACATTGCATACGTTGACTTCGTCCGTTATCCGCTCGACAAGGACGGAAACACCGTTAATGCCGAGAAGCTTACCCAGACGGGTGTAAGAATTGACCTCTCCGAGACCCAAACCATCAAGGATACCTTCGGCGAGGGCTTCCTCGAGGCGATATGCGCACAGGATATCGGAACCAAGTTCTCTACCTCTAAGGAGCTCGACGAGGCTATCACCATCGGCGATAAGAAGTACCAGTATAAGGACGTTAACGTTCAGTTCGTCACCACCTGTGAGAAGGAGGAGACCAACGGCGGTAAGCCCATCAAGACCGTTGAGGTTTATTTCCCCTACGACTACGGCACCACGGGTACCTCGAGCGCAAAGCTCCGTAACGAGACCGCCTACTTCGAGGTATACGTAGACTACACCGTTGACTACTCCGTTCCCGAGTGGAACGACGAGTTCCTTCGTGAGATTCTCGCAGGCGAGGACGCTACTATCACCGAGGAAGAAATCAACAAGTTCGAGGGCGATACCCTTGTTACAAGATACGAGAATTTCCTCTGGGATTCCTTTATGAAGGAGTACGAGGAGAAGCGCGAGGCTCTTATCGAGGAGGCAATCTGGTCCTACTACCTCAAGAACGCTAAGGTTAAAGAGTACCCCACCCTTAAGGTAAACGACATATACGACGAGTACGTCAAGGACGTTGAGGACCAGTTTGAGAAGACCGGCGGCGGTCTTACCGACTCGAACGGCCAGTACAAGGTGTTCGAAACTCTTGACGAGTTCGCGGTTGCATACCTCGGTCTTGCAGAGAAGCAGGACTGGAAGGCTTATCTCAAGGAGATGTGCGAGAGCCTCGTTAAGGAAAGACTAGTTTTCTACTATATATTGCGCGAGGAAAACCTCACTCCCACCGCCGAGACGTTTGAGGCAAAGTACAAATCCCTCAGAGCCGAGTACCTCGAGGAGTATATCGAACAGTATCTTGACTCCAAGAAAAAGAAGCGCGAGGATTATAACGACCAAGAGTGGGCAGAGTTCACCAAGGAAAGAGAGAAGGAAATCTTCGATTACTACGACGAGGAATACTTCGAGGAGACCACCTACTACGAGATAGTGCTTGAAACTATGCTTAAGTGGCCGAAGGTTAACGACCTTGAGGACGGCGCGTACGTTTATCCCTCGGAAATAAAGGATAAATAATTCGGGCGCAAGCCTATAACAAACAAAATAACCTTTTATGGGCTGAGTCGCTGACTCAGCCCATTTTTTGTATAACGAAAACCACGCGATAGTCGCGTGGTTCCAAAAAGGTTAACCGATGAGAAAAATCCTCCGTTTGTGATATAATAGAATTGACCTGCCAGTCGAAACTAAAAAACACAAACGGAGGATTATCTATGAAAAA
>JAZOMD010000093.1:0-2297 GCA_045653745.1 Eubacteriales bacterium | reverse complement strand
CCGTTCTTGGGGTCGGTCTCGTAAGAGCCTACGATGTGGTAGGTCATCTCTCTTGCGCGCTCAACGTTGTAGAGAACTACGATAGAGCCTACGCTTATCTTGGATTCGTCTATCTGGGACTCGTCGATAACCTTCGCGTTTGCTATCATCTCGCGAAGCTCGTCGATTCTTGCGTGAATCTTGCCCTGCTCCTGCTTTGCCTCGTCGTACTCACTGTTCTCGGAAAGGTCGCCGAAGGCACGCGCGGTGGAAATCTCCTTTTTGTTCTCCTCGACTCTTACGTTTACGAGGTAGTCGAGCTCGTCCTGGAGGGCCTTAAAGCCCGCTTGAGTGTAGGTCTTGGTTTCAGACATTTTTGGTGTTTCTCCTGTTATATTTCGTTGTATTTGTTAATCTTTGTTTGCATTTATGAGCGCTTCGAGCTCTTTTTTAGCTGTTTTATACTGAAGGTCCTCGGTCTCGCCGATGTCGATTATAACGTCGGGAGTGATTCCCGTGCCGTGGTAATTTTCACCCGAGGGGGGATTGTAGTAGGCGATAGTGCAGGTAACCGACGAGCCGTCCTTATACTTGAAGGTAGACTGCATAATTCCTTTTTTGTAGGTCACGCCGCCGACTATCTTCGCGGAAAGCAGCTCCTCGTTGCGGTAATCTCTTATCGCCGAGGTGAATATCTCCGCGCTCGAGGCTGTGTACTCGTTGCAGATAACCACCATAGGAAGGTCGACAACGCTGTCGCGCGTCTCGCCCGTCTTCGGGTCAAGGTCGTCCTCGGAGCGTATCACCACCGTGGAGTCGTTGAAATCATAGGAAACTATTGCATATCCCGTTGGGATAAGGTAGGAAATCATATCGCATACGCTCGAGACGAGGCCGCCGGGATTGTTGCGCATATCGAAGATTATGCCCTCTGCCCCATCGGCAACGACCGAGTCAACCGCCTCGGCAAACTGCTCGTAGGTGTTGCCCTTGAAGCCCGAAACGGCTATATATCCGAGATTTCCGTCCATAGTGTATCCGACGCTCTGCTCGTCGATTATCGCACGGTCGGAGACTAAGTCGAGCTTCTCGCCCTCTCTTATAACCGTCACCGTAACCTTCGTGCCGACCTCGCCGCGTATATAATCTATGGCGTTTAGGTAGCCGAGCTCTTCTATCGTCCTACCCTCGATTGCGAAAATCAGGTCGCCCGGAAGAAATCCTGCCGCCTCTGCCGGCGCACCGGGTGTCACCGAGGTGACCGTGATGGATTCTTCGGTATGGTCGTATTCAACGACGATGCCTATTCCGCCGAAGGTGCCGTTTATCGTGTCGTTATAATCCGAGTATTCCTCGGGCTCGCGGTATACCGCGTATGGGTCGCCGACCGCGGCAACGTACGAGGATATGAGCGCGTCGGTAACGGCGGTCTTGTTATCTCTGTTTATACTGTCGTAGTACTCGCTAAGGAATATCTCCGCCGCCAAGCGCGCGTGCTGCTCGGTCTTCGGAAGTCCGTCGCCGTATTTATAGTGCGTGTTGAAAACCGTCTCAACCCACGCGAGCTTTTCTGTGTCGTATCGCGGCATTCCCCAGAGCGAGAAATACTGCATAACCAGCGTGTAGTCCTCGGTGTCCTCGGAGGAAGTGTTTTCAATGTTTGAAATTATCTCGTCCTTGCTCTTTGCCTCGTATTCAAAGCAGGATGTAAGTGACAAGGCCGAGGTAGAGAGAACGAATACGAGAAAGAGAGAAATTATTGCCCGAAAGAGCGGGCGGCGCGTTTTGTTTACCATCGCTTCTCCTTCTGTCAGAGGGGGAGCCCCCTTACATTATATCGGAGGTTGCCGCAGTACGGCAACCTCTCCACTTTTATTTTATCACTTATTGCCTGAAAAATTCGTCGTCTTCCGTCGGGGAAAATCAGAACTTCGTAGGTCTGTTGGCAAGGTACTTCTTAACCATAAGAGCTACCTTGAAGGTAACTGCGTGGTCGAACTCGCGAAGGTCAAGGCCGGTGAGCTTTCTTATCTTCTCAAGACGGTACACGAGAGTGTTTCTGTGAACGAAAAGCTTTCTCGAGGTCTCGGAAACGTTAAGGTTGTTTTCAAAGAAGCTCTGCACGGTCATAAGCGTCTCTCTGTCAAGCGACTCTATCGAGCCCTTCTTGAACACCTCTCCGAGGAATATCTCGCAAAGGGTGGTGGGGAGCTGATATATAAGTCTGCCGATACCGAGGTTCTCGTAGGACATTACGGGCTTCTCGATGTCGAACACCTTGCCGACCTCGAGCGCGATTCTCGCTTGCTTGTAAGCAC
>JAZOMD010000092.1:0-6951 GCA_045653745.1 Eubacteriales bacterium | reverse complement strand
CGAGAAACCAAGCTCAAGAAGCCTTTTGCGAGTGTATTCCCTGTTATCAATAACCGTCTTGCAGTTATTCATATAGTAGGCATCGTCGGTAATGGCGGCAACGCCTGCTGCCATCGTCATTCTGTTGACGTTATAGGGGTTGGTAGAATACTTGATGGTATTAAGGTCGCGTATTATCTCGGGAGAGGCAATACCGAAGCCGAGGCGCGCACCTGCGAGGGAACGGGATTTCGAGAAGGTGCCCGTGACGAGAAGATTATCGTACTTTTTAACGAGAGATACGGCACTTTCTGCGCCAAAATCAACGTACGCCTCGTCGATAATCACGACGCTTTCGGTATTGGTGCTGACTATTCTTTCAATATCCGAAAGAGAAAGTGCAAGACCCGTCGGAGCGTTGGGGTTAGCTATAACGATATTAGTGCCTCTGCCTGCGTAGTCCTCTACCCTTACGGAAAAGTCGTCTGCAAGAGGGATTTCCTCATAGGGAATCGCGTTAAGACGGGCAAAGACGGGATAAAAGCCGTAGGTAATATCGGGAAATGCTATCGGGTGAGTCGCGTCACAGAACGCCATAAAGGCAAAATTCAAAACCTCGTCCGAGCCGTTGGTCATAATAACCATATCCTCCGTGACACCGTAGTGCTCGGCAAATGTCTTCACGAGGTTGGTGCACTCGGGGTCGGAATAGAGGTTGAGTCTCGACGCCTCGGAAAGCACCGCCTCGCTCACCGAAGGTGAGGGGGGAAAGGGGGACTCGTTGGTATTTAGCTTTACGTATTTTCTTTCCTTCGGCTGTTCACCCGGAACGTAGGCTGTGAGGGAAGAATATTTGGTGCTGAAAAATCTGCTCATTTGTTCTCAAAACGGACGGTTGCGCTTCTTGCGTGCGCGTCAAGTCCTTCCTTCTTGGCAAAATAGGATACCTTCTCGGCAACTCTTTCGAGCGCTTCCTTGGTATAATAGGTAAACTGCGTTGTTTTTATGAAATCCTCAACGCTAAGAGGCGAGGAAAACCTCGCCGTACCGCTTGTGGGAAGGGTGTGGTTCGGTCCTGCAAAATAATCGCCGAGTGCCTCGGGGCAATATCTGCCCATAAACACAGAGCCTGCGTGCTTTATCTTATCAAGATAATCGAAGGGATTATCTACGCAAAGCTCGAGATGCTCGGGCGCTATCTCGTTTGCAATATCAATAGCGAGCATAAGGTTATCCTCTGCTACGATAATCTTACCGTTATTGTCTATCGAGGCTCTTGCAATTTCCGCACGGGGAAGCTCGGGTATCTGCCTCTCGAGCTCTCGGCTGACAGCCTCTGCAAGGGCGTAGCTGTCGGTTACGAGAACGGCGCTTGCGTTCTTATCGTGCTCAGCCTGAGAAAGAAGGTCCGCCGCAACGAACTCGGGATTCGAGCGCGTGTCTGCAACGACCAGAATCTCCGAAGGGCCTGCTATCATATCGATAGACACCTTGCCGAAGACCTGCTTCTTCGCCTCTGCAACGTATGCGTTGCCGGGGCCTACTATCTTATCCACGCGCGGCACGCTCTCGGTTCCGTATGCAAGGGCGGCAACCGCCTGCGCTCCGCCGACTTTGAATATTCTGTCAACACCTGCAATTTTTGCAGCAGCGAGAATTACAGGGTTTACCTTTCCGTCCTTGCCGGGAGGAGTAACCATTACTATCTCGGAGCAGCCTGCAATTTTGGCAGGAATGGAATCCATAAGAACGGTAGAGGGATAAGCGGCGGTGCCTCCGGGAACGTAGATTCCCACCTTTTCGATAGGAATAACCTTCTGACCCGTAACCACGCCGTCCTTTTCATTTATAAGGAAGCTGCCTCTCCACTGACGGGAGTGGAAATCGGTGATATTCCATCTTGCTTCGGTGAGAATATCAACGAACTCCTTATCCACAAGAGAGAACGCCTCGTCTATTTCCTCAGCGGTTACCTCTAAAGAGGTAAGCTCCGCCTTGTCGAACTTACGGCAATACTCAAAGAGTGCCTTATCTCCGTTTTTTACAACGTTTGCTATGATTTCGGCAACCGTGCCCTCAACGTTTGCAGTAGGATTTTCTCTTGCGAAAATCTCCTCGGGGCTTACCTCGCCGTATTTATATATTTTAATCATCGTATTTTATCTGTTTCCTCATACCTTCCACGAGGGCTTCTATCTCCCCCGTTTTGAACTTGAAGCTCGATTTATTTGCTATAAGCCTTGCGCTTATCGGAACGATAGTCTCGTAAACCTCGAGGTCGTTTTCCTTAAGCGTGGTACCCGTTTCGACTATATCGACTATAACGTCGGAGAGTCCGAGTATGGGAGCTATTTCTACCGAGCCATTAAGCTTTATAATATCAATATCTCTTGAAAGCGAGGCGTAGTAGCTTTTCGCTATGTTCACAAACTTGGTTGCTACCTTAAGAGTTCTTCTGTTATCGTCGCGGAAATCGCGCTTTGCGGCAACTGCCATTCTGCATTTACCTATATGGAGGTCGAGTAGCTCGTACACGCTCGGCGAATATTCAAGGAGAATATCCTTTCCAGCAATTCCTATGTCGGCAGCACCTCGCTCAACGTAGATAGATACGTCCGAGGGCTTTACCCAGAAATATCTGATTCCCTTCTCGGGATTTTCAAATATGAGCTTTCTGCCGTTTTCCTTTATCGACGGGCACTCGTATCCCGAGCGCTCAAGCATATCGTATACCTTCTCGCCAAGTCTGCCCTTGGGAAGCGCAACGTTAATCATCACACATCTCCTCCCATCTTAACCACTTCTTTAAAGCGAAGCTTGTCGGGCGTGCGCCTTGCGGCGTATACGCTCTTGCCCTCTGCTATAAGCTCGGCTTTTTTCTTTGAAACCTCAAGAGCAGAGGACGAATCAGAGTAAAGAAGAAGGACGTCTACGTCATAATCGGCAGAGCCCGCGTCAAGCTCGGAAAGAAGGTCTAGATAAAGCGCAAAGCCTATGGCTCCGCTGTTTCTGCCCATTCCGGCAAGAAGCCTTCCGTACTCACCGCCGGCGAGCACTCCCTCGCATATTCCCGAAAGGAATCCGCGGAATACTATGCCGTTATAGTAATTCATATTGTTTACGACGGAAAAATCTATTCTTATTTTGTCTGCAAGCTCGGTGGACGAAAGAAGCGAGCAAAGCTCGGCGAGCTCGCCGTACGCTACTTTTGCAGAATCGGTTACACAAAGAGAGAGAAGCTTCGGAAGAACGGTTTTCGCATCACCGTAGGTGGTCGAAAGAGTCTTTATTATATCTGCATACTCGGTGCCGACACCGTACTTTTTGCACACAGCCGTAACCTCGTGTGCATTCTTCTCGGAAATAAGCGCGGTTATTTCCCTCTTGAAAAGGTCGTTATCCGACGCCGCGTCAAGAACCGCGCCGAGTATTCCCATATGGGAAATATCGAGCACGAAGCTCTCTGACACGAGAGAGAGGCTCTTTGCCGCGAGGTAAACGACCTCGAAGACGTCAGAGGCGGTAAGGTCTCCGATGCACTCAAGACCCGTCTGCATAATCTCCTTGAACTGTCCCGTGCTGCCGGAAACTCGGTATACGTTCTCGTTATAGTAGACCTTCTCTACCGTTCCCTCTGCCTCGGCGGTGTTCTTCACTATGGAAAGAGTTACGTCGGGCTTCAGGGCGAGCAGCGTACCGTCGGTATCGTTAAAGGTTATTACCCTATCGCTAACGAGAAAGTCCTTGTTGGCGACGTAGAGATCGTACTTCTCAAACTTGCTCATTTTAAACGGAAGATAACCGTAGCTATGATAAAGAGAGCGAAGCGCAAAGGTCGCTTTTTCTTCATTCTTTAATATGGATAAATCAAACATTGCCCTTCTCCGTTCTGTCTATCACGAGAGCATATCCCCCCGCGCCGCGCTCGAGTGCCTTGCTTACTCTGCTTATGGTTGCTGTGCTCATACCCGTCTCCTTACAGACCTCGGAATAGCTCGCGCCGCTACGCAGCATTTTTGCCGCCTTAAGCCTTTGCGCGGTGTCGAGTATTTCCTTTACGGTGAGCGCGTCCTCAAAAAAGCTATAGCACTCCTCGCGCGTACGCAGAGAAGCTATTGCATCAAATAATTCGTCAACGTCCTTCGTATGTAAACGTTCCAATCTCGTTACCTCCGAAATTTCCACTTTTGTTCGCTAAACCGCTTTAGCATACTAAATTATAATACCACGATGCGCATTTGTCAAGTGGTTTTAGAAAAAAAGATTTAATTTTCTACAAAAACCGTCTCTGCCGGAGAGACTGCATAGGTTTTGCCCGAGGTGTAGAACCAGACCTGCGTGCAGGTGGGGTTATAAACCTTACTCGAATCGGCAGAAAAAATGAGCGAATTGTAGGCTTGCACGTAGTCGTAGATTTCGATAGGCGTCGCAAACCATATATCCCGTCTTCCGCCGAGGCGGCGGCAGATTTCCTCTATTCTGTCCCAGTTTTCATTTCTGTCAAACTCGTGGCTATGACCCCAGATTTTAAGAAGGCGCGGATATTTCGCAGAAGCAACTCTTTTATCAACATCAAGCGAAATAAACTCGTCTATCCAGTCGAAAATTTTCGGGTTATCGTGATGTGCCGTGGGCATCCACGCGTGCCAGTCGGTCGGCAGCTCAAAGGAGTTGTTATCGCCAGCAAGCGTACGGGAGTAGGCAATTCCTACCGAGGAAAGTATTCCCTTCACCGTCGGGTAGTCATTTCCGTTATCAGAGCGTCTAATGCCCGAATCGGGATACGCCATTCCGCGGATTATTCTGCCAAATTTCCTCTCGAGAATTTCTCTTGAATAAAGAACTTCTCTCACCGCATTGACGGGGTGGGCAGCACCCGTGGCGATATGGTTATGGCCGTGAACGGCAACCTCGTGTCCGAGAGCGAGAATATTATCTCGTATGGTATCGACATCGATATAGCTCCCCTCATCCGACTCGAGTCTTGCGGTGGCGATATTGAACGCTCCCTTGAGTCCGTTATCGTAGAGGAGCTTTGCAAGCCTTATATCCTGCTTTACTCCGTCGTCGTAGCTGAAGGTAGCTGCCTTGAGAAGGCCGCCGGGAAATCTCAAATGTATATATTGCATAATGTTTTTCCTTTCAAGAGATTCCTTTACTGTATTTCTGCAATTACCTCGACCTCAACGAGCACGCCCTTAGGAAGGGATTTAACCGCAACGCAGGAGCGCGCGGGTTTCTCGGTGAAGTACCTTGCGTAGACCTCGTTGAACGCAGCGAAGTCGGACATATCGGCAAGGAAGCAGGTCGTCTTTACCGCCTTCTCAAAGGAAGTGCCTGCGGCAGAAAGAACCGCGCCGAGATTTTTCATTACCTGCTCGGTCTGTGCAACTATTCCCTCGGCACAGACCGTACCCGTTTCGGGATTTATCGGTATCTGCCCCGAGGTGAAAAGGAGGTTTCCCACAACCACCGCCTGAGAATACGGACCGATGGCGGCAGGAGCTTTATCGGTAGTTATCTTATTTATCATAGCATTTCCTCCGAGAAACATTTTTGTCTCGCGCACGCAGAATTATTTTAAAAACGCGCAAACGTATAATATATATTTTATAACAAAATAAAAGAAAAATCAACCCTTTTTTCAAGTCTTGGCGCGCGGAAGACAGTATTTGTTCATTTTGCATATTATCGGTGACGGATAATTGTTGAAAATCACCATCGAGAGCCATTGGATTTTCCAAAAAAACACTTTTATTTGACATTTTCCGAGAAATGTGCTATTATTATAGCGGCAGTTCAAAAACGTTTCACACCGAGTGAGAGGATCACAATGAAAGAAAAGAAACCAACTAAAAAGAAGACTTACAGCAAGTTTTGGTACGGATTCGTTAGATTTTTAGCCTGGTTCGTGGCGATATTTGCGTTCAAAAGAAAGTTTATACGCAACGAGATACGAGGAAAAAAGGGGCCGTTCGTTATAATTGCAAATCACGAGGCGTCAATAGATTTCGTCAACCTTATAGGAGCGACGAGGGAGCACATCACCTTTGTTATAAGCAACGCCTTTTACAATACTCTGCCCTGCAAAAAAATCGTATCCAGACTGGGAATGATACCGAAGCAGCAATTCCAGAGCTCGCTAAGGGATATTGCGGCGATGAAAAACACCGTAAAGTCGGGTGGAATACTCGCTATATACCCTGCAGGACTGATGTGCGAGGACGGAAGATCGACTCCGATACCACCGACAACATACGAATTCTTAAGGTGGCTTAACACCGACGTGTACGTCGCCAAGAACATCGGAACCTATTTTTCAAATCCAAAGTGGGCAAAGGGTCTGCGCCGCGGCCGCACGTACACGGATATATACAAGCTCTTCGACAAGGAGGAGTTAACCAGCCTGCCTCTTGACGAAATAAAAGAAAAGACGTTCGCCGCCCTTGATTTTGACGCATACGAGGAGCAGGAGAAATTAAAAATAAAATATTCAAAGAATAACAATATAGAGGGCCTTGAAAACGTGTTGTACGAGTGTCCGAACTGCATGGGCGAATTCACCATACGGACAAGAAAGAAAAAGACGATATACTGCGTTCAATGCGGCTTTGAGGAAACCTGCGACAAATACGCCATTCTTCACAGCAAAGACGGCAAAAAGGAAGTTCGCCTCGTATCCACCTGGAGCAGGATTATATACAATAATCTGAAGAGAAGGGTCAAAAACGGCAGGATAAAAAAGACGACGACAATGGCGAGAATCCAGTTGATAGACCCGAAGAAGCACAAGTATTGCAATGTGGGGCGAGCGAGGATAACTCTCGCACCCGATACCCTATCCATTAACGGAGTGATAAACGAGGAGCCTGTGGATATCAAAATTCCCACCTCAGTCTTCCCTTCACTTCCGTTCAAGCCGGGCAAATACTTTGAGATACAGCACGGAAATATCAGCTATCGTTGTTTTCC
>JAZOMD010000091.1:0-13324 GCA_045653745.1 Eubacteriales bacterium | reverse complement strand
GACTTCTTCGATAAATACCAGAACCCCGAGAACGGTATGTGGTCGGAGAACCTCTCCTACGCCTCTACCAACGCGATACACAAGATATGCTCTATCTACAACACCTTCGGCAGAGAGCTAAAGTATGCGGATAAAATAGTTGACTCGACGATACAGATACTTAAGGATATGCCCGAGAACCTTCCGCACAACACCTGCGAAATTTACAACGTGTGGTCGGATTTCCCCTATATCTACAAGAACATAAGAAAATGCTCCCCCGGCACTACCGAGGAGAAGGAGGAAAGATGCCGCGAGCTCAAGATGCGCGTATTTGCAAGCGTTGCGAGTGCTATCCGCGCGACCTACGATCAGCTCCTCGACTTCCGTCTCGATAACGGCTCCTTCTCGACCTTCAGAGGCAGAGCCGCATCCGGCTGGGGCGGCTTGCCCTACGGCGTACCGAACACCAAGGAGGGCGACTTTTCGGGCGTACTCTTTGCAACGTCGTCTATGTCGCACCATATCCTCGCAGCCCTCGAGCTTGAGAGCGCAGAGCCCCCGTACTTCACCGAGAAGCATAGACTTATGTATATCGAGGGTATCCGCACGGCAAAGCCTGCCGTAAAGAAGCCGAACCCCAATCCGCAATAACCAAAAAGCAAACATTACTTTACAAATATAGCAAAACGAGAGGACGAAACGGTATAAATCCGAGGCGTTCTCTCTTTTTCTTTTGCAGAAAAAAACGATGCTTACGGCTCACGCAAAGGAGCGATATTTCTAGTGTTCATAATTTTTGCCTTGACAAGCGCGCGGTGGTTATGTTAAAATATCTAAAAAAATTTATTGCGTGTAGGAGACCTTTTATGAAAAAAGTGCTGATTTTCATTTTCCTCTTTGCCATCCTTAGCCTCTCTGCCTGCGGCGGCACGGGCGAGGTGTGCACTCACAGAGATAGCGACGACGATAAGAAGTGCGACTCGTGCGGCGCAGACTTTGTTGACGAATGTGACGTTCACAGAGATGTAAACGACGACTTCTTCTGCGACGAGTGCTTTGAGGACTTTGACGACGGTGAGGAGCCCGCCGACGGAACTATATACTCGGACACCGTCTTTCCTGCAATCATATATAAAGATGGCGAGGTAAACTACGCCTCGAGTAACGCCTTCGTAGTGCGCGACTATTTGAAGGAGCACGCTTCTCTTTCCACCGCGGTCTTCAAGGACTCGGTTTCCCCTTACAGCAACGAGATAGTTTTAGGAGATACGAGCCGTACGGTTTCGATAGAGGCAAAGGCACTCCTTCTGGAAAAGCTCGCGGCAAAGAAGGCAGAGCTTCTGGCAAGCGGTGAAGACACGGAATACCTCTCAGGCTACCTTATTTACTCCGACGGCAGGTCGGTTGCGATAGTATGGACCGACTTCCAGATTGCCTCCGTTGCGGTGAACTACTTCTGCGAAAACTATCTTGGCGGCACCTCTCTTACACTTGAGGCGGGCTTTACCAAATCGGGCTTCCTTTCCCTCTCCGAGTACCTCGAGGAGCGCGAGGAGGAGATTTTCGCAAGAAAGTGGGCACAGCTCGAGGCGGCAGTGCCCGAGGAGTACCGCGAGGGCATAATAGGCGCTTATAAAAAGCTCTACTCTCTCTACGACGACGACGTGGTTTACTGGCTCGCTAGTCTTTACGACACCGAGACGGGCGGCTTCTACTACTCCGAGAGCGCGAGAATGAACGAGGGCTTTCTCCCCGACATCGAGACGACCTACTACTGCCTGACGCTCGTCGGCTACACCGGAATGGCAGAGATGTTCGAGGGCAAGTGGGAACAGGCTATCCCCCCGGAGCTCCTCGTAAAGACCTCCGAGTGGCTGAAGGCTATGCGCGACGAGGACGGCTACTACTATCACCCCCAGTGGCCGAAGTCCTTTATCGAGTCAAATAACGCACAGCTGCGTATCAGCCGTGACAAGGGCTCGGCAAACAATCTTATAAACAAAATCGCCTCGGTGGCAAAATACTCGGGCTACGGCACAAACGAAGAGGCTCTCTATTCCACCCTCGGAACGAGCACGGCAGCGGCAGTCTCCAAGGTCGTTCTCGCCTCGGCACTGCACGGCGAATACGCAAGTGCGGAGACCTACGCCGAGTATCTTGCAAAGCAAGAGGCGTCGCTAGGGAGTATGTCCGACTCGCAGAAGGCGTCCTTCTTCTACACCTTCGGCAGCCACACTCAGTCGAACTCGAGCCTGCTCACCCCGACAATGGGCAATATGTTCGTCGAGTTCTGCAATAAGCACCAGAATCCCGAAAACGGAGTTTGGTCAAAAAATCTCTACTACAACTCCACCAACGCGATACATAAAATAGTTTCGGTCTACAACCGCCTCGGATACGAGGTAAAGCACGTAGAGAAAATGATAGACTCCTCCTTCGAGATACTTATGTGGGACCCCGTAGAGAAGCCTGCCGGCAACACCTGCGATATCTACAACGTCTGGACCTGCTTCCCCTACCTCTACGAGAATATAAGGAAGGCGTACTCGGGCACCGATGCCGAGCGCGAGGCGAAATGCGACGAGATAAAGGCGCGCGTCTTTGAGAACGCGGCGGCAGGTCTTGAGGGCACTTACGCGCAGGTTGCGCTTTACACCAAGCCCGGACACAGCTTCAGCACCTCAAGGGGCGGCTCGTCAAAATCGGTCTACGGCTGTCCGATTTCCCTCGGAGCAAAGGAGGGCGACGTTCCCGGCTTCCTCTTTGCAGCCTACGATATTCCCTACTATGCGCTCGCAGCGCTCGAGCTTTCGCAGTATAATATCCCTCTCTTTACCGAGCAGGACAGGGTCGTTTACGTAAACGCACTACTTAACGCAGAGCCCGTCGAGAAGGGCGCTATGACGACCGAGAGGCTAGTAACCTACGACTTTGAGAAAACCCCGACAGGCGAGCTGCCCGACGGAATAGACGTGCAGATAAAATCGGGCGGAAGCACCGCCAACGAGGGCGCTTACGTAAAGGTTACAAAGGACGAAGATAATAGCGTGCTCGAAATACGCTCCACCGCTCAAACGAGCTCGAAAAGCAGAAACTACGAGCTTAATATCAAGGCAAACAACGTCGATAAATTCCCGAATGCCGCACGCGTCGAGTTCTCGATTAAGATAAGCGCGTCGACCCCTGCGAACGCAAAGCTACTGTACCTCGCCTTCAGGAAGGCTGATAGCGGAACGACTATCGTTACTCCGCGTATCGGTGTTGACGAAAGTGGCGGCGTCTTCGTTTACGACAACAATAATAAGCTCATGGGAGAGGTCGGCAAGGTGGGCGAGTATATCCGCCTCGCTATCGAATACGACTGGACGAAGGGTAGCTACTCCTTATACCTCGGAGATGAGCTTCTCGGAAGCTCGTCGGCTACCGGTTTTGTTACGAATCACCAGATGACCGGACTTCTGAACCTCTACACCGACTCCTCGACCGAGGCGACAATCTACCTTGACGATATATCCTATAAGACCTATACGGCAAAGTAAACGGTATTTTTAAAAAAGCGTTGACAAATACCCGTGCGTATGATATAATTACCGCAAGTAACCGACAAGTTACATTCTGTTTTACGGAGAAAATTTTATGAAAAGACTTTTAATTCTGATTTCCCTTCTCTCGCTCGTCACCCTGCTTTTCTGCGCGTGCGGCGACACGGAGGGCACCCCGTGCACTCACCTTGACAAGAACGACGACAAGAAGTGCGAGGAGTGCGAGGCGGCGTTCGAGGACGGCTGCGACGCAGAGCACAAGGACGAGGACGACGACTGCAAGTGTGACGTGGGCGGCGAGGATTTCGACGACGGAATAGAGATTGCCCCCGGCACTATTTACAGCGACAAGGCATTCCCCGCTATCATACATAATAACACCGATATAGCCCTCGTAAATAACGTTGGACCTGCGGTGCGCGACTATTTAAAGGAGCACGCTTCCCTTGCTACCACGGTTTTCCCCGACACTATGATAGTGTTCGACCACGAGATAGTTATAGGCGACACAAGCCGTGAGATAACGGCTACGGCAAAGGATATTCTCGAGGATAAACTCGCAAGGAAGGCTGCAGAGCTCGAGGCAGAGGGCGAGGATATCGACGACCTTGCAGGATATCTCATTTACTCTGACGGCTCGTCGGTTGCAATAGTATGGACCGACTTCCAGCTTGCTGAGCTCGCAACCGACTATTTCTGCGAGAATTATCTTAACGAGCCCGAGCTTATTCTCGAGGCAGGCCACGAGAAGAGCGAGTTCTTCTCGCTTATGGGCTTCCTCAAGGAGCGCGAGGAGGTCGTGCTTGCAGAGAGATGGGCGGCTCTTGAGGCGGCTCTTCCCGAGGAGTACCCCGAGAGCGTTATGACCGAAATGAAGCGTATGTACGCTCTTTTCGACGACAAGGCGGTGCCGTGGATTGCCTCTCTCTATGACCCCGAGACGGTCGGCTTCTACGCCGCAATCAGCGCAAAGAACATAGGACTTCCCTCTTATGGCCCCGACGTAGAGCATACCTATTACGGCTTCACCACTCTTGCGCACACGGGAATGGCAGAGATGTTCGGTAACAGCTGGGAAAAGGCGGCGCCCAAGGACCTTCTTACCAAGGCGGCAGAGTGGATGATTAGCCTGCAGCGCGAGGACGGCTTCTACCATCACCCCCAGTGGCCGAACCCCTCCGACTTAAGACTTAACCGTGACACAGGCTCGGCAAAGAAGATTATAACTGCGGCAGGCCTTAAGCCGAACTATTCGGGCGCGACACCGAGTGGGGAAAGTCTCCTCGGCAATCTCGGCGGCTCGAGCGCGGTAGCGGTATCGAAGGTTGTAAGCGTTGCCGAGGTGCTCTCTCACTTTGAGAGCGTTGATGCCTTCAAGGCGCACCTTGCGGCTTGGGACAAGGAGCTCGAGGGTCTTTCCGACTCCAGCCGAGCATACAAATTCTACTTCTGGGGAAGCACCTGCCAGTCCACCGCAGGCTACTTCACGGGCGAATACAGAACTCTCATTCTCGAGTTCTTCGATAAGCACCAGAACCCCGTAAACGGCGTGTGGTCTGATGGCATTTACCCCAACTCCACCAACGCAATACATAAAATCGGCTCGGTTTACAATTCCCTGCACGCAGAGCTCAAGTACACCGACAAGATGATAGAAACCACCCTTACGCTCCTTAAAAATATGAGCACCGACACGACCTGCGAGATATATAACGTATGGTCCTGCTTCCAGTATATCTACAGGAACGTAAGAAACTATTCCACGGGTACTCCCGATGAGCGCGCGGCAAGGTGCGACGCTATGAAGGAGCGCGCGTATCCCGAGCTCGTTGCGGCTATCAGGTCGACCTACGACCACCTTATCCATTACCGCTACGACGACGGCTCCTTCAGCTATTACAGAGGCTACTCTCTCTACGCGGCACAGGGCTGTCCCACGGCGGTACGCGGCACGCCCGAGGGCGATATTGCGGGCTACCTTCTTGCGGTTTACGATATGCCCTACTTTATACTCGCGGCTCTCGAGCTTGAGGCCTATCACGTCTATCCCTTCACCGAGGAAGACAGAGTCAGATATATTCAGGCTATCCGCGACGTTATCAATCCCCCCGAGCTTGAAATAGAGGTTACCGAACCCGTAATATACGACTTTGAGAAGGACACCGTTGGTGAAGCGCCCGAGGGCGTTAAGCTTTCCGACACTGCCGCAAGCGGCGCGTACGTGAAGGTATCCGACGACGGCACGGGCAACAAGCTCCTCGAGTATAGCGGTGTTGGCACGGGCTCGGTTGTAAAAGGAAACTACACCGTCACCGTTGACGCAAACCACACGAGCGAAAATCCCACCTCCGTAAGCCTTGAATTCAAGATAAACGTTGACAAGGCGAGCGCGCAGACCTCGAAGCTTATCGAGATTTCGATAAACGACGCCCTCACCGGTAAGTCGCTCATAAAGCTTTATATCGGCAGAAGCCTCAGCATACTTAACCTCTACGACGCCTCGGGTAACAAGATAGAAAAGATAGGCAACACGGGTAAGGTGATAAGCCTTAAGCTTGAATATAACCTATCAAGCGGCGCTCTCTCCGTCACGGCAGACGGCACGGTAGTCGCAACGAAAACCCTCTCGGCTATGACTATCCCCGGCTCGTTCAGCATCACTACCCCCTACGACGTCAAGGCTAAATACTACATCGACGATATTTGCTTTAAGACTTACGAAGAAAACTAATACTTAACCTTTATATCGCATCTCGGCGCGCCCGACATTTTTCGTCGGGCGCGCCCTCTTTTTTTAGGTATTTATACACAAAAATATTGACAAATCGGCGAAAGATATGGTAAAATGTATTAAAGGCGACTCATAATCGCTTTACGAAAGGAGACGGTTATATGAAAAAGCTTTTGGTATTTATTACGCTATTCTGCCTTACGGCGGTAATTCTTTCGTCCTGCGGCGAGGGCTCGGGCGGCAATTGCACCCACAGAGACGCCGACGATAACGCCCTCTGCGACGAGTGCGGTGAGACTTTTGAGGACGGTGCGGAAACGCCCGAAACTCCGAGCGATCCCGAAACTCCCGAAGACCCCGAAACTCCCGAAGACCCCGAAACTCCCGAAGACCCCGAAACTCCCGAAGAGCCCGAGGAGCCCCTTCCGCCACCCGAGGGCACTATATATAACGACTCGCTTATCCCCGTTATCATATACAACACCGACGAGGTCTACTACGTGACCGAATCGGTACGCGGCGTGCAGGAGCATCTTCTTAAAAGCCTCGCAGTATCCGCCGCGCTCCTCGACGACTCGGCAGAGGCTTCGCCCCACGAGATAGTTATAGGCGACACGGGCCGCGAGATTACCGCTACCGCGAAGGCGCTTCTCACCGAGAAGCTCGCCGTCAGGAATGCCGACGCCGAGGACGGCAAGGAATCTATGGGATACCTTATATATTCCGACGGAGATTCGCTTGCGCTCGTATGGTCTGACTTCCGCCTTGCAGGCGATGCGGTAGACTACCTCTTGGAGAATTATCTCGCCGAGGAGTCTCTCGTACTTACGGCAGGATATTCAAAGACGGAATTTCTCCCCGACCTCTATACCTTCCTCGCAGAGCGCGAGGAAAGACTTCTTAGCGAAAAGTGGGCTGCTCTCGAGGGGGCTATCCCCGAGGAGTACAGAGAGGACGTTATACGCGAATTCAAAAAAATATATTCCCTATACAACGATAAATCGGTCGATTGGATGGCAGGACTCTACGATACCGAGACGGGCGGCTGGTATAACTCGAACAGCGCGCGAATGAACGAAGGCTTTCTGCCCGATATCGAAAACACCTATTACGCGCTCAGCTCCATCGGCAACTCGGGAATGGCGGAGATGTTCGACGGCGACTGGACGAAGGCTATGCCCGAGGATATTCTCGTCAAGGCGGCAGAGTGGGTTATAAGCCTTCAAAAGGAAGACGGCTACTACCACCACCCACAGTGGCCAAACGTCTCCAATCTCCGACTTACGCGCGACATCGGCTCGGCAAGGGCTATCATCCACGCTGCGGGGCTTGAGCCGAAATACACGGGTGCACCTCACAGCGAAAACGCACTTCTCGGAAATCTCGGCACGGGTACGGCGGTTTCGGTATCAAAGGTAGTCGGAGTTGCCGACGCACTTTCGCATTTTGAGAGCGTTGAAGCCTTCCGCGCCCACCTTGCAGGCTGGGAAAACGAGCTTAACGGACTTTCCGATTCGGCTCGTGCATCACAGTTCTATTCCTACGGAAGCACCTTCCAGTCTACCATAAGCTACATAAAAGAAAACGAAGAGATGGCAGAGCTGACCGTTGAATTTTTCGACAATCACCAGAATCCCGAAAACGGCGTGTGGTCCGAGGGCGTTTACTTAAACTCCACCAACGCTATACACAAGATAGCCTCGGTTTACAACAGCCTCGGCAAAGAGCTTAAGTACACCGACAAGATGATTGAATCCACCCTATATCTTCTGAACGGCGGACTTAACACCATCGTCATCTGCGAGATTTACAACGTATGGTCCTGCTTCAAGTACGTCTATCAGAACGTGAGAAATTATTCCTCGGGTACGGCAGAGCAAAGAGCGGAAAGGTGCGAGGCACTCAAGGCTACCGCCGCGCCCGACGTGGTAAAGGCTATCGCTAAAACCTACGATCACCTCAAGGCGGCGCACTACGACGACGGCTCGTTCAGCTACTATAAGGGCTACTCGCTCTACACCATGCAGGGTGTTCCCTGCGCGGTACAGGGTACTCCCGAGGGCGACTTCAACGGTTTCATTATGGCTACCTACGAGATGCCATACTATATGCTCGGCGGACTCGAGCTTGAAGACTACTACGTACCCGTCTTCACCGAAGAGGACAGACTCCGCTATATCGAGGGCATAAGAGCGGCAGAGCCGGTTGAAAAGGGTGCGCTCAAAACCGAAAAGGCCACCGTCTACGACTTTGAGGATATCGAGCTCGGCACCGTACCCGAGGATATAAAGGTAAACGTGAAGTCGGGCGGCACGACGGCTAACGAGGGCGCGTACGTGAAGACTGTAAGCGACGGCGAAAACAAGGTGCTCGAGATATGCTCGAAGGCGCAGACCAATTCAAAGGGCAGAAACTACGAGATTACGCTTGATGCAAACCATACAGACAAGTTCCCGACCGCCGCTCGTATTGAATTAAAAATCAAGGTCAACCAACCGCCTTCGGCAAACGAAAAGCTCCTCTACTTCGCCTTCGTAACGGGCGAGGGCGGAAATACCATAATTCAGCCGCGCATAGCTGTTGATTCCGAAGGAAATCTCACCGCGAAGGACTCGAAGGGCAAGGACATCGGCGTAATTGGCAAGATGGGCGAGTATATAAGCCTCGCTATCGACTACGATTGGGTGGCGAAAAGCTACGCCGTGTATATAGGTGAGTCGCTCCTCGGAAGCTCGTCGGCGGTGAACGGCTTTGCGAATCACCAACAAACGAGCCGTATGATTTTATATACCGATTCCAACACCGAAGCAAGTATATACGTCGACGACCTTTCGTTTATAACCTACGAAGCAGAATAAGAAAACTAAAGTTTACATTTTCCTACATTTTTGCAATCCTCGCCACTCGGCGGGGATTGCTCTTTTTTGTTTTATGTGACTTTTCTGTTTTTTGGGATTTTCCTCGTTTCTCTATTGACAAGTGCTTTTGTTGCGTGATATAATTAGGATACGCGCAGTATTAACGCAAAGGAGAAGATTTATGAAAAAACTGCTTGTTTTTGTTTTGATATTCTGTCTTTCGGCGGTAGTTCTGACTTCCTGCCTCGAGGGCACGGGTGGCAATTGCACCCACAGAGACGCCGACGACAACGCCCTCTGCGACGAGTGCGGTGAGGCTTTTGAGGACGGCGCGGAGACCCCCGAAGACCCCGAGGCTCCGAGTGACCCCGAAACTCCCGAAGATCCCGAAACTCCCGAAGATCCCGAAACTCCCGAGGAGCCCGAGTGCACCCACCGCGACGCCAACGATAACGGCAAGTGCGACGAGTGTGAGGCGGACTTCGAGGACGAGTGCGACATACACCGCGACGCCAACGATAACGGCAAGTGCGACGAGTGTGACGCGGACTTCGAGGACGGCAAGGAGCCGACTTTGATTTTCGACAAAAATAATATCCCCACCGTTATTGCCAAGAAGGGCGAGATTGACTACCTTTTCAACGAGGCGCGCAACCTGCACGCCAACATTCAGTCGGGAACGGGTATAAGACCCTCTATCGCCTTTGATACGGGTGCGGCAAATCTACACGAGATAGCCCTCGGTGACACCTCTCGCGATATTACCGCCACGGCGAAGGCGGCTCTTGCCGAAAAGCTTGCCGCAAGCAAGCAGGCACTTCTCGACAAGGGGCTTGAGGAAAACGATATTGCAGGCTTCCTTATCTACTCCGGCGGCTCGTGGGTTGCGATAGTATGGACGCATTTCCAGATAGCGCCCTTGGCTGTCAAGTATTTCTCCGACAACTACTTAACCGAGTCCTCGCTCTACCTTTCCGAGGGCTACGAGAAGTCCGACTTTATCTCGCTTCTCGGCTACCTTTCGGAGCGCGAGGATAAAATCCACGAGGAGAAGTGGGCAGCCCTCGAGGCGGCTGTGCCCGAGAAGTACAGAGAAGACTTCATAAGAGAATTCAAGCTCCTCTATTCGCTCTACGACGACAAGGCGGTTGACTGGCTCGCGAGCCTTTACGACGCCGAGACGGGCGGCTGGTACAACTCAAAGAGCGCGCAGCGCACCGAGGGCTACGGCCCCGACATCGAGAACACCTACTACGGTCTTACGATGATGGGCTACTCGGGTATGGCAGAGCTCTTTGGCGGTGACTGGTCGAAGGCTATCCCTGCGGATATACTCGAGAAGGCGGCGCTCTGGATAAAGGGTCTTCAGGACCCCGACGGATATTTCTACCACCCCCAGTGGCCGAAATCCTACATAGAGGCAAACAACCGCGAGCTCCGCATCACGCGTGACAAAGGCTCGGCAAAGACTATTCTTAATGCCGCAGGCATCTCCGCCACCTATTCGGGCTACTCGCCGAGCGGAGATAACCTTCTCGGAAATCTCGGACAGAGCACCGTCGTTGCGGTGTCGAAGCCGGTTTACTCCTCCTCTATTCTCTCGCAGTACGAGTCGCTCGAGAACTTCAGGGCGCACCTTGCCGAGCAGGAAGCAAGCCTCAAAACTATGTCAGACTCCGAGCGCGCAAGCTTCTTCTACTCCTTCGGCAGCAAGTGCTCCTCGGGCCTTAGCCTTATCAAGCCGGAAATGCGCCCGTATCTCATCGAGTTCTTTGATAAGTACCAGAACCCAAATAACGGTATGTGGTCCGAACAGCTCTACGCCAACTCCACCAACGCCCTTCACAAGATAGCCGCGGTGTATAACGGCTGCGGTGCGGCGTTCAAGCACGTGGATAAGATGGCGCTCTCCACTCTTGAAATCATTATGTGGGACGTAAAGACCAAGCCCATAAATGCAACCTGCGACCTCTATAACGTCTGGACCTGCTTCCACCTTCTCTACACCAACATAAGAAAGGCGGGCACGGGAACGGCAGCCGAGCGCGAGGCACGCTGCGAGGAAATAAAGACGCTCGTTTACGAAAAGATTGCCAAGGCAGTGCATATCACCTACGAGCAGATGGTAGACTTCCTTATTCCGTCTGACGGCTCATTTAGCTATTACAGATACAACTCCTGCACGAATATGCAGGGCTGCCCCTCGGCAGTTCCCGGCACAAAGGAGGGCGACGTCAACGGCTTCCTTATCGCAACCTTCGATATGCCTATCTACATTCTCCGTTCTCTCGAGCTCTACGATAACTACAACGTTCCCCTCTACACCGAGGAGGACAGAGTTCGCTATATCAACGGTATAAGAGCCGCCCAGCCCGTCGAGAAGGGCACGGTCGAGATTACCGAGGTAATCACCCACGACTTTGAAAGCACCGCGGTTGGCTCTAAGCCCGAGGACGTAAAAATAACGCTCGACAGCGGCAGAGTGCTCAACCCGAACTCGTTCGTCAAGGTATCGAAGGACGGCGAAAACAAGGTGCTCGAGTTCAACGCGACCTCAAAAGGCAGCAACGCAAACGGCAGAAACGAGAGCGTTACCGTACAGGCAGGCAACGCAGACAGAAAGCCCACCGTCACCTCTCTCGAGTTCAGACTGAAGGTCAACTCTGCGGCGGCAGGCACGCGCGTTTTCGATATGCTTATGAGAACGGCAGGCTCGAGCTCGGTGGTAATGCAGATCTATTTCCAGACCGATATGGCGAAGAATATTAACTTCTACGAGCAGAACGCCACGAAGGTCGGCAAGATAGGCAAGGTCGGCGAGTGGATAGACTTCCGCCTCGAGTACGAGTGGCAGAAGGGCGAGTACAGAATTTACGCTGGCGGCACCTATATCGGCAAGGGCACTTCCACCTACAACAACAATCCGCACACTATGGTAAGCTCGGTGCTCTTTAACTCGGGCTCGAGCGTAACGGCGAATTACTATATCGACGACATCTGTCTTAAGACCTACAAGGCAGAGTAAAAAAGCTCTCAGAGCTAAGAGATGGGCGCGCCCGTGCGAGCGCGCCCTTAATTTTATATATTTTCCAAAAAGGCTTGACACCGAGACTTTCGTTTGCTATAATTGAGGTAAGTAACCGTTGGGTTACTACGATAAAGAGGAGAGCTACCATGGATAATTCACTAAAGATATTAAAGGCCGAAAAAGAGGCTATGCTCGAGGCAAAGTGGGCAGAACTCAGTGCGGCTATTCCCGAGGAGTACCGCGAGGAAATCGTCTCTGAGCTTAGGAAAATCTACTCGCTTTATAAGGACGAGGCGGTAGAATGGCTTGCGAGCCTTTACGACCCCGAGACGGGCGGCTTCTACTGTGCGAAAAGCTCAAGAGAAACCGAGGGCTACCTTCCCGACATCGAGGATACCTACTACGTATTTATGCTGACGAAGAGCTCGGGAATGGCGGAGCGCTTCGGCGGCGACTGGACGAAGGCACTGCCGCGCGATATACTCGATAAGGCGGCGGATTGGATTATAAGCCTTCAGGACGAGGACGGATACTTCTATCACCCACAGTGGTCGAAGGAGTATATCGAGAGAACCGGCTATAAGTCGAGAATTATCCGTGACAGAGGCTCGGCACTCACGGTGCTGAAGGCTATCGGCAGAGAGCCAAGGTACGAGTTTATAGCTCCCTCGCAGAAGAAGGATTCCGAGAATGCCTCTCCCCTTCCCGAGTACGAGTCAACAGAAAACTTCAGAAAGCACCTCGATAGCTTCGAAGAAGAACTCAAAACTATGACTCCCGAGCAGAAGAACGGCCGCTTCTATTGGTACGGTAACCACTTCCAGGGCACGACCTCGCTTATGAACGACGAAATGAAGAAGATGCTCGTCGAGTTCTTCGATAAGTACCAGAACGAAGAAACGGGTATGTGGACGGATAGGCTCTGCTATAATTCAACCAACGGCATACACAAAATATGCTACGTCTACAACTCCATCGGCGCACCTATGAAGCACGTCGATAAGATTATCGACTCTACGCTCGAAATCCTTAAATGGGACGTCGAGACCAGCCCGGTTAAATGCACCTGCGACCTCTACAACGTATGGTCCTGCCTGCCCTATATTTACAAGAATATAAGAACCTGCTCCGAGGGTACTCCCGAGGAGAAGGAGGCAAGATGCGAGGCTATAAAGATGCGCGT
>JAZOMD010000090.1:0-6281 GCA_045653745.1 Eubacteriales bacterium | reverse complement strand
GTTTTTAAACAAGGCATTGTAAAAGGGGAAAAGGAAAAAATTGTATGTGGAGCGGTGCTATGTCTACTTAGTATTGTTGGTGTCGTAACTTTTGGGATGAATGCATCGGATGGTATATATTTAATAAGTATGGTTGTCCTGATGTGTATGATAATGATTTTGTACGGTCTGGTCAGCTGTGAATGGTTCTACGTATATGAGGATAGAATCGAAGTTAGGAACGTATATCGCAAGAAAAACGTTGTGCATTTCAAGGATGTTTTGTTCGTACAAGAAGCGTCAATGCGCATAGCGAATTATGAGCGCATAGATTGTTACATTTTTAATGACGGAAGAGCGGATTATAAGGATAATTTCATTACTTCCTATCGTTGTCACCTCAATAAGAAAAAATTCAATTTAAGAATCTACAAAACCGAAAAACTCGAAGATTACATCACTAACGTTTTAAACCTCGAAATCGTTAAAGAAAAGAAAATTTACCGAAAATAATAGCTGAAATCTTTTAACACGAGCACTGCCCCGATTTTTCGGGGCGGTGCTCTACGCTTTTATTTTCCTTACCGCGCCGTGCGCCTTTTGTGTCCCTTTTTCTTTCTCTCTGTAAGGAAAGCCGCGGCTATAAAAATTCCACCGTACGAGAGTGCGTTAAGAATAAGGCCGAGCGAAAAGCCCGCACCGCCGATAAGCCCTGCCGCGAGCATTATCAGCATAATAATTCCTGCCGTTAGAATGGGCAGAGAACCGCCCCCCTCGCGCCGTCTTACCCCCGAGCGCAGACCCGAAATCGCCGCCGATATTACAAGCGCCGCGAGCGAATAGGGCACGAGCCTTGCCGTCGGGTCCTTTGAGAATGCGGAAAGCACCGCGAACAAAAAGCAGCACAGCACGAGCAAAAGGAGAGCGGTCGCTATATCAAATAGGAGCCCCCACCTGTTTTTCTTGCCTCTTTTTGATTTGAACATAGAAAAAATCCCCCTAAGCTATACAAATTCCTTGTAATAACTTATTCGGGGGATTTTTCATTTATGACCGAAAGCAGAAAATGCTATCAGTCAGCATCTTCCTCGGACTTAACCTCTACGGGTGCATCGTCCTTGAGCTCTGCGGGAGCAACGCCCTTGGACTTCTCGTCCTTCGAAACGGTCTTGGTCTCAAGCATAGCGGCAGCAATGTCAGCAGCCTTTACGTCGATGCTTCTGATAGCGCCCTTGAGAAATCTGATTTTGGTCTTGTCCTTGGTGGTCTCGAGAACGAAGGTCTCGTCCTTAACCGAAACAACCTTACCGATGATACCGCCGATGGTGGTAACCTCGTCTCCGACAGCAAGAGAATCGCGCATAGCAGCAGCCTCTCTGTCTCTCTTCTTCTGCGAGCGGCCCATAAATATGAACATCACTACGAGAAGACCAATCATTATAAGAGTAAATGGCATAACTTTAAAACCTTTCTTTTTTACTTGTTTTTAGTTAACGCTATATATTATACACTATATTTTTGAATAATTCAAGTCTTAGAGTAAAAAATTCACTTATTTTGTATTTTTTAGGTAAAAAGCGAAGAAATACCCGTCGGATTTCCCGACGGGTATTTTGGGAATGCTTATTTCTTCTTATTCTTTTCTGCAGCCGAGATAATAGACTTCACGACCTTCTGGGGCGAGAGCCACCAGTCGCGAGACCACACTCTCATAAGCGTCCAGCCACGGGATTCAAGGAATTTCGGCTTGAATACGTCGCGCTCCATTGCCGAGTCGGAAGCGGCGTAAGCGTCCTTGTCGAGCTCAACGCCGACGAGGTATCTGTCCTTTTCTTCGTCGAATACCGCAAGAGAAACTCTGCTGTTTTCGTTTCCGAGCCCCGTATGCACGGTATATCCTGCCTTGGTGAGTCGCTCCTTTATCTGCTCCTCTATCTCGGGCACGTCGGTGATTTTTGCCGAAGTGTCCTTCGTCGAGCTCGAGATTCCTGCGAGTATATCCGTCGCGTGCACTCCGTCACCGTCGGACACCGCACGCACGTATGCAAGATATTCGCGCAGAAGCTTCGGTCCTGCGTTCTTTGAGCCCTCGACCTTCAGTTCCTCGGGCTCAACGCTCGTTACAACGTAAATCTTCGAGCGCGCACGCGTAATCGCAACGTTAAGTCGGTTCTCGCCGCCGTCAGAGGAGAGCGAGCCGAAGTTCGTATATACACGCCCCTGCTCGTTGGGCGCATAGCCTATCGAGAAGATGATAATATCTCTCTCGTCACCCTGCACGTTCTCGAGGTTCTTGATAAAGAGGCTCGTGTCCTCGCCGCCGTCGGTACGGTACTTTTCCTTGGAAACGAAGTCTCTGAATTCCTTGTCGGCCTTTGCCTTCCTGTCGATAGCGTCTGCAACGCAGGTCTGCTGGTCGCTGTTGAAGGTTATAATACCGACGCTCTCGGAATTCTTCCTCGTTTTGAATATTTCGGAAAGAAGCTCCGCAATTCGCTCTGCCTCGATGGGGTTCGTTCTGTCCACCCATTTTCCCGGAACCTTTATCCTCTTTAACGGAGGCTCGCCGACGTTCCTCGTGGTATTCGGTGCAACCTGCAGAGACGAGGAGTAGAAGGCGGCGTTCGAGAAGTTGATAAGCTCCTCGTTGCGGCTTCTGTAATGGTAGGTCAGGTTCGCGCTCTCGTATCTTGCAACCGCAAGGTCAAGAAGGCTCTCTACCTCAAGTGCCGCCGCAACCGACGGGTCGTCCTGCTGGTCGGGGTCTGCGCCGAGATAGCGCTTCATAAAGGTCGACGAGGGGCGCAGCTGCTTTGCATCACCTGCAACGACGATGTTCTTTCCTCTGTAAATTGCAGGCAGAGTGCTCTCGATAAACACCTGCGATGCCTCGTCGAAGATAACTATATCGAACATATTCTTCGTAAGGGGAAGAAGCGAGGATACGTTCTCGGGTGAGAGAAGCCAGCAGGGGAAAAGCTTGATTATAAAGTCGGAGTAAAGCTCCATAGTCTTTCTTATGGGCCAGAGCTTCTGCTCCTTTGAAATCTGATAAAGATAGTCCTTTGCGTTAGGCGCATTCTCGTACAGCTCGCGGTAAAGGGTAGAGTTTTTGCCCTCTGCGAGCCTTCTCGCAACCGAGAGCTCGGCTTCCTTGAGCTTGTATATCTTTGCCGCGGTGTTCGGGAAATCGACGATTTTTGCAAGCTCGTCTTTACATTCTTCCTCGCATTTGATTACCTCGTGGTATATTCTATATACGGGAAGCTTGTCGATGATTTCTCTGTAATTCTGATAGTTCTTGCCCGTCGAATATGCAAAATTAAGAACGGCGAGCATATTCTTGTCAAGAGAATTTATCAGCTTACCGAGGTCGCGCTGGGAGATGTAGTTGTCGAGCGCCTCGTGCACGAGCCTAATGAAGGAGGTGTTTCCGCAGAGGAGATTGTCGATAACCGAAATATATCCGTCACGGGTCATAACCCTCTTTAAAGAGTCGTAATCCTTGACGTATTCGCTAACGGCAGCGAGAGTCTCGCGTATACTTTCCTCGGTCTGCCTCTTGAACTTCTGGCGTGACATACCGCCTCTCTCAAACTGTGCCTCGAATTCAACTACCGCCTTGATTCCTTTCTCGGTCTCGAGCCTTGAGTAGTTTGCCAGCACCTGCCTTGCGTAAGGGTACTTCGAGATGTTAAAGAAGCCTCGTCTCGACTTCTGTGCCAGCTCGAGCTCTGCCTTAACGTCGCTGAGAGTAGGTATATCAATGTCGGGGAGCATACAGTCAATAAGAGGATTCTTTTCCTTCGATACAAGGTAATCGTAATACATCTTGCCAAGGTCCTGAGCCCTTATAGCGAAAAGCGCATCGGAGAGAGCCTTATAGTCAAGAGCCATAAGCCCCTTTTCCTTAACCATCTCAAGATAAATAGCGTACTCCGACGAGTTTTTCGAGAGCATATACGAGGAGTTATACATCTCGGCGAGCGAAAGCCCGAAGGGGCGCTTCTTTCCCAAGAGGGAATGAATGTCCTCAAGCGTCCTGAGCTCTGCGCTTATCCTGCCCTCGAGCTCGTTGTATTCCGCCTCAAGAGAGGGGATATCCACCAGCGCCTCAATCTCGTCTCGCTGGTGCGCCGCGTAGCACTTATCGTAAAACGCGCGTCTTTCCTTGCCCTCGTCGCTGACGTAAATAGCCTTTTCTCCAAGCGGACCGAGACGGGAGTGTACGACGTCGAGCGCCGCCTTCTTCTGAGAAACGACGAGCACGCTCTTGTTTTTTGCGATAGCGTCGGTTATAATGTTGACAATAGTCTGCGATTTACCCGTGCCGGGAGGGCCGTATATTACCATATTGCCCATCTCGTCAACTCTCTTAACGACCTCTGCCTGAGAGTAGTCGAGCATCTTAACGGCGTAAGTGTTGCCTGCACGCGGCGACTTCTTCTGCTTCGCCCTCTGCTTTTTTCGCTCGCGGTCTATACGGCGCGCGGCTCTTGAATTTTTCGCGCCTGCGTTACGAAGCAACTCCGTGATAGCGTCGTTTGTGAGATTCTTCTTTTCGAGCTCGGTGTAGTCTGTGTATATCGAATTCGAGAGCGAAAGACGCGCAAGCAGAGCACCGTAGCGTACCGAAAGCTCGCCCTTCGACTCCGGCTCTCTGAAGCGAGAGTAGCCGTAAAGCTGCTTTGAGGAAGAGCAGTCTATCCTTATTCTTGCCGAGGCAAGGTAATCGACAACGCTCTTTATGTTCTTGAAGCCCGAGAGGTCGTCAAATTCGAGCTCCAGATCGTCAACGTTGATCTTCTTCGCCTGCGCGTATGCGAAGACGAGAGCCTTGTTTATCTGTATCCTTTCGGTGGGATTCTGACGGATTTCGACAGTGTCGTCGTGGAAGTCCACCTTGACGGGGAAGAGTATGAGAGGCGCCTTTACGAGAGTTTTCGTAGCTCCCTGATTTATCGAACCGAAAACGAAGGGGTAGCCTATATACAGCTCGTGCCTGCCCGTCTCCTTCTCGATTTCCTCGACCTCGCGCACAAGCTCTCGTACCTTGGCTATCTCGTTTTCGACGAGCGATGCGCTGTCCTCTTTAAGATTTTTCTTGTATTTCTGCCACGCCGCCTCGGAGTCGTCGGGGTTCATATTTGCCGTGTCGGGGGCGTTTCTCGTGCGTGTGGGAAGGGTGAGATTTTTAACGATTTCTCTCGTCTCGTCTCCCGAGATGAGGGTCATCGTGTGCTTTCTGCCGTTCCAAAGGAAATCGACGAGCTCTGCAACCTTCTCGTCTCTGCCCTCGAAAATCTTACCTATGTCGTAGGCGTTTTTCTTAACGACGCTCTTTAAATAGAGGCACCTGTTCTTGCCTCCGATTTCGACGAGCCTTTCTTTGTAATGTGTATAAATAGCCTTTCCCATTACGGAACTCCTTTTTGCAGAAAATATAATAGGCGTTTAGGAAATTATTCCCGAAAGCGGAGAATAAATACTCCGCGGCATTTTTGCCAAGGCTGAATTTTCAAGCCTGAATACTATAATTCATTATAACACGAAGGCAAAGAAAAATCAACAAAAACCGCAAAATATTTTTGCGCGGCACGCGCTATAAACACGCACGTTAAAAAAGTTTT
This sequence comes from Eubacteriales bacterium, assembly GCA_045653745.1. Lineage (GTDB taxonomy): Bacteria > Bacillota > Clostridia > Oscillospirales > CAG-272 > UBA1740. The sequence continues at coordinate 672 of JAZOMD010000090.1, read as the reverse complement.
TTAAAAAATCCCGAAAAGGTTGACTTATCATTTCGGGTATGGTAGAATAGGCGTAGTGTATGAAAAAAACACACGAAAGGAAAATATTATGATACCGAATATTCCCGCTATCAAGAATCCCGAAAGATACGCCGACTTTGACCTTCCTCGTGAGAAGCTCGAATACGCTCTTTCCGAGGCGCTGAAGAAAATCGACCTAGGTATAGAAACCCTTGGCGGAAGTCTTCCCGTTGAGTTCAGCACCAATAACGTTTATCAGCCCGGAAAAAACAGCGGCGGCTGGGGCGAAGGCTTCTGGACGGGTATTCTCTGGCACGCATACGAGCTTACGGGTAACGATAAATATAAAGAGGCGGCTCTTGGCCACATTCCCTCTTGGACTAAGAGAATAACCGAGAAAATCGGTGTAAACCACCACGATATGGGCTTTTTGTTCACTCCTTCCTGCGTTGCGGCGTGGAAGCTTCTCGGCAACGAGGAGGCAAAGCGCGCGGCTCTTATGGCGGCAGAGCACCTTTGCACAAGATACAGCGAGAAGGGTAAGTTCATTCAGGCGTGGGGCAACGTCGGCGACCCTAACTCCTATCGCCTTATAATCGACTGTCTTCTTAACGTTCCGCTCCTTTACTGGGCGGCAGAGGTTACGGGCGACAAGAGCTTTGAGGAAAAGGC
>JAZOMD010000089.1:0-11489 GCA_045653745.1 Eubacteriales bacterium | reverse complement strand
TGCAACTTCCTCGGAGATTACCTCTCTGCGGACGGTAGGTTCTGTTTTTCTTACCACCTTTCCGTCCTTGTCGATTACCTTTTCGACGACGTAGGGCGTGACGAGCCTTCCGCCGTTTGCGACCGCGCTTATAGCTGTCAGCTGATTTATCACGCTTACCTTGAAGCGCTGACCGAAGGAAGCGGTTGCAAGCTCGGTCGGGCCGATGGCTTCTTCCTTATGGAATATGGTTCTTGCCTCGCTCGGCAGGTCTATGCCCGTTTTTTCAAGATAACCGAATTTCTCTGCGTATCTGTAAAACGCGTTAGCTCCAACGCGCTCGGAGAGCGCTATCATACAGGGGTTGCAGGACATCTGAAGTCCGTACGCAAGAGTAAAACCGCTGCCGTGCCCGGTGACCTTATGGCATTTTATTCGCCAGCCGCCGACCTCGCGGTATCCGGGACAGCTGAAGGTGTCGTGAGGCGTTGCAACACCCGTATCGAGCGCGGCGGAAACCGTCACTATTTTGAACGTGGAGCCAGGCTCGTAGGTCTCGCTTACCGCCTTGTTCGACCACATGGTCTCTAGAAGCTCCACCTTATATTTTTTATATTCCTCGCTCTCCTCGTCATACCCCGATGCAGTAAGCTTTTGGGCAGAAACCGCATCGAGGACAAAGGGGTCGTTAGGGTCGAAGGGCGAGCTCGTTGCCATAGCGAGGATAGCCCCCGTCGACGTGTCCATAACCACACCTGTCACTCGGTTGTTTACGCTGTGATTTACGCGCACCGTTTCGAGTATAGCCTCGAGCTCGCCCTGTACGTACGAGTCTATAGTCGTAACTATTGAGTGCCCGTCCTCGGCAGGGCAATACGCAGAGTATTCGGTGTCAAGCGTGTTTCCGCCTGCGTCCTTTGCGTAAAGATAGTAGCCGTCCTTTCCTCTGAGAATATCGTCGTATTGATATTCAAGACCGTAAAGCCCCTGCCCGTCACTTCCCGTGAAGCCGAGCACGTGCGCGCCGAGAGTTCCCGAAGGATAATATCGCGAGGACTGCGCCTCGGTCAGCACGAGTCTTTCGAAGCCCGAATTCTTTATAAATTCAAGGATTTTGTTGTATTCTTCCTCGTCGGAGCTTTTTTTGAGCGTAACGTCGAGGACTGAGGATTTCGTGATTTTTTTATAAAGGGTATCGGCACTTACCGATATTATCGGAGAGATTCCGTCTGCGATAATGCGCGCATAGTCCTTGCCGTCCTTTTTTGAGGCGCTTTTTATATCCTTTGTTGATACGAATACTCTGTAAACCGTGTCGGCGCCGGCCAGAAGATTCATATTCGAGTCGTAGATATTGCCTCTTTTTGCTAAAAGGGGAGAGGACGTTGTTATCTGGTCGTAGGTCTTTTGCTTATAATAGGCGTGCATAAGAAAATCGAGATTAAATATGCTGTAAAGCAGATATACGGAGAAAAGAGCAAACGCCGTAAGCACTATTCCGAGCCTTTGTTTCGTTTTGTTTTTTGATATAGCCTTCAAGTTCTTTTTCCTTACAAATAAAAAAATATAGCGACGGAAAAATCCATCGCTATATCCTATTAGGGTAAAGAGAGAAATATGAAAGCAATTTTAAGTGATTTAAGCCTCGTAATCTATCGAGAGCGTTTCCTCGAGCTCGGGAGCATACTCGGTGATAGATGCCTCGTCTGCCGCAGGTGAGGTGTTTCCTATAAGCTTTATCCCCACAACGCAGAAGGCGATGAGGAAGGAGCAGGTCGCAACCGCAGAAAGAAATGCAGACATAGACGCGCGGAAGGGAAATGCGCGAATGGTCTTGTCCTTTACGGGAGGCTTTTTGATGGTGAGCTTATCGGTTACGAAGGAAACGATAGAAGCTACTGCACGCTCGCCTTTGCTTACGGCAGGAACCGCAGCAGGGAGAGTAGAGGCAGACTTCTTGCCGGCCTTCATAAGCATATATTCGCCAAGAGTATAGTTGCAACCGCCCTTTTCGACGGTAAATCTATTCTTCATATTAGTATAAAGTGCATCGTAGCTGTTCATGGTCGTTATCCTTTCTTAAATCCTAATATTTTTCAGCCACCCTAAGCTTCGCACTGCGCGATCTCGGGTTTGCGAGGAGCTCGTCCTCGCTTGGCAGTATCGGTTTCTTTGTTATTTCCTTGACCGTGGGCTTTTTGCCGCACACACAGACGGGGAAGTCTCTCGGGCAGGTACATCCCGATGCAAGAGATTTGAACGTTTCCTTGACGGGTCTGTCCTCGAGAGAGTGGAAGGAGATTATCGCAATTCTTCCGCCTGGGACCATATGGCCCACGGCAGAGCGGATAAGAGGCTCTATGGCGTCAAGCTCGGAGTTAACCTCTATTCTTATCGCCTGGAAAGTTCTCTTTGCAGGGTGGGGACCGTCTTGCCTCTTGGCTGCAGGTATTGCGCCCTTTATGAGGTCTGCAAGCTCGCCCGTGGTCTTTATCGGTGCTATCGCTCTTTTCTTGCAGATAGCCGAAGCAATCTTCGGAGCGAAGCGCTCCTCGCCGTAGTCGTAGATGATTTTTCTGATACGCTCCTCGGAGTATTCGTTCACGACCTCGTATGCCGACAGGGGAGAGTCGGTATCCATTCTCATATCGAGGGGAGCATCGTGCATATAGCTGAATCCTCGTTCGGGGGTATCGAATTGGTGGCTGCTGCAGCCGAGGTCGGCAAGCACGCCCCCGAGATTGGTTATTCCAAGCTCGGTGATAACTCTCGAGAGGGAAGTGAAGTTGTCGTTTATAAAGGTAACCTTGTCGGCGTAATCCTTAAGCCGCTCGCTTGCCGCCTTGATGGCGTTCTTGTCTCTGTCAAAGCAGATAAGACGGGAATTCGGCCCAAGCCTTTTTGCAATCTCGAGCGAATGGCCGCCGCCACCCGCAGTGCAGTCTACGTAGGTGTAGCCGTCGCGTATGTTAAGTGATTCGATACATTCGTAAAGAAGGACCGATACGTGAGAGAACGGAGATGTTGACATAGCTGCAATCTCCTTTGGCTTACAAGCCGAACTCGCGGAGTACGTCGCGCATCTTTGCGAAGTCGCGTGTAGCCTCGCGCTCGTTCCAAAGCTCCTCTGCCCAGACTCTTATCTGTCTGCCCGCACCGACGAAAACAACGTTCTTCGATATAGAGGCGTGGCGGAGAAGTCTGTCGTCTATAATAATTCTTCCGCTTGCATCGGGAACGCACTTCTGCGCACCGCCGATTATAAACTCCTGAATTTCTGCGGCAACCGACTCGGGAAGCTTTTCAAGCTTTTCTATGTAGAGTGCCCACTCCTCTTCGGTATAAATAGAGAGGTAGGTGTCGAACTTACGGGTTATATAGAATACCTCGCCAAGGTCATCGCGGTATTTTGCAGGAACGAACACTCTGTTCTTGGCGTCAAGAGAATGGGTGTACGAGCCGACGAATGACATAACAACTACCTCCTTTTGTCTTACTTTGTACTCAAAACACTCGGTTTTGGGGATTTTATGGGATAAAAATGGGATTTTGTTACACAACGCCCCACTTTGCCCCACGCACACATATTATAATACATATTTTCCCAAATTGCAATAGTTTTTTGAAAAAAAGTTGAAAAAAATTGAAAAAAATTTAAAAACGAGCCAAAATAAGCGCAAAATGCAAAAAAAGACTTCCATTTTTCTTTTCTTTGTGATACAATGGTATAGGTATTTTCGAAAGGAGCAAATCCGTGTCATTTTTTAAAAAGCTATTCGGAGTGAAGGATAAGACCGACAGCTATGCGTTCAGACTGTCTATGGCAAAATCCCTGCACGGTCAGTCGGTGAAATACGTAACCGAGCATAGAAACGGAAACGAGGACGTTATAGGCAGGGGCGGCGCTCTTGCGGTGCACGAGGATACCTTTATCGTGGATTCCTCGGGAGACAGGCTTTTCGTCTGCAAAATAGCAGAGCTCGACGTTGCAACGCTTATGAGCGGAGACGGCGTTATAATCAAAGGACCCAATATGCTCGAGGACGGAAAAATGCGTACCATAACCGTACATTTTGTATATTACAGAAAATAAGGTGGGGGAAAATCCCGAAGGAGATTTTGGCTTGCAGAAAAAGAAATGCTTCTTGACTGCCGTGGTGCTTGCGGCAGGTGAGGGAAGGCGAATGAATTCCCCCGTTAAAAAGCAGAATATGGAAATCCTCGGCGAGAGCGTGCTCTCCCGTGCTATATCCGCGTTTGACTCTCACGAGTCGGTAGACGCCGTTGTAGCGGTCGTGAGGCGCGAGGACGCCCCAGAGCTTAGGGAAACGCTCTCACGGCGCTTTAAGAAGCTTGTGGCGGTCGTAGATGGCGGTGAGTGCCGTCAGGAGTCGGCGCGGCTTGGATTTCTTGCTTGTCCCGACGCTACCGAGTACGTTGCCATACACGACGCGGCGCGTTGCCTCGTTACTCCTAGTATGATAGATGCCGTTTTTTCGGCTGCGCTGGAGCACGGTGCGGCGAGCGCAGGACGAATGGCTACCGATACCGTAAAGAGGGTTACTCCCGAAGGGAGAATAACCGAAACGCTTGACAGAGCTTCGCTCTTTCTTGCCGCAACTCCGCAGATATTTGAGCGCAGTATTTACAACCGAGCTCTTATTCATTCGGCAGACAGCCTTCACGAGCTTACCGATGATAATATGCTCGTTGAAAGGATCGGCGTGAGTGTAGCCGCGGTCGATACGGGCGCGGAAAATATTAAAATAACCACCGCAGAGGATATTGCTCTTGCGGAATACGTGCTTAAGAGGCGATAAATGAAGGAATACAGAGTAGGTCAGGGCTATGACGTGCATAGGCTCGCGGAAAACAGAAGGCTTGTCCTCGGTGGGGTAGAGATACCGCACGCTATGGGGCTTCTCGGACATTCTGATGCCGACGTACTTTTACACGCGATTATGGACGCTCTGCTTGGAGCGGCGGCGCTTGGTGATATAGGAAAACATTTTCCGGACTTTTCCGACGAATTTAAGGATATTTCGAGCCTCGTTTTGCTAAAGCGAGTCCGAGAGCTCCTCTGTGAGGAAGGGTGCGAGATAGTGAACGTAGATGCAACGCTCGTTTTACAAAAGCCGCGAATTTCTCCTTATATCGAAAAAATGCGAGATAATATCGCACTCGTTCTCCTTATCGATAAGGATAGGGTAAACGTAAAGGCTACAACCGAGGAGCGCCTCGGCTTTACAGGGCGCGAGGAAGGCATCGCGGCACAAGCGGTAGCTATGATAAAAAAATAAGGAAGAAAGCCGCTTTTGCGGCAGTCTTCCAATCAAAGGCAAAGCCCCTTCGGTGCAATCTCAAAAACCTCTTTTATCTTCACCGTCTTCACCGACGGCTCTGCCGTAGCTTTCCTCGTGGAAGCTCTATAATATACTATGGTAAATACGTAGTATTTGTTACTTACTATGTTAATACAAAAATAAATATAAATAGGCAGGTGTTTTTATGATTAAAATTTCTCCCTCCGTACTCGCCTCGGACCTTTCGAATCTTGCAGCAGAGGTTGCGGAAATAGAAAAGGCAGGCGCGGATATGGTACACCTTGACGTAATGGACGGTATGTTCGTTTCCAATATGTCCTTCGGTATGCCCGTTATCGAGGCTCTCAGAAAAAAGAGCGGTATGATTTTCGACGTGCATCTTATGATAGCCGCACCCGAGAGATACGCAGACCGCTTTATTGATGCCGGCGCAGATATTCTCACGTTCCACTACGAGGCGGCAGAGGACAGCGCGGCACTTCTTGACAAAATCAGAGCAAGAGGTGTAAAGTCTGCAATTTCAATAAAGCCGAAGACTCCCGCAGAGGCTATTTTCCCGCTTCTCGACAAATGCGATATGGTTCTCGTTATGACGGTTGAGCCCGGATACGGCGGCCAGTCCTTTATGACCGATATGATGCCTAAGGTTAAGGCAATCAGAGACGAGATTAACAGGAGAGGACTCGATATTGATATACAGGTAGACGGCGGTATAAATCCCGAAACCGCAAAGGTGTCCGTGGCGGCAGGTGCCAACGTCCTCGTTGCAGGAAGCTCGGTATTCAAGGCACAGGACAGACGCGCAGCAATAGACGCGCTTCGCTGATTTGACTACTAAAAGCTACATAAAACGACAAAAAAGACGGCGAGAGCCGTCTTTTAACTCGATGTTTTGAAATACCTAGAATCGTATACTATGGCTAAAAAGATTTGAATCGCTTTTCAGGGGGTAAGAGTATGTTTAAAATAAGCAAGACTAAAGCAGTTCTTTGGGATCTTGACGACACCCTTTACAGTAGAAAAGAGGCTGCGCGAGGGACCTTTTTCGGAATGTTCGGTGAGCTTTTATATCCCGACGCCTCGGACGAGCATATCGCTCGTGCGGTTGAGTATATGATGTCAAGGGTGAGGCGAAATACGATGGTGCACGAGGACGCATTTGCGGAGCTGCTCCTTGAATACCCGTGCACGAGAGGATTTGATTTTTCCGCGTGTCTTGAATACTATTACGCGCATATCAGCGAATTTGCCGTTCCGTTTGCAGAGCCTCTTACGGTTATTCGGAAATTGAGAAGCCTTGGCGTCAAGACGGCGATAGTAACAAACACTCTGCCCGAGCGCGTTTGTGCACAGCGTAAAAAAATAAGAGCTCTCGGAATTGAGGATTTGTTTGATGCAATAGTTATTTCCGGCGAGTTCGGAATAAGGAAGCCCGACAGAAGGATTTTTGACCACGCGGCGAGTCTTCTCGGCATCCCAAACGGCGAGTGCGTATTCGTCGGAGACGACCCCGAGGCGGATATACAGGGGGCGCTAAATGCGGATATGGAAGCAGTTTGGGTAGACGTCTGGAAATCCAAAGAGGACTTTTCGGACGAGCCGAGAGTGCATAAGGTAAATTCTGTTCTGGATTATTTCAAGCTTTAAAACATATGAAAAAGCACCCACAACCGTGGGTGCTTTTTTTTGCAAATAACGCGAAAATGTCGACAAATGTTTACAAATATAGGCGTTACGCGTCGAAATCTATATTTTTTTGTCCTGCAACTTGCGAGGGGGACGCAGGAGAAATAAAGGGGATTTTAAGGTGGTCGTACGCAAGTCGGGTGACACATCTGCCCCTCGGAGTTCTCGCAAGGAAGCCTATCTGCATAAGGTAAGGCTCGTATACGTCCTCGATGGTTATCGCTTCCTCTCCTATCGTTGCGGCGAGAGTGTCAAGGCCGACGGGGCCTCCGCCGTAAAACTTGATTATAGCCTCGAGCATTCGTCTGTCGATGTTGTCAAGTCCGAGCTCGTCTATCTCGAGAGCTTCAAGAGAGTAGGTAGCAATATCCGAGGTAATCGTACCGTCGCCCTTAACGAGAGCGAAGTCGCGTATACGCTTCAAAAGTCTGTTCGCAATTCTCGGAGTTCCGCGCGAGCGAGAGGCTATGCTGTACGCACCGTCGTCGGTGATAGCAATACCGAGTATGCCTGCCGAGCGCTTTACTATCGTTGCAAGCTCCTCGGGGGTGTAAAGCTCGAGCTTGAGAAGAACGCCGAAGCGGTCGCGAAGGGGTGTTGTAAGCTGTCCTGCACGGGTGGTAGCACCGATAAGAGTAAATTTGGGGATAGGGAGACGGATAGAGCGCGCGCTGGGTCCTTTTCCGATAATTATATCAAGCGCGTAGTCTTCCATAGCGGGGTAGAGAATTTCTTCGACCGAGCGCGAGAGGCGATGTATTTCGTCGATAAAGAGAACGTCACCTTCGGCAAGGTTCGTAAGTATCGCGGCAAGGTCGCCCTGCTTTTCGATAGCGGGTCCCGAGGTGGTTCTTATGTTGACTCCCATTTCGTTTGCGATAATAGTGGAAAGGGTGGTCTTACCGAGACCGGGAGGGCCGTAGAGGAGAACGTGGTCGAGGGGCTCCGAGCGCAGCTTTGCGCTCTCTATGTAGACCTTAAGGTTGGACTTCGCCTTTTCCTGTCCGACGTACTCTGCGAGAGTTTTGGGGCGCAGGGAGTTTTCTACCTCGTAGTCCTCAGAGGAATTGTATTCGTTTGAGACTATCCGATTTTCAAAGTCGAATTCGTTTACTTCTTCCATCATAGCAAACCCACCTCCTTATCTCGAGAGACGCTTGAGCGCCGCTTTTATAATGTCACCAACCTCGCTTAAGGTGGGGTCTACTCCGCGCAGGGAGTCAAGAACGGTATTTTTGTCGTATCCGAGCACCGCAAGCGCCTCGGCAGCTTCGGAAAAGCTCGAGTTTTTAGGCAGGGGTGCGGCGGAGCGCGAATCCTTTGAGCCTGCGGAAAGAAGCTCGCGTGAAACCTTGTCTTTCAGCTCGAGAACTATTCTCGCGGCAGTTTTAGAGCCTATTCCCGGAGCCTTCGCAATAGCCTTGATATCCTCGGTGGATACCGCGAGAGCAAGTTTTTCGGGCGTCATAGTCGAGAGAATACTCATAGCAACCTTCGGTCCGACTCCGCTAACAGAGGTGAGTTGGTTGAAGCACTCGCGCTCCTCGGACGAGCCGAAGCCGAAAAGCTCCACGCCGTCCTCTCTGACGGCAAGATGGGTAAAGAGCTTCACCTCTTTGCCTGCTTTTATGATAAGTGCATCGGATGTAATCTGGCTGACGGTAAGCTTATAGCCAACTCCCGAACAGTCTATAACGCAGAGCCCGTTTTCTCTGTGCGCGAGCTCTCCTTTTAAGTAGTAAAACATAGCGATTTCCTTTATTTCGGTTCTATTTTTTTAATCGAGCGCTCTACCGTAAGCCTTGGCAGAGTAAGGTCGCGTCCGCAACCTGTACAAATTATCCGAACATCGCTCCCCGTTCTTGCAACGCGGAACACGAATTCTCCGCAGGGGTGCTTTTTCTTCATAACGAGCTTGTCGCCGACCTCAAACTTAACTATGCCCATTGTCGTTCTTTCCGTATATGGATTTGTAAGGAGCCGGAGCTTTTTTCTGCTTCTGTGGGTGCTTTTTGTCGAGCCGCTTGTCGGCAACCTTCACACTGCGGTTAACGAGAACGGCAAGCGCAAAGACGAGAGCGTAGAAGAAGGTGAATACCACTATCGCGGCGAAGATTTTGCCGCCGTTGGAAATTCCGCCGATAACTACGAACAGTACGATAAAAGCCAGAAGAAGTAAAGAGTAGTGTATAATCACTCCTATGGGGCGGCTTACGCTCTGGGATTTAAGAATCACCGAGGCGAGCGCGATTACTGCACCAAAGGTGAATACGAGAGCAAATCTGCCGAAGCTTATTCCCGAGCTGACGTCCGAAAGTGCTGCGAAAACGTATAGAACGAAGAGCAGCGCAACAGTGTATGCAGAGGCGTTCAGAAGTAGTTGTTGTATCCTTTTCATAGTCGGATTCCTTTTTTGTTATTCAATAGTATATGATAACATACCTGTGGGAAATTTGCAAGTCGAAATTGTAAATTTAAGAAAAATGTTAATTTTTGCGAAATAAAAATGAATAAATACGCAAATATGGTTGACTTTCCCTTAATTTGTATGTATAATATTAAAAGATAAAAAGCTTTTAAAAAAGGAAATAATAAAAATGCAAAGAAAGACAGCAAGAGAAAACACCTTCATACTGCTTTTTGAGAGTGCGTGCAAGGTGGACGAAACCGCAGAGGAGATATTCGTGAAGGCAACGGAAATCCGTGGGCTTGAATACGACGATTACGTTAAGGAGGTTTTCTTTGGAGCTTACGAGCAGGGCGAGGCTATTGACGCCGCGCTTGAAAAGCATTTGCTCGGTTGGAAGAAGGAGAGAATTTCTCCCGTTTCAAGAGCCCTTCTCAGACTTGCAGGCTACGAGATAATGTTTGCTCCCGATATTCCCGTCAGAGTTTCCATTAACGAGGCGGTGGAGCTCTCGAAGAAATACGACGAGGAGAAGGCGTACGCCTTCGTTAACGGAGTGCTCAACGCGCTTTCCAAGGAATTTTCCGATAAATGAGAGAGCTGATACTCGCATACGATACGAGTAATTATACCACCTCGGCGGCGCTTGTCGACACCGAGGGAGAGCTCGTTGTGAATTTGAAAATTCCGCTTCCCGTGAAAGCAGGGGAGAGGGGACTGCGCCAATCCGACGCGCTTTTTCACCATACGGTACAGCTCCCGATGCTTGCGGAGAAGCTACGCGAGTGTGCGGCAGGCGCGCGCATAGTTGCCGTTGGCGTATCGGAGCGCCCGAGAAACGTAGAGGGCTCTTATATGCCTTGCTTCCTTGCCGGGGTAAGCGCGGCAGAGGCGGCGTCGGCGGCGCTTTCCGTACCGCTATACCGTTTTTCTCACCAGTGCGGTCATATAATGGCGGCGCTTTATTCCGCCGGTGTGTGGCGTAATCCACCCACGGAGCTTGCGGCGTTTCACGTCTCGGGCGGAACAACCGAGCTTCTGAGGGTAAGCCCTCCCGAGCACTCCTTCTCCGCAGAGCTTGTTGGCGGTACGAAGGACCTTAACGCAGGCCAGGTGATTGACCGTGTAGGCGTTGCTATGGGGCTTGGCTTTCCGGCAGGTGCACAGCTTGAGCGCCTTGCGCTCGGGAATGAAAAGAAAATTCCCAAGAGAAAAATTTCAAGAGAAGGCACGGAGGTAAATCTCTCGGGCCTTGAAAATATTGCGCTTTCGCTCTATAAAGAGAGCGGCGACCCCTCGCTCGTAGGTGCGTTCGTTTTCGATTACGTAGGCAGAGCTCTTATAGAGATGAGTGAGGCATATAGGGAGAAATTCGGAGAAACCAAATTTCTCTTTGCAGGTGGAGTTATGTCAAACTCCATAATTAAAAAGATGATTTCAGAGCGTATCGACGCTCTTTTTGCCGAGCCTCGGCTTTCCGCGGATAACGCAGTGGGAGTAGCGGTGCTTGCGCTAAGAAAATATTTGAAGGAAAATGCTTGATGGATATATCACTCCTGCGCGAGCGCCGGGACAGCGCCGCCTTTACGGTTACCGAGCTTAATAATTATATCAAAAGCGTCTTTGAAAACAACAGGACGCTCTCTTCGGTTACCGTGAAGGGGGAAATATCCAACTACAAGAGCCACCCAAGCGGTCATCTCTACTTTTCGCTTAAGGATTCCGAGGGGCAAATCAGGGCGGTTATGTTCCGTTCGCGCGCCGCTGCTCTGAAATTCATACCCGAATCGGGAATGAAGGTAATAGTGACGGGCTCGGTTACGGTTTATCCGCGTGACGGCTCGTATCAGATATACGTTTCCACAATGCAGCCCGACGGAATAGGCGCGCTCTATCTTGCTTACGAGCAGTTGAAGGCAAGGCTTGAGGCAGAGGGGCTGTTCTCCACGGAGTACAAGAAGGCGATACCGCGCTTTCCCGAACGAATCGGCGTTATAACCTCGCCGAGCGGTGCCGCAGTGCAGGATATAATTAACGTGACGGGCAGAAGATTTCCGTCGGCAAAGGTTTACGTTTACCCCGCGCTCGTGCAG
>JAZOMD010000088.1:0-2620 GCA_045653745.1 Eubacteriales bacterium | reverse complement strand
GAGACCTTTGATAGCTACGAGGCCGGTGTTGGAAAACCGATTTCCAATTACAATGACGGAAGATATATGTTCTACGGTAATGACGGCACTTTGAGATCGCAGACCGTTGCAGAGGATAAGGTTTACGGATCAAGCTCTACCGTACTCCCGCTTGCGTTGACCGCAGGTCAGGTAAGTATGTATCCTATTAGCTCTAATGTAAAGGCAGAAGATGCTACCGCGTTTGAGTATTCCTTTGACCTTAAGATGGATATAACCAAAACATTGGAAGCATATCAGGCTGCGGGCACTACGTCAGCTCCCGAAAGAATCGGATGGTACTTCTACCTTGTTGATACCGCCGGAAAAAATATTGAGAAAGATATAGTCAGAATCTTTGCAAACTACGGCAACAAGCTTCGCGTTGATGTTTCGCTGAACTGGGCGAACTACGTTATTTCCGAAACACCTGCATCTGAATGGCATAACATCCGCATTGTATTTAAGAATCCTGATGAAAATACGACCACCGTTGATTTCTACCTTGACGGTGCGGAAGAAGCGAATACATATACTCTTAAAACATACATCGATATTAAGAACATCGGAGCGGTTAGATTTACAAGACTTGAGAGTAAAGATACAAATACCGTAATGTATTTCGATAACGTTTGGTGCGGTTATACCAACGAATAAAACCCACAAAGTAATTTTTTCATCCGAGAGGCGACCATCCTCGCCTCTCGGTAAAACAACCGAAGATTTAAAGAAAATCGGAGACTTTTATGAAAAACAAAATATTATTATCTCTCATTATCATCTCCGTATTTTTCGTTCTCGTTTCGTGTAAAGTAAAAGGAAAATCGGTCACTGTTTTTGAAAACGGCGAGACCGAGTATTCGATAGTATTGGAAAGCGGTGCATCCGACGACGCGAAGAGACTTGCAAACGGGCTCTCCGAGCTCTCGGGTGCCGCCGTAACCGACGGCTCGTCGGAAAACAGACTTGAAATTCTCATAGGAAAGACCAACAGAGCCGCCTCGGAGAAACATTCAAACGAGCTCGCCTCTCTTGCCTCCGCAACCTATTTCCATTACGTAATCGCGGAGCAGGACGGAAAGGTCGTTATTATAGCCGACGATGAGATCGGATACGTCTACGCACTTGACTATATCAAGAAGAGCTGTGAAAGCAATAATAGCTTCGCCGTTTCCGTCGGAGTCTCCGACGTTCATAAGGTTATGTGGGATTCCTATTATGCTACCGACTTATACCTTGAACGTCTCACCGCGGAAGCTGATAAAAACCGCTACGAGTCGGACAAAAATCAGCTTGAAAACGAAATGAACAAGTACGAAGATAATAACGGTAACACCATTATGACCTTGGAGCAAGCGACAGAACAGTATAAAGATAAGCTTGAATCCTTCAACACTCCCTCCTTCGGCGATTATTCCCCCACTGTTTTCACAAGCGCGAATAAATACCGAGAGCCTACCGTGCATCCCGTGGACGGTGCGCATCCCCGTATCCTCTTTACCGACAACTCCATTGACGAGGTTCGTGAAAACATCGAATCGGGTGAGAGCAGTAAGGCATATAGCAGATATATCGCTCTGTCCGATGCTCCCTGTGACGGTGTATTCAAGGCACTCAGCGGAAGTGAAGCTGATAACTACGATGCTGATACAACCGCAAGAATTGAGGCAAAGGCGTTCAGATACGCTATGACGGGCGAGAAGATCTACGGCTACGAGGCTCTTTACGCAATCAAAAACGCAATACTTACCATAGACGTAAAGCACACCGTCGGCGACTGGTGCCGTACCTACGGACACCTTATGTACGTTCTCGGTTGCGTTTACGACTGGTGCTACGATCTTATGACCGAAGAGGATAAGGCTCAGCTCGTTGCCGGCGGCGTAAACCTTCTCGGTATGCACCTCGAGGTAGTTTGTTACGTCAGCTCAACGAACAAGGTTCCCACGGCGCAGGGCGCAGCTTACGGTCATGGAGCAGAGGATCAGCTTCTCGTTGATTACCTCTCATTTGCAATAGCTTGCTACGATGAAGCCCCCGAGATATACGAGCTCGTCGCCGGCAGAATCCTTAACGATTATGCTGAGATGCAGAATTATCTGTTTGAGGCAGGCACCGCTTGGGAAGGCTCCATGTACGGCTCGGTTCGTACGGTTTCGACGATGGTTTCAAACATTCTTTTCAACAAAATGACCGATGGAGAGGTAACTCCCTTTGAGAATGTTGAGGATGCCGTTGTTGCTGCATCCTATTGGATCAGACCCGACGGTCAGGTTTACCGTATAGGAGATATCAACGAGAATAATACATCCTACCAGTTCGTCTGGTTTGCAAACAACTGCTTCTACGCAGGAAATCTGTATGGCAATTCCTATTTGAAGAGTATTGCTTATTCGAAGCTTTCAGGTTTTAACTCCTTCTCTAATATGGTCGCCGGACTTTCCGTCGTGCAGTTCCTCGCGGTGAATGACCCCGAGGTCTCTCATACATACGAGGACGGCACACCTTTGGTTTATACCGCGACGTATCCATCGACCAGTCTCTTTGCAAAGAGCGCGAACAATGACAAGAATGCCTTCGGCATTTATATGACGATGCCCGA
>JAZOMD010000087.1:0-14085 GCA_045653745.1 Eubacteriales bacterium | reverse complement strand
GAATGAACGAGTCCTTCGAGCTCCTCGCCAAGGAAGATGGAGATTATCGCAGGGGGTGCCTCGTGGCCGCCGAGACGGCAGTCGTTGCCTGCGGTAGCCGCAGAAATACGGAGCAGGTCCTGATACTCGTCAACCGCGCGTACAACAGCCGCAAGGATAAGGAGAAACTGCTTGTTTTCGGCAGGGTTCTTGCCGGGCTTCAAAAGGTTCTTTCCCGAGTCGGTGCCGAGCGACCAGTTGTTGTGCTTACCCGAGCCGTTTATGCCCTCGAAGGGCTTCTCTGCAAGCAGACACGCCATACCGTGCTTCGGAGCAAGCTTCTTCATATACTCCATAGTGAGCAGGTTGTTGTCTACTGCAATGTTCGTCGTGCAGAATATGGGAGCGAGCTCGTGCTGTGCAGGAGCTGCCTCGTTGTGCTTGGTCTTAGAGCTTATGCCAAGCTTCCAGAGCTCGGTGTCGAGCTCCTTCATATACGCGCTGACGCGAGTGGGAATTGCACCGAAATAATGGTCCTCGAGCTCCTGACCCTTGATAGCAGGCGCGCCAAAGAGCGTTCTGCCGCAGTAGTAGAGGTCGCGCCTTGCAAGGAAGTCCTTTTCGTCTATAAGGAAGTATTCCTGCTCAGCACCAACGGTTGTAACTATTCTCTCGGTCGTCTCGTCTCCAAAGAGCCTTACGATACGCAGTCCTGCCGCGCTTATTGCGTCCATAGAACGGAGCAGAGGCGTCTTCGTATCGAGTGCCTCGCCGCCGTAGGAGCAGAACGCGGTGGGTATGTAGAGCGAGCCGGCTTTTATAAAAGCGTATGACGCAGGGTCCCACGCGCTGGAGCCTCTCGCCTCAAAGGTGGCGCGCAGACCGCCCGAGGGGAAGGAAGATGCATCGGGCTCGCCCTTGATGAGCTCCTTGCCCGAAAATTCCATTATAGCCTTACCGCCGCCGACCGGGGCGAGAAATGCGTCGTGCTTCTCCGCGGTTACGCCGGTAAGGGGCTGAAACCAATGCGTGAAGTGGGTCGCACCGTGCTCGATAGCCCAGTCCTTCATCGCTCCTGCAACTACGTCGGCTATGCTCGCATCTATTTCCTTGCCCGTCGCTATGGTGTTGAGAAGTGATTTGTACACGTCCTTGGGGAGTCTCTCTCTCATCACGTCCTCACTGAAAACCATAGAGGCAAAAATGTCGGGAATGCGTTCAAATCTTTCCATTTCTTAATCGTCCTTAATTTTGAATAGACTACAGTGTAATTATACACTAAACGGGGGAGAATGTCAAGGATTTTTCTATTGACTTTTTGATATAGGGGTGGTATAATAATATGGAGTGAATATGCAATAATCAAAAAGGAAGTAATAATGTATTACATAAGCCTTGATCTCGAATGGAATCAGGCGTACGCGCAAAAGGCTCTCGCCGTGCAGAAGCAGCTTTCCTGCCGTCTTCGCGGAGAGGTTATACAGATAGGCGCGGTAAAGCTTGATAAAAATTTGAATATATGCGGCTCGTATCAGATAATAGTCAAGCCGAAGTACTTTAAGAAGCTCCATCGCCACGTGTCCGAGCTTACGGGTATCACGCAGGATCAGATGGATATGGGAACGCCGTTGCCCGAGGCGGCAGAGCGCTTTAAGCGCTGGTGCGGAAAGGATTTTGCCTTCCTCACATGGGGCCCTGACGATATACCGATGCTTAAGGAAAATTTCAACGTCCACGGAATTCCCGCCGCGTGGCTCGACAGTGTCTACGACCTTCAGCTTATCTTTAACCGCCAGACCGACGGTGGCTCGAAGCAGCGCTCGCTCGAGTACGCTATGGAGTATTTTGAGATACCTCAGCACCTGCCTGCGCACGACGCTCTTAACGACGCGTATTTCACCGCCCTCGTCGCGCAGAAGCTCGACGTGAACGCAGGAGTCGCGAGCTACACCGCCGCCAGAGGCGAGTTTCTCGAGGAGTCGGTTATCGGCGATGCAGATGCAGGCGGAGACGGATACGTTACGATAGGAGAGCTCCTCGGAGATGACTGCGTAGCAGCTCCGATATGCCCGATTTGTAAATCAAAGCTTACATCTGTTGACAAAACGCTTCATTCCAAAGGGCAGAAGTACACCCTTCATTATAATTGCCATAAGGACGGAGATATGCTCCTTTCGCTTAAGCTCCACCGTAATTTTAACGAGACGTGGCGCGCAAGACGCACCCTGAGACTCGCAGACGAGGCAGCACTCGCCGAGTTCCGCGACGGGCTCTCGCGCAGCAGCATCAGGAAGAAGACCTCTCGCCGCAGAAGGACGAAATCAAAGAGGCAGACCACGCAGGAAGTCAATACGCAGTAAAATGAAAAAAGCACCGATTCGACGGAGAATCGGTGCTTTTTTTGTGGAGCTTTTTATCAGGCGGAGACAGAGCTTGCCCTTCTTTTTGCAACGAAAAAGAGAATCGCGGAGATTGCTGCTGCACAGGCGCTGACTATGAGCACCGCGAGCCAATTTACAGAGGCGAGTCCGTGTATAATAAATTCTCCGTCAAAGCTCTGGAGCTTCGAGAAAACAAGCACGACGTCGGCGATAAGTGCGCCGAGGATAACAGTCGCTGCCGAGAAAACGAGAACGTAGCTTGCCGTGTCGCCTGTTATACGCTTTATTCTCGTGGGAACTTCGGTCTTGAAATCAAGAGCGGAAGAAAGATATACAGCCGTCAGGATAAGTATCAGCGTTTCCGGGAGCATATAGGTCGCGTTGTAACTGAAGGAGTAGAGGAGTGCTGCCTCGGTGGGAATGGAAAGTCCTGCCCATACGGTTGCGCCCGAGATAACGTGGCAGACGTAGCGGAGCACGCTTGCAAGAAGTGCGCCCGTCATCATGGAAAGGCTCTGCTTTTTTACCGATTTTCTGAATATTCCCGCAAGACCGAATACGAGGAACGCGAGTATGTAATCGAATACCGCGAGCGCAATAAAGGACGCAGGCGAAGTGAAGTAAGAAAAGTTTTTAAGCCCGAGGAGCATCTGTATAAGTGAGGAAACTCCTGCGCTTGCAAGTCCGTACTTCGCACCGTGACGATACGCAATTATTACAATCGGCAGCATTGAGGCGAGCGTAATCGAGCCACCGTAAGGCATCTCGAAAATTTTCAGCACGCTGAGGACGGTTGAGAGTGCAATCATAATGCTGCACTCGGTGAGGGCTAAAACCCGTTTTTTGGAATTCATAAAAATTCCTCCTTGAAATAAAAATACCGCACAGGAAAACATCCGTGCGGTAGAATTTCGGCATCAGCCCAAATATAATCTCCCTACGACGGCATTATCCGTATCAGGTTAAAGGGTTTGGCAAAAAGCCATCTCAGCAAAAAAGCACCCCTGATGTATTCTGTTCGGTTCGTGAAGCATTATAGCACAGTGCCGTCGGTTTGTCAATAGGTTTTTCGAAAAAACTTTCGGCTAATTCAAATGCTGATTTTTCGTTTCCTTCATTACGAGGAGCGCTCCGTCCTTCACCGTAACCGTCGCGCACTCGCTTGCAAATTTATTCGACACCCCGAGTGGGAAGTCCGGCGAGAGGGTATATCCGTCAAGCGGATATTCAAATCCTTTGAGAGTTACCCCCTTGCATTCACCTCCGAAGGCGAAGAAGGAAATGTAGTCTCCGACCACACCGCATATCTCTTTAGTCTCGGAGAAAAGCGCAAACGTTTCGTAGCCGTTTCCGACAAGTCTTACCGTATGACCCTGCTTTTTTGCATAGATAAGTAAAGAATAGTTAGCAAAAGTGTGGTCTTCACGCCCACCGACGCAGCCGTAAAGAGCAAAGTCGGTGTAGCCTCTTTTGACACCCTCGCGGTAGGCGAGGAAGGAATCCGTCTCGTCCTTTCTCGTCGGGAAGACGAGTCTCTCAACCGTCTTTGCGTCTGCCTTTATAGAGTCCATATCTCCGATAAGCAGGTCGGGGGTGATATTCATTTTCATAAGCGCGTTGTAGCCGCCGTCCGCCGCAATAACGAGGTCGCCGTCCTTTTTTACAAACGAGCCGTAGAGCTCGCCCGCGCCGACTATATAACAGGTCTTCATATATTTTCCGAGAGGTCAAGCATTTCGTCGAGCGCCCTCATAACGCCGAGCTTGCCGTATTCGTAGGTGAGACCGCCCTGCATATAGGCGGTGTAGGGCTCGCAGAGAGGTCCGTCACAGGAGAGCTCGTTTGTCGCTCCCGTAACGAAGGTGCCTGCCGCCATAATCTCGGGGTGGGGGTAGCCGGGCATCTCGCCGGGCTCGGGAATACAGTATGCCTCGACGGGCGAGCCCATCTGAATGCCCTTGCAGAATTTTATAAGCTTGTCTGCCGAGTGCAGGTTCATAGTCTGCACGATGTCTGTGCGCTTCACGTCATACTTCGGGTCAACCTCGGCAAATCCTGCGAGCTCGAGCAGCCTTGCCGCAAACGCCATCGACTTTAGCGTAGACGCAACCGCCGCAGGCGCCATAAAGAAGCCCTTGTAAAAGGACGCGAGCTGGTTGAAGTTTGCGCCGAGGTCCTTGCCTACGCAGGGTGCGGTGAGCCTCTCGGAAATATCCGCGATAACCTCTTTTTTTCCGACACAGTAGCCGCCGCTGACGGCAAAGCCTGCGCCGAGATTCTTCATCATCGAGCCGACGAAAACGTCTGCACCGACGTCGGTGGGCTCTCTGTCCTCGGTGAACTCGCCGTAGCAGTTGTCAACCATAACCACCGTCTCAGGCGAGACCTCTTTTATAACGCGGATAGCCTCGGCGATTTTGTCTATGGTAAGGCTCTTTCTCTGTGCGTAGCCGCGGCTTCTCTGTATCGCCGCAACGCGCACGTCACCCTTAGCGAGGCGCTCTCTTATTGCCACAAGGTCGAAGTCGTCGCCTATAAGGTCTATCTCCTCGTATTTTACGCCGCACTTGATAAGAGAGTTTCTGCTCTCTCCTGCCGTGCCGATAACGCTCCTCAAGGTGTCGTACGGCTCTCCCGATACGTAGACGAGAGTTTCTCCGTATTTGAGAAGACCGCCGAGAGTCACCGCAAGCGCGTGCGTTCCCGACATCAGCTGAGGTCTCACGAGCGCGTCCTCAGCGCCGAAAACTCTCGCGTATACCGCCTCAAGCTTGTCTCTGCCCGAGTCGGTGTAGCCGTAGCCTGTGATTTCTATAAAGTCGGCGGTGGAAACTCTCTCCTCTTGGAATGCAGAGAGCACCTTCGCGGAAGAGAGAAGCGCGTTTTCCTCGATTTTTTTGAACACGGGTGCGCAGTCTTTCTCCGCTCTTTCTGCAAGAGCCGCCGTAAAGTCGCTTATTTTGTAGCCGTAGTACATCAAATTTTCCTGCGTTTTCTAGAGCCTAAACCCTCGTACGGAGAGGATTTAGGCTCTGTTATTTCTTTTAGATACCTTCCTCGTCGAGAAGCTCAATGCCCTCTCTTTTGAGGATTTGTTCGGTGTGCTCGGTGTCGTCGGTACGCATAACGGTGTACGCCTTTCCGAGCGTTTTGGTAACGAGTGCGTAGAGATACTCGATATTTATTCCTCTGTTTTCAAGGAGATTAAGAACCGTTGCAAGTCCGCCGGGAACGTCCGGAACGGCAAAGGCAACAACCTCGCGCACGTTTGCCGCGTGACCCTCGGCGTGGAGAATAGACATCGCGCGCTCGGGCTCTGCGGTGATAATGCGAACTATACCGAAATCGTGAGTGTCGGCAACGCACATAGAACGAAGGTCGACGTTGTTTTTAGCAAGAACGTCGGTAATCTCGTGGAGCGAGCCCTTCTTGTTTTCTACGAATACTGATAACTGCTTTATTGCCATTGTTAATAACCGCCCTTTCCCTTAATCGTGTAATTTTCTCTCGTCGATAACGCGCACCGCCTTGCCCTCGCTTCTTGCTATGGTCTTGGGGGGAACGAGGTGAACGGTCGGGCCTATGCCGAGCATAGCACGCATCGCCGCGGAAAGAGATTTTTCCTTTGCGGTGATGGTCTTGACCGAGTCGTCAAACTGCTCGGGGGGAAGCTCTACGTATACGTCGAAGGTGTCGCTGTTATTGACGCGTCCGAGCTTTATCTGATAGTTCTCGGAGAAGCCTTCCTTTATAAGAACGGACTCTATCTGAGAGGGGAATACGTTGACGCCTCTTATAATCATCATATCGTCGCTTCTGCCCATAGGCTTCGCCATACGGATATGCGTTCTTCCGCAGGAGCAGGGCTTTCTTGAAAGCACGCAAATATCTCTTGTGCGGTAACGGAGAAGGGGGAACGCCTCTTTGTCAAGGCAGGTGAATACCAGCTCGCCCTTCTCGCCCTCGGGCAGAGGCTCACCGGTGTTCGGGTCTATGATTTCCGCAAGGAAGTGGTCCTCGTTGACGTGCATACCCTTCTGCTCGGAGCACTCGAAGGCAACGCCGGGGCCTGTAATCTCGGTAAGACCGTAGATGTCGAAAGCCTTTATTCCAAGAGATGTCTCAATGCTTTTTCTCATCTCCTCGGTCCAGGGCTCCGCACCGAATATACCTGCCTTAAGGGGAATAGTGTCGGAGTTATAGTCCATCTCCTTCAAGGACTCCGCAAGATATGCGACGTAGGAGGGAGTGCAGCAGAGGACGGTAGACTTTAGGTCTATCATAAACTGTATCTGTCTCTCGGTGCTTCCCGAGGACATCGGAATGGTGAGAGAGCCCACCTTCTGCGAGCCACCGTTAAGACCGAAGCCGCCTGTGAAAAGACCGTAGCCGTATGCTACCTGAACGATGTCTTCCTTGTCAGCGCCTGCCGCGATAAGTGCTCTTGCACAGCAGTCGTCCCAAAGATTTATATCGTTTTGCGTATAGTAGGCGATAACGCGCCTGCCCGTCGTTCCCGAGGTGGAGTGAATACGCGCACACTCGGAGAGCGGTACTGCGAGCATACCGTAAGGGTAGGTATCGCGCAGGTCGGATTTTTCTATAAACGGAAGCTTATGGAGGTCCTCTATACCGTGAATATCGTCGGGGGTGACACCCTTCTTATCCATAAGGTCGCGGTAGTACGGAACGTGCTCATATACGTGCTTTACCTGCTTTACGAGCTTCTCGGACTGTATAGCCTTGATTTTCTCGACAGGCATCGTTTCTATTTCTTCTTGAAAATATTTTCTCTTTGCCATAGGAGTGCCTTTCTCTATAATCAAACAAAAAATGCAAATGAAACTTTACTTTTCGCCGCGTCCGAGAAGGAATGCCTTCTTGTTCATCTCGACGAATTTGGGTGCAACCGTCTCGGCGATAGCAGAGAGCCACGCCTCTTCGGAGATGGGAAGGCTCTTTGAGAGTCTGCCCATAAGAACGATGTTAACCGCCTTCGGAGAGCCTGCCTCCATAGCGGGAGCGAGCGCGTCGATAGCGTCTATCAGAAAGCCCTTTGCCATAAGGTTTTCAAGTGCCGCCCCGGGGTATTCCATAGCGCCGATAACGACGGGCATAGGGTCTATCTTCTGGGTGTTTACAATTATCTTGCCGCCCTCGCGCAGATATTCTGCGTATCTTGCCGCCTCGAGCATCTCGAAGGAAACTATAAAGTCCGCCTCGCCCTTGTCGATTATAGGGGAATAAACCTTCTCGCCGTAGCGAACGTAGGTAACGACGCTTCCGCCTCTCTGGCTCATACCGTGAACCTCGGAAACCTTTACGTCATAGCCCTCGTTAACGAGGAGTCTACCGAGCAGCTTGCTCGCAAGGAGTGAGCCCTGACCGCCAACTCCGACAATCATAATATTCTTAGTCATCAGCCCTCACCTCCAATTGCATCAAACGCGCAAAGCTGCTTGCAAAGGTCGCAGCCAACGCACAGCGTCGCGTCTATTTTCGCCTTGCCGTCCTTCATGCTTATTGCAGGACAGCCTATCTTCATACAAGCCTTGCAGCTACGGCACTTCTCGGTGTCAACCTTGAGCGCAGGCTTTGCCTTAACCGACTTAAGGAGTGCGCAGGGGCGTCTCGAAATGATAACCGAGGGCTCGTCCTTGTTTATCTCCTCGGTGATTACAGCCTCGGTAGCCTTGAGGTCGCCGGGGTCAACCACGCGCACGCTGCTAAAGCCGAGTGCGCGGCAGAGAGCCTCGAGGTCGATTTTCGTTGCAGGGTCGCCCTTGATGCTGTAACCCGTGGTGGGGTTGTGCTGGTGTCCGGTCATACCCGTAATGGAGTTGCCAACGATGATAACGGTCGACGAGGTGTTGTTATAAGCGATATTTGCAAGTCCGGTCATACCCGAGTGCATAAAGGTCGAGTCACCGATAACCGCAACGGTACGCTTCTCTGCGTCCTTGCCGCGAGCCTTGTTAAAGCCGTGGATTCCCGAAACCGACGCACCCATACAGAGCACCGAGTCGATAGCCGAGAGGGGGGCGGCAGAGCCGAGAGTATAGCAGCCGATGTCGCCGAGCACGGTGAGCTTCTTCTTTGCAAGCACGTAGAAAAGACCTCTGTGAGGACAGCCTGCGCACATAACGGGAGGACGGACGGGGATTATATCCTCGGAGGCGGTGTACTTGTTCTCGGGAAGTCCGAGAGCCTTCGCGATAAGTCCCTGCGAGAGCTCGCCGCAGATGGGGAAAAGCGACTTTCCTTCAACCCGAAGACCGAGCGCCTTGCAGTGATTTTCGATAAACGGGTCGAGCTCCTCGATAACGACGAGCCTTTTTACCTTCGCGGCAAATTCCTTTATAAGATTTACGGGAAGGGGATATACGAGACCGAGCTTGAGAACGGATACCGAGTCACCGAAAATTTCCTTAACGTACTGATATGAGGTACCCGAGGTGATAATACCGAGTTCGGAATTGTCGCTGTACTCCGCGCGGTTGAGCTCAGAGCTTTCCGCAAGAGCAACGAGCTCCTCGGTTCTCTTTTCAACAAAGGGGTGGCGGCGAATAGCGTTCGCAGGAGCCATTATGTATTTTGCGGGGTTCTTTACGTACTCGCGGACCTCGACCTTTTCGGGCTCGCAGAGCTCAACCGAGCACTGGGAGTGCGCAATTCTCGTGCACATACGAAGAAGCACGGGGGTATCGTATTTTTCGGAGAGGGAGAAGGCGAGCTTTGCAAAATCCTTCGCCTCTCTGGAGTCGGAGGGCTCGAGCATAGGAATCTTTGCCGCCTCTGCGTAGTGACGGGAGTCCTGCTCGTTCTGAGATGAGTGCATACCGGGGTCGTCTGCAACGCAGATTACAAGACCGCCGTTTACACCGGTATAAGAAAGCGTGAACAGAGGGTCTGCCGCAACGTTAAGTCCGACGTGCTTCATACAGCAAGCACTTCTCGCACCGCCGAGCGACGCACCGAAGGCAACCTCTGCGGCAACCTTCTCGTTGGGGGCCCATTCACAGTAAATTTCATCGTATTTTGCCGCGTACTCGGTGATTTCCGTCGAGGGAGTGCCGGGGTAGCTCGAAACTACCTTACAGCCTGCCTCAAGGAAGCCTCTTGCAACGGCTTCGTTTCCTAACATAAGCTTTTTCATTTTTGTTTACCGTCCGTTTAGATTTTATTGATTGTCAGGAGAGCTTCCGTCGAGCGCGTTAAGCGCAGGAACGGTAACCCTTGCGTTGTAACAGGAGAAGATTTCCTCAGCACCCTCGGGCGCGTGCTTCTTTGTGAAGAGACTTACCGTCGGCATAATTACAAGGCCGCCGAGCATTGCAAAAACTCCCGAATAAAGAGAATTCTTGAAGACGAAGCCGAGAAAACCGCCACTGAAGGTGAAGACTCCGAGAGAGGAGAGAAGCGAGATGAGCATAACCGAGATGCCGTAGGCAAAGGAAGCCCACACGGCAGGTCTTGACGCGCGCTTCGAGTAGAGACCGAAGAGGAAGGGAGCAAGGAACGCACCGGCGAGAGCGCCCCAGGATACGCCCATCATCTGTGCGATAAATACGAAGTCGCGCCAGATGCTATCCTTGAGTATAGCGATAGCCGCGGAAACCGCGATAAAGAATACTATGAGAGCTCTCAGTATAAGAAGCTTCTTCTTTTCGCTCGGCTTTTTCATAAAGGGAACTATGATATCGAGCGTCAGGGTGGACGCCGAAGTGAGAACGAGCGAGGAAAGAGTCGACATAGACGCCGCGAGCACGAGAACTATAACGACTGCTACGATAAGGGGAGGGAGTCCCGAAATCATTGTAGGAATGATGGAGTCAAAGCCGCTCCTTGCAACCTCATCGCCCGACACAAAGAGCCTGCCGAAGCCGCCGAGGAAATAGCAGCCGCCGGCTACGACGAGAGCGAAAAGGGTGGATATAAGAGTGCCTGTTTTAATCATCGACTCGTTTTTGATGGAGTAGAACTTGCCGACCATCTGCGGAAGTCCCCACGTACCGAGAGAGGTAAGGAGCACAACCATAAGGAGGGATATGGGGTCGGGTCCGAAGAAGGAGGCGTACTCCCAGCCGCCGTTTTCCGTGGTGGCAAGCAGGCGGATTGATTCCATAAGCCCACCGTTTTGGTTAAGTACGGCAAGCACGACGGCGGTTATGCCGACGATCATTATAATTCCCTGAACGAAGTCGTTTATAGCCGTAGCCATATATCCGACGAATATTATGTAAAGACCGGTAAGAGCCGCCATGACGAGTATACATACCCAATAGGGAATTGCAAAGGACATGGCAAAGAGGCTCGAAAGACCGTTGTAGAGCGAGGCGGTGTAGGGAATAAGGAAGATGAAAACTATGACCGACGCCGCAATCTTCAGCCCACGCGAGCCGTATCTTTTCTCGAAGAAGTCGGGCATTGTGCGTGAGTCGATGTGCTGTGTCATAAGCCTTGTCCTTCTGCCGAGAAGATTCCAGGCAAGAAGCGAGCCGATAAAGGCGTTTCCGAGGCCTATCCAGGTAGATGCTATTCCGAAATTCCAGCCGAACTGTCCGGCGTAGCCGACGAAGATAACGGCAGAGAAGTATGAGGTGCCGAAGGCGAAGGCTGTGAGCCAGGGGCCGACGCTTCTTCCGCCGAGCACAAAGCCGTCAACGTCGCTCGACCTTTGGCGGCAGTAAAATCCTACCGCAATCATAAAAGCGAAAAACAGTACGACGAGTATGGTGGTGAGTATTTGCGTGGTATTCATTTTTTTCTCCTTAGCCGGAAATCTGAGCCTCAACAAGACTTCCGCCGCAGTAGATGTTACGAAGCTTCGGCTTCTCTATCTTGCCGGTGGGATTTCTCGGTATGTCAGCAAAGATGATTTTTCTCGGGCGCTTGTACTTCGGGAGCTCGAGGCAGAATTCGTTTACCTCCTCCTCGGTAAGAGATGCCCCCTCTTTGACTTCTATAATGGCTGCCGCTATCTCGCCAAGTCGCTTGTCGGGAAGACCGATAACCGCAACGTCCTTTATAGCAGAGTGAGCTCTTAAGTGGTCCTCTATCTGTACGGGGTAGAGGTTCTCGCCGCCCGAAATAATAACGTCCTTCTTACGGTCAACGAGGTAGATAAAGCCGTCCTCGTCTTCCTTCGCCATATCACCCGTGAGGAGCCAGCCGTCCTTAAGAATTTCCGCGGTAGCCTCGGGGTTCTTGTAATAGCACTTCATAACGCCGTCACCCTTAACGGCAAGCTCGCCGACCTCGCCCTTCTTAACGGGGGTGCCGTCCTCGGCGATTATCGCGGTTTGCCAGAGGTAGCCGGCCTTACCTATTGCGCCTACCTTATGTATATTCTCAACGCCGAGGTGAACGCAGCCGGGGCCTATCGACTCGGAGAGACCGTAGTTGGTGTCATACTCGTGAGTGGGGAAAAGCTTTTTCCATCTCTTGATAAGAGAGGGCGGAACGGGCTGTGCGCCCATATGCATAAGACGCCACTGCGAGAGTTCAAGACCCTCGATGGAAATATCGCCTCTGTCGATGGAGTCGAGCATATCCTGAACCCACGGAACGAGAAGCCATACGATGGTAGCCTTCTCGTCGGAGACGGTCTCGAGCACCCACTCGGGCTTCACGCCTCTGAGAAGCACAGCACGGCTTCCGACCACCAGCGAGCCGAACCAGTGCATCTTCGCACCCGTATGGTAGAGAGGGGGGATGCAGAGGAAGACGTCTTCCTTGGACTGCGAGTGGTGCTTCTGCTCGGTGTAGCAGGCGGTGACAAGAGCCTTGTGGCTGTGGAGAATTGCCTTCGGGAAGCCCGTCGTGCCCGAGGAAAAGTATATGGCCGCGTCGTCCTCGTCGGAAAGCTCGACAGGAGGCACGGTGGACGAGCAGTAATAGGTCATCTCTGCATAGTTGTCAGAGAAGT
The DNA here is from genome assembly GCA_045653745.1 of Eubacteriales bacterium. GTDB lineage: Bacteria > Bacillota > Clostridia > Oscillospirales > CAG-272 > UBA1740. The sequence goes on along the minus strand of JAZOMD010000087.1, from coordinate 1,797 downwards.
CGGGGGTCTCGGACTTCTTTCCGACGAAGAAAAGATTGTCCACCTCGCCCATATCGTCCTTTATCGCGTTAATTCTCTCAACGAACTCGGGACCGAAGACGAGCATACGCACGTCAGCAAGGTCGAGGCAGTATTTTATCTCCGAGGAGGAGTATCGGTAGTTCATAGGAACAACGAGCGCGCCCGTCTTGAGTATACCGAAATATATGGGAAGCCACTCGAGGCAGTTCATAAGAAGGATAGCGACCTTGTCGCCCTTCTTTATTCCTCTTGTGAAAAGAAGGTTGGCAAAGCGGTTCGCCTTGATGTCGAAGTCGCGCCAGGTTATCTCGCGGCGGTACTTGTCGGCCTCTGCTCCCGTCTCAATAAGGCTGTATTCGCGCCAGGTCATATTGCCCGACGGCTGCTTTTCGGGATTTATCTCAACGAGTGCTACGTCGCTTGGGTAAATCTTCGCATTTCTTTCGAGAAAGTCTGTAATAGGCATAGTTTTTTGCTCCGATTTTTCTAAATAATACTGCGTGTATAAAAAATAATATTACTATTATAGCACAAACTTTTCCGTTTGTCGAGTGCTATTAGCGCATTTTTAAAACTTTTTTGCGTTTTTTAAAAATAACACCCTCGCGCCCGAAAGAAAACCGCCCACGTCGCACGCGACGGGGCGGAGATTGAGTTATGATTGCCTGCGGCAAGTTATGAGTTATGATTGCCTACGGCAAGTTGTGAGTTATGGTTGCCTATGGCAAATTATGAGCTCGTTATTCGTTTTCGCTTGAAGTGGGGGCATCGTATGCAAGAATGTTCCTCAGCATAGTCTCGCCCATAGCGAATTTCTTTTGGTTTGATTTTTTGTTTACCGAGCCTGCAAACTCGCTTATGCGACGAAGCACGACCACGGTATCATCGGGGAGCTCGGAGATAGCGGGCTTTTCATAAATATCGAGCGAGCCGAGATAAATTCCCGTCTTGGCGTCCGAGGCAAATTCGCACTCAAGACCCTCGGTGTATTTTGAAAGATCAGAAAACAGCTTTCCCTCGTAGCGCGCCTCGTACTCGAGATAGAGCCTCTCGGAGAGGAAGCAGAGATAGTAGTCGCCGTAAACTATATCGTGGTTGAAGACCGACGTGTCCTCGCGCACGAGCGTTTCGTTAACCTCGAAGTCGCGGTTGTCTGCGAGCAGCTTGCCGGCCTCTTGTTCGTTGATAACGAAAAGGTTTAAGAAGTTGACGTTTGCTTCGCCGTCACCGTCAACGTCGCTCGCAAGCGACTCGAGCTCGCCGAGAATTTTTGCATAGGGTGCGGTGTCGCCGTCCGAGCTCGTCTTCTTTATCTCGTGGTAGCCTGCGTAGAGTATGTGCGAGTCAAAGCTCGTGCGGCTGCACATCTGCGCTATCAGCAAAACACCGATGAAAATTACCACGAGAACGGTAATCGAGTGCCACTTGTAGTGATACCAGAAGTTCTCGAGCTTCTTTGAAACGGGGACTTGAATCTTAACGTCGCCCTCGTATTTTTTCTGCTTTTCTTCCATCTTAGGACCTCTTTTTGCTCGCCGCGTGCAGCGGCGTATTTTACCGTCGGCTCATTCTTTGCCGACAAGAAATATTCTACCAAACATTATATCAAAGACCGTGCCAGCTTTCAACCCCTACGGGAAAAAGTATAAACAAAATTTACAAATGGCAAAAAAACGGTGTGAGCCGTACATACAAAAAACAAAACCCAAGCAGATATAGCGCTGCCGTTAAAACGCTTAAAATGCTCGAAAATGTAAATTCGAGTGTACAAAATCC
>JAZOMD010000086.1:0-2657 GCA_045653745.1 Eubacteriales bacterium | reverse complement strand
CGAGAAGGGTAAGTTCATTCAGGCGTGGGGCAACGTCGGCGACCCTAACTCCTATCGCCTTATAATCGACTGTCTTCTTAACGTTCCGCTCCTTTACTGGGCGGCAGAGGTTACGGGCGACAAGAGCTTTGAGGAAAAGGCGTATAACCACTTTAAGACCACCGCTGACGTTATCGTGCGCGAGGACGCCTCGACCTACCACACCTACTACTTTGACGTGGATAAGCACACCCCCCTTCGCGGCTCGCAGCACCAGGGCGCTTACGAGGATTCGGCTTGGTCGAGAGGTCAGGCGTGGGGTATCTACGGTCCTATGCTTACCTACATATACAAGAAGGACGAGAAGGCGCTTAAGCTCTTTAAGGCTACCGCGAACTACTTCCTGAGTAATCTCCCCGAGGACTACGTTCCTTTCTGGGACCTCTGCTTTAAGGACGGCGACGACGAGCCTCGTGACTCCTCTGCGGCGGCTATCGCACTTTGCGGTATGCTCGAGGCAATCAAGTATATGGAGGACTCCGACCCCCAGAGAGCCATCTACGTAAACGCTTGCAAGAGAATTATGAACTCTCTTATCGACGGATATCTTACCAAGGATATCCCCGAGTCGAACGGACTCCTTCTTCACGCCGTTTATTCCAAGCCTCATAAGGTCGGCGTTGACGAGATGAATACCTGGGGCTGCTACTTCTATATGGAAGCGCTCCACAGAATGCTTGACCCCCAGTGGAGACTCTATTGGTAATTTTTCAAATAAAGAAATGCGCTTTCGACGAAAGCGCATTTTTCTATTTATAAGCTTTTACTCCTTGTTGAACACGTCAAGCAGGAGCTTTGCGACGTACGAGGGGAAACCGTGCACAAGGCTTGCCGCAACCGTCTTGTGCTCCCAGAGCGTTCCCGTCATATTCGCCATTGTGAGGAAATATCCCTTTACGTGCTCGACGAGCAAGTCGTGTCTTCCCCATTTGAGGAGAAGCTCGAGCTTGAATATTATTCCCATCCAGGCGTTTGATTTTTCAATACTTGGATAATTGTCTATATCGGGGCCGAACTCGTTAATGAGCGTATCGACGAGCGCGGGATAGTCTTCCTCTTTCGCCGTACCGTAGCGGAAGGCGTAGTACTGACAGGTCTCGGAGATGTTCTCCGTGAGCCTGAGAGCTCCGTTTTCATCACGCAGCGCTTGGTCTCGAAAGAACTTGCCGTCAAAGGAAAGCTCGCGCACCGTGCGCCTGATAGCCTCGCATTTTTCGGAGAGGGAAGCATCGCCGTACATCTCATAGACAGCCTCGAGCATTCTTGCGTAGAGCATATTAGTAGGGAAGTTGACACCCTTGCACCATTTGTTGGCCTTCGACCATTCAACGAAGTTCCAACCGGGAAGATCCTCGAGAAGTCCGTGCTCGTTTTCAAAGCGCGCAAAATAATCCAGGACACCCATAACCGTCGCTCGCGCCTCGCCCTTGTCGGCGTCGGGCTTTCTTTTATAGAACTCGTAAAGCTGAAGCACAAACCACATCGAATACTGCGGAATAAATGTGCCGACAGGGTGCTCGGCAGGGTAGCACATAGGGAGCATACCCTCGGGGATAGTCTTGCACCCGTGCTTTAAGAAGTTTTCGATAAAGTCTTCCTCGACAAGCGTGCTTTTCGTAAGAGCATATGATGCGGCGGCAATATAGTAGCTGTCGCCGAGCCAGCCTGCGCGCTCTCTTGTTGGGCAGTCGGTTAATATGCCGAGCGTGTTGCAGCGGAAACTCTCAAGCGCGGCTTCGTATATAGTAAGCAGCTCCTCGTCGTCGGTGTTGAGACGGGGGAGATTGCTCGGCGAGTGCTTGATGTCAACCTTCTCCACCTTCAAGAGCTCAACACTTCCGCTTATAACGAAGACGGCGAAGTATTTGAAGCCGTAGATTTCGAAGTTCTCAAAGCAGTTGTGCCCCGAAGCGGTAAGTTCGATAACGTTTGAGGTTATAAGCTTGAAGGGGAATTTTCCGTCCTCGAGCCTCTCGTCAAAGGCGATTATAATCCGCGCTCCCTCGCTTGCAATAAAGTCGAGGCGGAATATCCCCGAGGAGTTATTTTTGCATTCAAAGGCGAGAAGTTCGCCCTCGTTTATCACTCCGGAAACGTCGGCAGCGCCTTTCTTTATCTCATAGTCCATCTGTGCCACCCTCGCCATAGGCAGAGTGACAATTTCCTCGAAGGGGAAGCCCTTTTTGTTGACCGCCATCGAGGTCTCATCTATGAATTTTTCGTCAAAACCGTTCGGATATGTAAACTTTGATTTGCAAAAAGCCGCGTTTATAGAGGTTCTTGTGATGCTTGGCAGGGGAGCTCTGCGTTCGAGATAGGTTATCTCGCCTGCAACTTCTTCGACCTCGCAGGGCTCGTCGGGAAGCGTGAGATTCCACACCTCGCTGAAGTGTCTTTGTCCCGAGTAGCAGGTAGTCTTTTGCATTCTTGATGCTACTCTGTATGCCTTGAAATCTCTGCCCGTAAAGGCTACCGCCTTGCCGTTTTGCCATATTTCCGCGGCGATATAGCTCTCCTGCTTTACAGCGGCGTAGCTATTGCAGTTATAGCCTGCAACCTCTATTATAAGAGGTGCCGCGTACTCCTTGCGCGCGAGTCTGATAACGTCTACTCTTGCA
>JAZOMD010000085.1:0-8029 GCA_045653745.1 Eubacteriales bacterium | reverse complement strand
AATTTCCACTCGCCCGAGTCAACGAGCTTCTTTATTATAGCCTTAAACCTTACGTCGCCCGTCTTTTTCATATAGGAGAAAAGCTTCTCGTCGTCAACTCCCTCGACGTGCATCTCGAGAGATGCAGCAGACATTCCGCCTTCCTCGTCGCCCTTTTCGGCAGGACAGCCTGCGAGACGGCAGGCATCTGCATCGCCCGTAGTGTCTACAAAGTATTTTCCCTCTATCGCGTAGAAGCCGGATTTGTTGTGTACGAGTGCGCACTTGATTTTTTCGCCTTCCTTCACGAGGTCGACAAGGTGGGTGCCGTACAGGATTTTCACCCCGAGCTCCTCGAGCATTGTCTCGAGCAAAAGCTTCATTTTTTCACAGTCGAAAATAAGACCCGTGCCGAGGCTGGTGTACCAGCCGTGAGGGTGCAGAGTGAGGTCGAGAGGTCTTACGTCAACCGCCGCCCCCTCGCTAAGAAGCCTCTTTTCGAGTATATCGAATATATCTCCGACGCAGGTGTAGAGCACTCCGTCCTCGAGCGCACGCACTCCGAGTATGTGGTTTACAAGTGCCTGAGTAGCAACACCGCCAAGCTCAAATCCGCGCTCGATAAGTATAACTCTTAATCCCTCGCGCGCCGCAGCGTACGCTGCCGAAAATCCCGATAAACCGCCGCCGAGGACAACCGTGTCGTAGCTCTCTCTCGTTTCTATTTCCTTTGTGTAAATCATTTTTCTTCCCCTCTCAGAGTATGTTTACCGTTGCGTAATCAATATATTTCATTCCCGTATAAGCATCGGTGAATTTGCCGATATTCTCGGGCTTTGAATCCACCGCAAGGCGCTCTGCCTCGAGCTCGCCTATTCTGTCGGCGCGCCCCTCCAGATAATTCTCAAGACGGTATTTCACCGTATCAAATCTCGAGACAAGACCGCCGTAGCGAATGTCGTGCACCTCCCAGCCCTCGGGCTTGCAATACTCGCTCCACACCGCGCGGTGCGCCTTACGCAGGACTTCTATGCGCCCGATTATCTCGTCGCACTCGTCCTTCATTTTTGAAAGCGTTTCCGTGTCACCCTCGTCGTACGCGCGCTTTAGCCTGATGCCGAAGTTCGCCTTCAGGGTGAGAAGATTCGATAGCGCAAGCACCGATGCGTGGGGTCCTTTAAAGAGGGGAGAGGTGATTTTTGCAGCCTCAATTGTCTTGGTAGTCTTTTCGTAATATTCGGGGAGGGGAAGTGTGTTGTAGTTTATATCCGCGTTGCCCATAAGAGGGTCGTTGTAGGTAAGACCTCTCGAAAGGGAGAAAAGACCACCGTCGGGGTGTTCGGGAAGCCCGAGCTTTTCCACCTCGGAAATATCGTCGCCCGTTGCTATACGGAAGGTTTCCTTCACACCGTCCTCGCTATACTCGCCGCGATACGCAAAGTCTGCGTACATCGCAAGCCCGGGCAAGGAGAGAATGTGCATACCCTCGGAGCCGCTGAGCCATACCGTTGCGAGTACCTCCGAGACAGCCTTCTCCTTTGCCGCATAGAGCGCGGGGATAGAATACCTGCGTGTCAGCTCGAAAAGAGGACAGTGGCCGCACCAGAGGTAAACGCCGCCTGCAAATATGATGTTTTCCGAGATAAATTCTCTATGCTTGTCGATGTTTTTGAGATAAAAGTCCTTGTCCTCGTGATAATAGTCCCAGAAGACCTGAGTGACGTCCTTCGGAACCTTCTTTGAAATTTCGGGCGTGAGCTCGACGCGCAGGTCGTAGTCTCTGTAACCCGGGATTTTTCCGCCTGCGGCAAGACGGAAGAACATATCGCTCCACATCATAGCCTCAAAGCCGTAGGATTTTACAATCTCGCGCACCCTTGCAAGGTGGTCAAGAAATATCTCACTTCTCGGTCTGTATCCGTTTTTCTCAAGATATTTTCCCGAGCCGAGGTCGCGCGCCTCGTCCATTCCTATATGTATTCTTCTCGTCGTGAAGCACTCCGAAACGCTTCTCATCATCGCGTGTATAAGCTCGTAGGTCTTTTCCTCTCCCGAGAGCAGCGTGCTCGCGGTGTCCTTGTAGGGCGCCGCCGCACCCCAACGAAGATGCGTTGCCAGGTGTCCGCTCGTTTGTATGCAGGGGATAAGCTCTATTCCGAGAGCACGGGCGTATGCGTCGAGCTCCTTTATTTCCGCCTTGGTATATTTTCCGCGCAGATGTCCGAAATACGGGTAGCCGTCTATCTCGTAGTTATCCTCGGTGTAAAGCATATAGGTGTTCATACCCATTATCGCCATCTTGCGTAACATCGCCTTTACACCGTAAACGTTCATCGCGCCGTTTCGCGACATATCCACCATCGCACCCACCGTCTTGAATACCGGGCTCTCGTAGTCGGAAAGAGAGGTCGCGCCTGCACGTATTCCGTCAAGAAGACGGGAAAGAGCACGGAAAAATCCTGCCACACTCGTGTAAGATATCCGAGCTTCTCCACTCTCTTGTGAGAAGCCGTTTTTCCCTTCACGCGAGGGCTCTGCAAGAACCTTTAAGTCCTCGCCCCCGTCACAGAGCTCCACCCCGAGCTCACAGCTTAAAATCCGAAGACCGTCGTAAAGAGCCGAACTTTCGCTTCCAAGCAATTTGATTTTCATTATGCGTCCTTTCGAAAAAATATTATTTTTCGTCCGATTTGTAAAGATAAAGTTACATTATCCGACTCTGGAAGGCAACTGCCTTGCCGAGAATCTTTATCGAGTTGAGCTCGTCGTTAACGAAAACGAGAGGCTCGTACTTTGGATTTTCGGGAGTTAATATGAGCTTTGCACGGTCGGGGTAGAAGTAAACGCGCTTGAGCGTTGCCTCGTCGTCAATAATAACTGCCGCAATCTCTCCGTTGTCAACCGAGTCCTGAGCGCGTATGAAAACCAGGTCGCCGTCGTATATGCGTGCGCCCGTCATAGAGTCTCCTCTTGCTATAAGGCAGAAGTCTGCGTCCAGCCCCTCGTCTGCCGTGGCGAAGCTCTCGTGCTCCTCCTCTGCGTATATAGGACGGCCGCAGGAGATAGCTCCGAGTATCGGTAGCCTTTTTTTCGCAATAGGCGTAATATTATTAAAGGTAGAAAAAATATCTCTTTCTTCCCAGCCCATAAGGCTTTGCGGCGTGGTGTCGAGTGCCGCCGCAAGGCTCTCTACCTTTTCGCGCGGAATATTCGAGATAACTCCGTTTTCATAGCGGTGAATAGTCTGCCTGCTCGTACCGACCTTTTCTGCGAGCTCCTCAAGGGTGAGCCCTCTTGATTTTCTGAGTTCCTTCAAATTCTTTGACAGCATAAAAATCTCCATCTGTCGCGTGTTGCGACTACGCGAAATATTATTTTTTCTGTATCCTCTACCATTTTAGCACATTGTCACCTAATATGCAATAGTTTTTTTGAAAAAATGTGAAAAAATTACTTGACAAGTAACAAAAGCTATGGTATAATTGTCACGCAGTAAGTAACAAACGGGTAATCTTGATAACTTGAAAGGTTACCGAGAAAGGAGAAATATGCTTTATTACGGAAACTCGAGCGAAGAGCGCGTACCGAGACTTTATCGGAGTCCCGACGAGATACGAAGGGATATACGCGCGCTTTTGCGAAAAATAAGGGAGAGCGAGGAAATGCTCTCCGTGCGTAACATTCTGCTTGAGGTTATCAGCGAGTGGTCGGAGGCTGAGCCCGAGAGATGGATGGCGGAGCTTGAGGAGACCTTATGCGAGGCAAAGGAGTCTCTTGTGCGCCTGAATGAATTAAAGGAAGGGCTCGAGGAGCTAAAGGAGGAGCTTCGCGAGTCGCGGAGCTATCTTTTAGGATGACAAGGGACAGTCTTGATATGCTCGTATGCGCGCTCTGCCTCGACTATGCGCGCAGGGAGGAGGCGATAGAAAAAAGGGTCGTCTCTCACAGAACGGAGATGGAATTTCGGTATTACAACTTCAAAATCCATGCGGCTGTATCCGAGATTGTCGGAGAGGAGCTTGCGCTCTTATTTATAGACGAGATAGGAAACCGCACGGGATATGCAAGCACTAAGTGCGCCTACTTAAGCGAGCGTTCGTATAAGGAGCAAAAGCGGCTCGTCAAGGAGAATATCGCAAGGCGGCTTCACCTTACCGATAAATAATTTTTTTATACTACCCGATATGACAATATTTTCATCTCTCGTATGATAAAATGCTTTTAAAAAGAAAGGACCGTTAAAATGCGTGACGAAGAAGTAAAATGCTCCTATGACGACGGAGTGCTCGTAGCAGCTCTCGCCGCGGAGCTTGACCATCACTCGGCAAAGAGGATAAGAGAAAAAATAGATAAGGAGCTTTTCGTTTATAGACCCGTAAGGCTCGTATTGGAGTTTTCGGGCGTTTCCTTTATGGATAGCTCGGGAATAGGCCTCATACTCGGCAGGTCGGAGAGCGCTCGGTCGGTGGGTGCGACGGTAGAAGTACACGGGCTCTCACCGCGCCTTATGCGCCTCGTGTCGCTCTCCGGAATAGACAGAGTGCCGGGGCTCACCGTTTCGGGACATAGCTACGTCAAAAAGGAAGGAAGGGTCTTAAGATGAAAAGAATAATCAATACAATGAAGCTCCGTTTGCCTGCACTGAGCGTAAACGAGGCGGTTGCACGCTCGGTGATTTCCGCCTTCTCGGCAGAGCTCAATCCCACAGTCGAGGAGCTCGGAGACCTCAGATGTGCTGTAAGCGAGGCGGTGACGAATTGCATAGTGCACGCCTACAAGGACGTACCCCCCGGCACGGGCTACGTTTACATATCAGCCAGACTCTACGACAGTCGCGAAATAAGCGTGGAAATATCCGACACGGGCTGCGGAATCGAGGACGTTGAGCGCGCAAGAGCGCCGATGTATACCACGGGTGAGCTTGGCGAGAGATGCGGAATGGGATTCCTCGTAATGGAAAGCTTTACCGATTTTCTTTCCGTGAAATCAAAGGTCGGGAAGGGGACTACGGTGCTTATGAGGAAAATACTTGCACCCTGACCGAAGGATAAAAGAATGAGAGAAACCGAAAATAAGAGCCCCTATGACGAAAACCTCGCCCTACTGCGCGCCTACCGTGACGGAGACTCGGAGGCAGGGGAGCGCCTCGCAGAGCAGAATACTCCCCTCGTATACAGTATAGCAAGCCGATTTATCGGCAGGGGCGCCGATATGAGCGACCTCGTGGAGTGTGGGAATATCGGGCTCGTAAAGGCGATGCGAACCTTCGATTTTTCAAGAGAGTGTGCCTTCTCGACCTACGCTGTGCCGCTTATCTTCGGGGAAATAAGGAGATTCTTGCGCGATGACGGTATAGTGAAGGTCTCGCGTGAGGAAAAGTACCGTTGCGCACGCCTTAGCGCCGAGAGGGAGCGCCGTATAATCGCAGGAGAGCCCTCGGATATAGCCTCGATTGCAAAAAGCGTAGGTATGAGTCCGCAGGACGCCGCGTCCGCGCTCTTTGCTATGACTCCCGTGCGCTCGCTCGACGAGCGTGCCTACGGTGAGGAGGATTCCGAAACGCTCGCCTCGGTCGTCTTCGACGAGGAGGAGGAGAAAAGAAGCTTCGAGTCGCTCTCCCTGAAGCTGGCAATAGAGAGCCTCTCCGAAAACGACAGGCGACTCATAATTCTTCGATACTACAGAGACCTCTCGCAGACCGAAACGGCAAAGATTCTCGGGGTAACCCAAGTCAAGGTTTCAAGGGAAGAAAAGAAAATAATATCCCGCCTCAGAGAGGCTCTTGCGTAATTGTTAACAAATTGTGAAAAAAAGAAAAAACTATTGATTTTTCTTTTATGTTAGTATAGAATATATGCTGTAAGCCTTAGCACTCACAAAACGAGAGTGCTAAACGTATTAACTAAAGGAGATTTTTGAAATGAAACTTAAGCCCTTACTCGACAGAGTAGTACTTAAACAGGTTGAGGCGGTTGAGACCACCAAGGCCGGTATACTTCTTCCCGGCTCCGCGCAGGAGAAGCCCCAGGTAACCGAGATCGTAGCGGTAGGCCCCGGCGGTATAGTTGACGGCAAGGAGCTCGTAATGACCCTTAACGTTGGCGACAAGGTTATCCCCGGCAAATACACCGGCACCGAGGTTAAGATTGACGGTGTTGAGTACAGAATAGTAAGCCAGTCGGATATACTTGCAGTCGTAGCCGACTAATATAGAAAAGGAGAAACTTTTATGTCTAAAGAAATACTTTACGGTATGGAGGCAAGAAGCGCGCTTCTTCGCGGAGTTGATAAGCTTGCTGACACCGTTAAAATAACCCTTGGCCCCAAGGGCAGAAACGTAGTGCTCGAGAGAAAGTTCGGCGCACCCCTTATCACCAACGACGGTGTTACCATCGCAAAGGAGATTGAGCTCGAGTGTGCAGCAGAGAATATGGGCGCACAGCTCGTTCGTGAGGTTGCAACCAAGACCAACGATGCAGCAGGTGACGGTACTACCACCGCAACCCTTCTTGCACAGGCTCTTATCCACGAGGGTATGAAGAACGTTACCGCAGGTGCAAATCCTATGGTACTCCGTAAGGGTATCTTCAAGGCTACCGAGGCCGCAGTTGCAGAGCTTCTCGGTCAGGCTAAGAAGGTTTCCGGCTCCGAGGACATCGCAAGAGTCGGTGCTATCTCCGCGTCCGACGAGACCATAGGCCGCCTTATTGCAGACGCTATGGATAAGGTAAGCGCAGACGGCGTTATCACCGTTGAGGAGTCCAAGAGTGCAGAGACCTACAGCGAGGTCGTTGAGGGTATGCAGTTCGACAGAGGCTACCTCTCTCCCTACCTTGCAACCGATACCGATAAGATGGAGGCTGTTCTTGACGATTGCCTTATCCTTATCACCGATAAGAAGATTGCTAACATTCAGGACATTCTTCCCCTTCTTGAGCAGATCGTTCAGTCGGGCAAGAAGCTCCTTATCATCGCAGAGGACGTAGAGGGAGAGGCTCTCACCACCCTCGTTCTTAACAAGCTCCGCGGCACCTTCACCGTCGTTGCGGTTAAGGCTCCCGGCTTCGGCGACAGACGTAAGGAAATGCTCATCGACATCGCAACCCTTACCGGCGGTGAGGTTATCACCAGCGACCTCGGCCTCGAGCTTAAGGACGCAAGCATCGCACAGCTCGGCCGTGCAAGACAGGTAAAGGTTAATAAGGAAAACACCATCATCGTTGGCGGCGCAGGCGACAAGCAGGCTATTGCCGACAGAGTAAATCAGATAAAGTCCGCAATAGAGGTTACCACCTCCGACTTCGACCGCGAGAAGCTCACCGAGAGACTTGCAAAGCTTGCAGGCGGTGTTGCAGTTATCAAGGTTGGTGCTGCAACCGAGGTTGAGATGAAGGAGAAGAAGCTCCGCATCGAGGACGCTCTCAACGCTACCAAGGCGGCTGTTGAGGAGGGTATCGTAGCAGGCGGCGGAACCGCGCTTATCAACGTTATCGGCGCGGTTGAGACCGTTATCGAGACTCTTGATGGTGATGAGAAGACCGGTGCGCAGATTGTTGCAAAGGCTCTCGTTGCTCCTATGAAGCAGATTGCCGATAACGCAGGTCTTGACGGCTCGGTTATCGTTGCAAAGGTTCGCGAGAACGGTAAGGTAGGCTTCGGCTTCGATGCTTACTCCGAGAAGTACTGCGATATGCTTGACGCAGGTATCGTAGACCCTGCAAAGGTTACTCGCTCCGCACTCCAGAACGCGGCTTCTATTGCATCTACCGTTCTTACCACCGAGGCTGTTGTTTCGGATAAGAAGGAAGATAAGCCTGCGGCTCCTGCGGCTCCCGATATGGGCGGAATGTACTAATCATATAATCTCATATATTTTGCGAAGACCGGGGGAGGCATACCCGAAACGAGACTTGCCTCCTTCGGCTTTTTCATACTTCGCACCCCTATCGCCGTTTTCCGACCTCGCCGTATTCTTATACGCCTATCGGTCGCAAGAACGGTGATTCTTCATCAAAATCTAAAGAGATTATAAAAAAGAGACGAGAAAAGA
>JAZOMD010000084.1:0-13786 GCA_045653745.1 Eubacteriales bacterium | reverse complement strand
AAAGACGGAGCCACAAGGACTCCGTCTTTCTGTTGGTGCGGGAAACGGGACTTGAACCCGTACATCAAAGATACACGCCCCTCAAACGTGCGCGTCTGCCGATTCCGCCACTCCCGCGTAACCTCAAATATTATACAACATTATTTTTCGTTTGTCAATAGGTTATGACAAAATATTTTGGATTTTCTGTGCAATATTTTTTTGCCCACCTGCCTTCTCCCGATTCTTTTTTCGCGAGCTCTCTTTTAACAACAAACTCTTGACTGGCGCCCCGTTTTGTGCTAAAATAAAATAAAACAAATAAAGAGGCTATTAACCATGAAATTTGGAATGCCGACGCTCGTTGAGTGTCGCGATATTTTTGAGTGCAGAGACGCCGCGGTTCAGAACGGTCTTGACTTTATAGAAATAAATATGAGCTTTCCGCAGTATCTTCCGTCAGCACTGTCCGCCCAGGCGCTTTTGGAGATAAGCGCGAAGGACGGAATATTTTATACCATACACGCCGACGAGATGCTCAACCCTTTCGATTTTAACCCGAAGGTTTCTGCCACTTACTTTGACGTTATGCGCGATACCGTAAGATTTGCCATAAAGGTCGGCGTGCCGGTCATAAATATGCACCTTTTGAAGGGCGTGTACGTAACTCTGCCGGGGAAGGTGATACTTCTTTCGGACGTGTACCGTGGAGAGTATCTTGCGCGCGTTTCGGAATTTATCAAGATGTGCGAGGACGAGATAGGCGATAACGCTTTGAAAATCGCTATTGAAAACGTGGACTCAAACCCCTTCACCGAGAGTCAGCTCGAGGCGCTTAAAATGTTTATGGATAGCCCCGTCTTCGCGCTCACTCTTGACACGGGACACGAGCTCTGCCTTGGCTTTGAGGATTCGCACGTATTTAAAGAATATCCAAACAAGCTTTGCCACCTTCATCTCCACGATGCCAAGGGCAAATCCGCACACCTTCCTCTCGGTACAGCAGAGGTCTCGGTTTTCGATAAGCTCTCTCAGCTCCCGTCCGATAAAACCTGTCTTATAGAGGTGAAAACGCTTGCAGGACTTCGCGAAAGCGTTGAATATCTGAAAAATAATAACGTAATGGAGAAATAATATGACACCCAAGGAAAAATTTATAGAGATTTATAGGTCCAAGATTACGAGAGAGGGCGCCGATAAGCTGCTCGAATACCTTCTCTCGCCTGCCTCTGATTTCTTTACCGCGCCTGCAAGTGCGCGCTTTCATTCGTCCTACGAGGGTGGTCTTGTCGAGCACTCGGTGAACGTGTACGAATGTATTCGCTCTTATCTTGAATCCGACAGGGTAAAGCAGACCTTCGGATTTGAATATTCCGAGGAGAGCATTGCTATCGTATCGCTTCTTCACGACCTTTGCAAGGTGAACGTCTATAAAAAAGGCTTCCGCAACGTCAAGGACGATGAAGGCAGATGGCAGAGAGTCGACACCTTTGAGTATGACGACAGACTCCCTTACGGCCACGGCGAAAAGAGCGTTTATATAATTTCGGGCTATATGAAGCTTACGCGCGAAGAAGCTTTCGCTATAAGATATCATATGGGTTATTCCTCAACCGAGGATCCGAGAAACGTTTCTCTCGCTTTTGAAATGTTTCCTCTTGCCTTTGCGCTTTCAACCGCAGACAGCGAGGCGACCTATTATATAGAGTCGGATAAATATAAAACCGCGAAATAGGAGACTTGGTATGAGAAAGAATTTTGGCGCAAAGCCTATACTTTATCCGCAGCCCGTCTTCATCATTGCCGCCTACGGCGAGGACGGTGTGCCTAATGCAATGAATGCCGCGTGGGGCGGTCTCACCGAGGAGACCGAGATAACCGTTTGCCTCAGTGCAGGGCACAAAACCACTAAAAACATAATAAAAAGCGGTGCTTTTACCGTGAGTATGGCAACCCGTGATACCGTCGCCGTTTGCGATTATCTCGGCGTGGTTTCGGGCAATGACGTTCCCGATAAGCTCGAGCGCGCAGGACTTCACACAACTCGCTCCGAGCTCGTGAACGCACCTCTTATAGACGAGCTTCCGATGGCGCTCGAATGTAAGCTCGTCAGCTACGACGAGAATACCTGCCGCCTTATCGGCGAGATAGTTAACGTTGCCTGTGACGAGGCGTATCTCGATAGTGAGGGAAGAATAGATGCAGGCAAGCTTGCTCCCATAACCTTCGACCCTGCAAGCGAAAAATATCTCGTGCTCGGAGAGTGCGTCGGCTCGGCGTTTTCCGATGGATTTAAGATAAAATAACCGATTTTGACAATAAATATTTACAAAAAAGCGCTCCGACTTGAAAATCGGAGCGCTTTTTTTATTCGAAAATAAATATAAACGGATAAATCTCCTGCCCGCCGTCGAGGATATAAATCTCTATTCCGGGGTGGTTTGATTTAATGTGATTTTCGAGGGATTCTCTGTCGGAATCCGAGGCGTCGACGCCGCAAAATACCGTTATCATAAACGGGTCTTTTTCTTCGACGACGGTGTCTATAAGGCTGTTTGTCGCTTCGCCGAGTCTCTCTTTTGAAACGACGATTTTTTTGTCAACTACTCCGATTATGTCACCTTCTGCTATGTGTATTCCGTTCATATCGGCATCTCTCGCCGCAGGGGAGATATATGCTGACGTGATATTCTTTATAGCATCGTTTGCGGCTGCGACGATTTCCTCGGCATTTTCGCATTCGGTGTCGATGGAGGAGAGCGCTACGTATCCGGCACCCGTGCTTTTCGTAGCAATGACGTGTATTTTTGCTTCCGTGTAAATTTCCGCTGCCTGGTTTGCCGCCATAACGATATTTCCGTTATTCGGGAAAACGAAAATGTGCTCGGCGTTTATACTTTCAAAGGCGTTAATAAAATCATTCGTTGAAGGATTGTTGGATTGACCGCCGGTGATGATGACGTCAGCACCCAATTCCTTGAAAATAGCGTCTATTCCGGGGCCACAGCTGACTGCAACAGTACCGTATTTTTTCTTTTCCTCGGGTTTTGTCGCCGTCTCGTTTTCGGCCTTGTTCTCTGTGTGCTGAACCGACATGTTTTCAATTTTAACAGTCAGAAATTCGCCGTATTTACGGGCATATGCCAGTACGACCTCGGGAGTCTTCGTATGCACGTGTACCTTTACAATACTATCGGTGATAAAGGCAACGACCGAGTCACCAACCTCGCAAAGAAAAGCCTTCAGTCCGTCAATGTCGAAGCTGTCAATATCGGTTTTGCTTCTCTGGAGCTGTAAAAGGAACTCGGTGCAGTAGCCGTACGTCATAACGCTATCGGGGCCGAAGGCGTCTGTCGCTTGAGTGTTAATGGCTTTAGTCGGGAGCTCCTGCTTCAATTCGGGTGACGATTCACCGCCGAGCACCCTATTGAGACCGTCAATGATGTAATAAAGTCCGGCTCCGCCGCTGTCGACTACTCCTGCTTCTCTGAGCACGGGCAGAAGCTCGGGCGTGCGCGCAAGCGATGCGTTCATCTCGCCCGTGAGGTCGGAAAAGAGCGACCTTATGGTGCTTTTCTCGTCTATGCGCGATACCGCGTAATCGACCGCCTCTCGCATTACCGTGAGGATAGTTCCTTCCGTGGGAGTCATAACCGAAAGATATGCCTGCTCGACTCCGAGCCGAAGCGCCGCACCGAGCACCTTGGGGTCTGCCTTGTAGGTGTTCTCAAATCCCTTTGCAATACCTGCAAAGAACTGGGAGAGTATAACTCCCGAGTTGCCGCGCGCACCGAGAAGCATTCCCTTGGAGACGGTGTGCATTACCTCTGCGAGGTTGTTGGTTTTCGTATCACCGAGCGCGGCAATTCCGCTACCAATAGTCATACTCATATTGTCTCCCGTATCACCGTCGGGAACAGGGAAGACGTTGAGGTTGTTAACCTCGTGTGCGCTGGCGCGCAGCTCAGATGCACCGCCGCGCATCATTTTTGCAAACAGTACGCCGGTGAGGTATTTGAATTTTGAAGGCTCTTTCTTCTTTTTTTCGGGAGTCTTCTTCATTGCTTTTGTTTTCTTCTTTGCGTTTCTTTTGCGAGCCTTGTCGCCGCCCTTTTTCTCCGCCGTTTTCACGGTGGCTGCACTGCTTTCCGTGTCGGTGGCGTTATCGTTTTGCGTATTGGTCTTGATACTCATAAAATAAGTCCTTATCTTTCTTTTCCGAGGAAGAATAGTGCCAGCGTTCCGGGGCCCGAATGCGCTCCGATAACAGTGCCGACGTTCGTAATGAGGTCGATTTTTTTGCCGTATTTTTCTTCAATGGTTTTTGCAAGAAGCTGCGCATCTTCAAGGCAATTGCCGTGAGAAATATAAACTTTACTTTCCTTATTGAGGCGCAACTCGCCGTATTTGTCGGCAAGCTCTGCGATTGAATTCTTTCTTCCGCGCACCTTTCCAACCTTCACAAGTCGTCCCTCATTGTCAACGTGCATCACGGGTTTTATTCCGAGCACGTTGCCGACGAACGCTACCGTCGGGCTGACACGGCCGCCGCGCTTTAAGTAAACGAGGTCGTCTACGGTGAACCAGTGGCAGATATTAAGCTTGATTTTTTCTGCGTATTCTGCGGCCTCGTCGATAGTTGCTCCTTGGTTTTGCTTTTGGAGCACGGCGTCTATAAGTAACGCACCGCCGGCGGAAGCACAAAGCATATCAACGGTTAATATTTTTCTGTCGGGGTATTCTGCGGCGAGTGCCTCGGCGGCAAGACGGGCAGAATTATAAGTAGTGCTGAGAGCAGATGAAAATCCGAGATACAAAATATCATATCCCAAATCCAGATGCTTCTTGAAATCCGATACGAAGCTTTCGGTATTTGCAGCAGAGGTTTTTGCAATGCTGCCTTCCTTCATTTTTGTGTAAAATTCCTCGCTTTTCATGCTTCTGTCGGTGTGATCCTGCGTTTCTCCATCGAATCTGAACGTCAAAGGAGTCGCGGTTATTCCGAGAGCCGAAAGCATTTCGGGCGGCATATCGCTTGCAGAATCGGTGCATATTACGTAGGTTGTGTTTTTCATTTTTTATCGTTTCCTTTCTTCTTGTGCGTGCCGTTAATCCGGCAGACCGTTTTTGTCGATTTTAATGAGGTTTGTCGCCAGCAGCTCGAGCGTGTCGTAAAAGCGCTCCCGTTCCTCTGTGCTCATAAATCCGCCAACGCTTTCCACGGCGAGCTTGGCACGCTCGGTGATTTTTTCTGCGACCTCTCGCCCCTTGTCGGTAAGCTGAATCAGCGTTCGGTAGTTTTTTGGATTGTCTTCACGCTCTGTAAGACCCATTTTTTCAAGAGCCGAAATAGCCCTTGAAACCTCGGCCTTGTTTCTTGAGCAAAGGGTGGCGAGCCTTGCCGATGTTATGCCTTGACGAAGCCTGTTCATTATGATGAGATACCTTGCCTGCGTTCCGGATAGACCGTGCTTTTTCATCTCGATAGAGGAAATTCCCACAATGCATCTATGTATTTCGGAAATCGCCAGCGAAAATTTTTCAAATCTCTCAATCATCTAATAGACCTCGTGTAGCACAACTCGTTGATTCGTCAACATCTTCATTATATACCATTTTCACTATTTTGTCAAGGATTTCTTTTTTTAATCAAATTTGGAAATTTTTCGGCCGTTCGATTGACTAACGCCTAAAGTTGTGTTATAATTATATATTATTATCTTGGCAGGTAAAATTATTATGCGTATACTAGGAATTGACCCGGGGCTGGCAATCGTCGGCTGGTCTGTTCTCGAAAGTGGCAGGGGCGTCCTTCAGCCGGTTGCCTACGGAGCGATAACGACCCCGGCGCATACCGATATAGAGGCAAGACTTTTGATGATAAAGAACGACCTCGAGGCGATAATAGACAAGTATTCTCCCGAGGAGATGGCTATTGAGGAGCTCTTTTTCAACACCAATATAACGACGGGTATAGCCGTTGCCGAGGCGCGCGGAGTGATACTTTGCACAGCTCACGCCAAGGGTGTCCGTATAAGCGAGTACACGCCGCTTCAGGTAAAGCAGGCGGTGGTTGGATACGGAAAGGCGGAGAAGCGACAGGTTATTGCTATGGTAACCTCTATTTTGAAGCTTAAAGCACCGCCGAAGCCCGACGATACTGCAGATGCGGTTGCTATTGCCATCTGCCACTCGCAGTGCAGAAGCTCTGCGATGGGCAAATACTTTAATCAAAGATAGGAAAGACTATGTGGATTGCCGATAAATGGAAGGATTACGAGGTAATAGATACCTCCTCGGGAGAAAAGCTTGAGAGATGGGGTAAATTTACCCTCGTCCGTCCCGACCCTCAGGTTATATGGAAAAGTGATAAGAAAAATCCCCTTTGGAAAAGGGCTGATGCCAGCTATAAGAGAAGCCGTACGGGCGGCGGCGCGTGGAGCGAAAACGCACTTCCCGAGAGCTGGGTTATTTCCTATGGAGAGCTCAATTTCAGAATAAAGCCTATGGGCTTTAAGCACACCGGCCTCTTTCCCGAGCAGGCGGCAAACTGGGATTGGTTTTCGGAGCTTATCAAGGCGGCAGGACGCCCGATAAAGGTTCTTAACCTTTTTGCCTATACAGGCGGCGCTACGGTTGCCGCAGCCAAGGCAGGAGCCTCGGTGTGTCACGTTGATGCATCTAAGGGTATGGTGCAGCAGGCGAAGGAAAACGCACGCCTTTCGGGTCTTGAGTCTGCTCCTATCAGATATATTGTCGACGATTGCAAGAAATTCATAGAGCGTGAGATAAGACGCGGAAATAAGTACGACGGAATAATTATGGACCCCCCTTCTTACGGCAGAGGACCTACGGGAGAGGTGTGGAAGATAGAGGAGAGCATTGACGACTTCGTGTCCCTCGTTTCCGGCGTTCTCTCGGACGAGCCTCTTTTCTTCCTTCTGAACTCGTACACCACGGGGCTCTCCGCATCTACTATGAGATATATCGCAGAGATACGCCTTCTCGCAGGCAGAAACGGCACGGCAGAGGCAGACGAGCTCGGACTTGCGGTTAAGGAGACGGGGCTTGCGCTTCCGTGCGGCTCGAGCGTGCGTGTCACGTTCAAATAAAATTTCTCTTGGACGGTAAAAATATGGAAGATGTAGTTATAAGATGTGAGGGACTCGGTTTTACTTATACCGACGCTGACGACGAGCCGGCACTCGTGACGGAAGCCCCTGCGCTTTCGGATATAAACCTCTCGGTAAAGAGAGGCGAGTATCTTGCGGTGCTTGGACATAACGGCTCGGGAAAGTCAACCCTTGCAAAGCTTCTCAATATGATTTTAACTCCCACGGTTGGAAAAATCTATATAAACGGCGTTGATATCACGCGTGAGGATTTCACCGAGGACGACGTCTTTGACGTAAGACGCAGAGTCGGTATGGTGTTTCAGAATCCCGATAACCAGCTTGTTGCAACGGTGGTCGAGGAGGACGTCGCGTTCGGCCCCGAGAATCTCGGACTTCCCAGAGAGGAGATCCGAAGAAGGGTGAACTCCTCGCTTGCGATGGTCGGTATGACCGACTATATGCGCCACGCGCCTCATAAGCTCTCGGGCGGACAGAAGCAGAGAGTTGCAATAGCAGGAATTATTGCTATGCGCCCCGAGATTGTAATTTTCGACGAATCCACCGCGATGCTTGACCCTCTTGGCAGGCGTGAGGTCGTGGAAATAATGGAGCGCCTTAACAGAGATGAGGGCATAACCGTTATAAATATTACCCACTATATGGAGGAGGCGGCAAGAGCCGACCGTGTGATAGTCATAAACGACGGAAAAATCGCGATGGACGGCACGGCACGCGAGGTCTTTTCCCGTGTGGACGAGCTTCACTCTATGGGGCTTGAGGCTCCGCAGGGCAACGAGCTGCTTACTGCAATGCGCGCAAGAGGCGTGGATATAGAGGGCAGCGCACTCACCAGAGAGGAGTGCACCGAATTACTATTCAACTTTCTTTCTTCTAAGGATAGGTAAATGAACGAAATCTTAAGACTCGAAAACGTCTCTTTCGTATACAGCAAGGGAACCCCGTTTGAGAAGATTGCTCTTGACGGTGTCAGCGTTTCCTTTGAAAGAGGCAAAATAACAGGCTTAATAGGACACACGGGCTCGGGCAAGTCCACGCTCGTAAATCTTTTGAACGGCCTTTCGCGCCCGACAGAGGGTAAGGTGTACCTTGACGGCAATGATATATGGGAAAAGCCGAAGGAGATAGCAAGCGTTCGCTATCGCGTCGGACTCGTAATGCAGTATCCCGAGTATCAGCTTTTCGATGAGACCGTAAGAGACGATATCGGTTTTGGCCCGAGAAATCAGGGGCTCGGAGAAGACGAGGTTGCGGCCAGAGTTGCCGAGGCAGCAGGCTTTACAGGCATAGATGAGGAAATGCTCGAGAAATCTCCCTTCGAGCTCTCGGGCGGTCAGAAGCGCAGAGTCGCTATCGCAGGAATTATCGCTATGCGGCCCGAGGTGCTCGTGCTCGACGAGCCTGCCGCAGGTCTTGACCCGAAAGGCAGGCGTGAAATTCTCGGAGGTCTTCGCACCTACGCACAGGCGCAGGGAGCGTCCGTAATACTTGTCAGCCACTCTATGGAGGATATGGCGCATTATTGCGATAACGTCGTCGTGATGAATAAGGCAAAGCTGCTTTGCACGGGTACTACCGAGGAAGTCTTTTCGGCTCCCGAGCTTCTTGCAGGAGCAGGGCTCGACGTTCCTGTTATATCGAAGGTTGCGGCAGCTCTTGCAGAGCGCGGTATACGTCTTGAGGGTAAGCTCTATACCGTAGAGGGCGTGCTCGACGCCGTGCTGCGTTATATGGAAGGGGTGAAGAAATGATTTCTGACATCACCTTAGGCCAGTTCTTTCCGGGATACTCTCCGATACACAAGCTCGACCCGAGAGCCAAAATTCTGCTCGCGGTTCTTTATATCGTGGCGGTGTTTATGGTTGATAATCCCGCTTCCTTCCTTTTCCTGCTTGGAATAACTCTTACGATGGTACTGATAAGCCGTATAGGGCTGAAGGTCGTACTTAAGGGAATAAAGCCGATAATCATTATTCTTCTGATAACCTCGATTATAAATCTCTTTCTTACGGACGGAAAGGGCGAGCCGCTTGTCGACTTCTGGATATTCACAATATATACCGAAGGTATAGTCAGAGCGGTATTTATGACGATAAGAGTTGTAATGCTTATAGTAGGCTCGAGCGTGCTTCTCACCTATACCACCTCTCCTATATCGCTTACCGACGGTATAGAAGCGCTCCTTTCTCCTTTAAAGAAAATAAAGGTTCCCGTCCATACCTTTGCTATGATGATGTCGATAGCGCTCAGATTTATCCCCA
This sequence comes from Eubacteriales bacterium, assembly GCA_045653745.1. Classification (GTDB taxonomy): domain Bacteria; phylum Bacillota; class Clostridia; order Oscillospirales; family CAG-272; genus UBA1740. Next base: position 4,413 of record JAZOMD010000084.1, on the reverse strand, counting down.
CTCTCGTTGAGGAAACCGAGAAGATAATGAACGCGCAGAAATCGAGAGGCGCGGATTTCAGTTCGGGCGGTCTTATCAAGAGGGCAAAGGCTCTTATCCCCATTCTCGTTCCTCTTTTCGTTTCTTCGTTCAAGAGGGCAGAGGAGCTTGCCACCGCAATGGAGTGCAGATGCTACCGAGGAGATAAAAACCGTACCAAGCTTGTGAAGCTTGAGATGAAGTCGCGGGATTACCTCTTTCTTCTTGCAGGAGTAGTAGTGCTTACCGCAGTAATACTTGCAGGCATTTTGCCGTATAATTACGGCTTCTCGGGAAAGCTTTTCGAGCTTCTATTCTATAAGATTTAAGGTAGTCTATGAAGTATTTTGCAAAGATAAAATATCTCGGCACGGATTTTCACGGCTTTCAGGTACAGCCGGGGCTTCGCACGGTGCAGGGAACTCTTAACGAGGCGCTCGACTTAGCTTTCGGCACTCCCTGTAAGGTTACGGGCTGTAGCCGTACCGACGCAGGCGTTCACGCGGGCGAGTTTTGCCTCACCGTCGAAAACGCGGAGGGCTCTATTCCGCCCGAAAAGCTGCCCGTCGCCGTCTCGCGCTATCTCCCGCCCGACCTTTCGCTCTTTTTTGCAGAGCAGTGTGACGATAGCTTTCATCCGCGCTACGACGTCAAGGAAAAGGAATACCTTTACAGAATTATAAACAATAAGATTTACGACCCGTTTGAGTACGGCAGAGCGTGGTTTCTGCCCCGTCCGATAGGCGAGAGGGAAATGGAGCTTATGAGGTCTGCCGCTAGCCATTTTATCGGTCGAATGGATTTTTCTTCCTTTATGGCAGAGGGTAGTGACGTCGAGGATACCGTGCGCACGGTCAGCTCTCTGACGCTCGAAAAAAGAGATGCGCTTATCGAAATCAGGATAAGAGCAGACGGCTTTCTTTACAATATGGTAAGAATTATAGTCGGAACGCTCGTTGAGGTCGCCTTTGGCAGAATTTCTCCCGACGATATACCGAAAATAATTTTATCCTGCGACAGAAAGCGTGCAGGAATGACAGCTCCGAGCGACGGCCTCTTTTTAAATCGGGTCTTTTACTAATTGCCAACTCTGGCAAAAATATTCAAAATAAAAAAATCTCCGTAAGACAAGATAACTTCAGGTCACAGCGGAGGTTTTTTATTTATGAAAAAATCGAGGAAAATTATACTGCGTGTTGCGCTGATAATAGGGATAGTCGCGCTTTTGGCGGCGGTATGTACCGTTTCGGTATGTATCCTCTCTTATAACGTCGTGGATTCCCGCGCGGATTCGCTTCTCTTTGACCGTTCGGGAAAGCATTCGTCTACCGTTCTCTATGCAAACGCAGATAGGGGCTCCGACGAATATCTCCCCGAGGAATACGAGATTTTTGGCGGACTGCGCAAGCTTTACTATCCGAAAGAAGAAATCAGCGACTACCTCGTGAACGGCTTTATCGCCGTAGAGGACAGAAAGTTTTATAGCCACAAGGGCGTCGATTTTAAAAGAACTCTCGGTGCGGCTGTGAATTATATATTCAGAACCAAGCCGATGTACGGTGCCTCAACCATCACTCAGCAGGTAGTAAAGAACATAAGCGGTGATAATCAGACGAGCGTTTTCAGGAAAATTGCGGAAATAGTGCGTGCAAGGCGGCTCGAGAGAAGGTATGAAAAGGACGATATTCTCGAGGTGTATCTGAACGTTATCCCTATGAGCGAGAACATTTACGGCGTGGGCTATGCCTCTCGCGCGTATTTTGGAAAAGAGCCGTCCGAGCTTTTGCCCGAGGAAGCCGCAACGCTTATCGGAATAACCAATGCCCCTACCGCCTATAACCCGTACACTAATCCAGAGCGTTGTCTCGAGAAAAGAAATACCGTTCTTTCGGTGATGCACTCGGAAGGTGTTATAGATGACGGAGAATACGAAAGAGCATCGTCTGCCCATCTCTCTCTTTTGCCGAGAGATGAGTCTTCTCGCGCGTATAGCTCTTGGTTTACAGAGACGGTAATAGATGACGTAAGCCGCGCTCTTGCGGATAAGTACGCGCTATCTCTTGCGGCAGCCAGAGCGATGCTTGCAGGCGGCGGCTATTCGATTTACACTACCGTCGATGCTAAAGTCCAAGGTGCACTCGAGGAATATTTTGAAAACGAGGAAAATCTTAACCCAAATATCGAGTACGCTATGACGGTTATAGACCCGAAAAACGGAAATCTGCTCGGGATAATAGGCAGAAAAGGGAAGAAGGAAGGGAATTTACTCCTTAACCACGCCACCGTTCCTCACACGCCTGCCTCGGCACTAAAGCCTCTTGCTCTTTACGCACCTCTTATAGACGAAGGAAGGGTAAACTCCGCTACCGTTTTTGACGATTCTCCCGTAAGCTTTTCCGAGCACGGCGAGGAATATAAGGAATACCCGAGAAACTCCCCAAACGTATATTCGGGGCTTATTACCGTAAAGGACGCGCTCAGACTATCCAAGAACACCGTTGCCGTTCGCCTTTGCAAAATGATGACGCCGAGAGGGGTGTATTCGGAGCTATATAACAGATTCGGCTTCAAATCTCTCGTCAAGCACGAGAAGTCCCAAAACGGTATAAGTCTCACCGACCTTGCCCTCTCTCCTATGGCTCTCGGTCAGCTTACCCACGGTATCCCGCTTACCGAGCTTACAGCGGCATACTCCGCATTTCCCTCGGACGGCATTCTTCATAAAACGCGGAGCTTTTTGAAGCTTCTCGACTCCGACGGAAACACCGTTATAGAAAACAAACCCGAGTATAAAAGAGTTTGGAAGGAAAGCACCGCGAGAATAATGAACCTTTTGCTCTCCGAGGTGGTAGAAAGCGGTACGGCAAGGGAAATAACCTTGAAGGAAACCGTCGCGTGCGCAGGAAAAACGGGAACCTCGGCGCTTGACAGAGATAAAATTTTTGTAGGATATACCCCATACTATGTCGCAGGAATCTGGTGCGGAAGCGACAGCGGCACGGTGAGCGCATCGCAGAGTGGGCATCTTGGGGCGTGGGACGAGGTGATGAAGAAAATACACGAACAAACTTTGCGCGGCGTGGAATCGCCGACGGAATTTTCCACCGAAGGACTTCTTTATCTTCCGTACTGCAAGGACTCGGGGCGAGAGTACGGCGGGGATTGTGAGCTCGACCTGCGCGGCGCGCGAATAGACTTTGGATACTTCACCGAGGATAACCGCCCCGAGAGCGAGTGCGATAGGCATATAAGATTAACGCTCGACGGCGAGGACTTTTCACTTATAAGCTTACCCGAGCGCGATTTTCCAAAGGAAATAGAAATAAAAGACACACCGTTTTCTTATGAGCAGTATCTATCGTGAATTTCATCGGCAAGCGCGAAATATGCAATCCTTTGCAATACTCGGAGAGGCTTCATCTATGGTGACGAGTGACATAGACGTAATGCAGGGATAGCGGACTGCGGAACTTGAAAGAGAGGTTGAATCCGTCGGTGTCGGTATGGCAAATATCCGTGCCGGGGCTTACGGCTCGCGAGGTAGGAAAGACCAAATATAAAAGAGGCTACCGAAATAGCCTCTTTCTCTTTCTATTCTTCATTAAGTTCGCTCTTGAGCTTTTCAAGGAGCTGTTTTTTGCGCTCTCTTTTCTGTTCTTCCCTTTGAATATCACGACTCACTTTTTCCATTTCTCTGTCGACTTTGTTTCCTGTTCGTGAATCATCACCTAAAAACGAGTTGACATATAGAAAAGTGAGAGCGCCGCATATAAGAGCGCACAAACCGGTTAATGCCTGAAAACAAACTTGAATAATACAAGATGTCAAATAAGCTCTCCGCACCCCTTCAATCTCATCAAGATATAACGGGTAGCTTTGAAGAATGTTTGGAATACTCGTAAAAATTCCAAACAAAAGGAACCCACTTAATATGACACAAAGCACCGATGCAACGCTAACCAAAATCCTTAAAGTTTTATTTTTCATAGCAAATCTCCTTTTTTATCAATTATACACCCGTAAATCCAAAATGTCAAGAAAAGGATTTTAAAAATGGCAAACACCATCACAAATAACAGACCGCGGAGGTATAAATTTAAATAATCTATTTACTTTTTTACCTGCTTGTGGTAAAATATATGCTATGGAGTACAAGATAGTTTATTCGGGAAGAAGAACGCTCGCGCTTTCTCTCAAAAACGGCGAGCTAACCGTCAGAGCGCCATACGGCACTACGGTAAAGAGAATAGAAAAATTCGCCGCGCTTTTACGCCGTAATTGCGCGTGTACTTCCGGATTACAAAACAAGAAAAAGACTTTTGAAAATATAGGTGGTTATGGATTACAGAATAGAAAAGGACTCAATGGGCGAAATAAAGGTTCCGAGCGATAAAT
>JAZOMD010000083.1:0-4991 GCA_045653745.1 Eubacteriales bacterium | reverse complement strand
GAACTTTACAAAATCACGGGTATTCCTAAGCAAAATTACAATACGGTCTATCAGCTTTTCTCGGATAAAGAGTCGGGTAGACTCGAAAATGCCGAGTCTATGCTCCTTATGCCCGAGTACCTTTCCTATAAGCTTACGGGTGTAAAAAAGGCGGAATACACAATAGCCTCGACCACGGCCCTTCTGAACGCAAAAACCAAGACTTGGGATATGGATCTGATTCGGAAACTTGGTATTAAGACCTCATTATTTAATGAAATCTCTATGCCGGGCGAGCCCGTTGGCAGATTTACAGAGGAAGTGAAAAGGGAAGTTGGCTTTGACGCAGAGGTAGTCTTCTGTCCGAGCCACGATACCGCCTCGGCATTCTATGCAGCAACCATCAAAGGACACGGAATGTGTATCTCCTCGGGCACATGGAGTCTTATCGGAGCACTCAACGATTACCCGGTTTTAACAGAGGAAGCGCTCACCCGAGGCTTCACAAACGAGGGCGGCAGCGGCGGTAAATATACCTTCCTCAAAAACATTATGGGAATGTGGCTTTTCCAAAGCATACGCCGCAACCTCGATAAAAAATACTCCTATGACGAAATGATGGAGATGGCAAGGAAAAGCGAGTATAAGAAGACCTTTGACCCGAATGACGAAAGACTCGTTTCTCCCGAAAATATGATAGAGGCGGTAAGAGAATGTCTCTCTGAGAGGGAACTCTCCTTGTCCGACGTCCTCTCCTCGGTTTACCACTCGCTTGCAAGTAGCTACGCGAGGGCGGTTCTTGAAATCGAGAAAATCACAGGAGAGAAAATCGACTCGATAAGCATAGTCGGCGGCGGAAGCCGGGACGTCTATCTCAACGAGCTGACCGCTCGCTATACGGGAAAAGAAGTTCTGTGCGGACCCGTCGAGGCTACGGCTATGGGAAACATAAAAACACAGCTTGAGTTTCTCGGAAAACGCGGCGCGTAATTCCCAAAGGAATTGTAAAAATCCCTGCACATTGCGGTGCAGGGATTTTTTTGGAAGAATCAAATCTTCTTATGTATTCTCTGGAGATTCTGTCTGTTACGAACGGCACCGTCACGGATAAAATCAAAGTCTGCTCCGGCGAAAATCATATCGGGCATAAATTTGCTCCAATGAGAGATTATCTCCTCGGAGAAACCGCCCGAGGCTATGATTACGTATTTTCCTTTTGCGTGCAGCCTCTCGATAGCCTTCGCAATTATCTCGGTGATTTCGGGTGAGAAGACCTTGCCTATCATTCCGTAAGAGCCCGCGAGGTCGTTCGGTCCGAATATGTAGCCGTCAATCTCCTCAATTTCCATAAGCTCGTCGAGACAGTCTATGGCGTCCTTGTGCTCGAGCTGTATGAAAATCGATAGCTTTTTGGCTTCTTCAAAGTAATCTTCCAAGGGTGTGTATCCGTAATTTATAGCACCCATAGGTCCGAATCCTCGCTCCCCGAAAGGCGGATAAAGTGCAGAGTGCACGGCAGCCTTCGCTTCCTCTACGCTGCGTATCATCGGAAAAATTATTCCGTCAACACCCATCTCGAGGATTTTCTTCGTTGCGGTAAGGTCGTTTTGCGGAGCTCTCACCACCACGGGCGTGTCGGTGGTACGGATTGCGTTGATATGCCCGAGCAGGTCCTCGTAGGACATATAGCTGTGCTCGGTGTCTATCCACAGTGCGTCGTAGCCTGCGAGCGCCGTAATCCTTGCTATGGCAGGATTAGATAGAAACAGATAACAGCCCACCATCTTTTCTTTGTTCTTTATTCTTTCCTTTAACATAGATAAATCCTCCTTGATATCTATTTTGACACATAAGCTCGTGTGTTGTAAATTGATTTAGAGAACATTTTATTAAAAAATACGGACATTCTATTGAAAATAAAGAGAGATTAGTTTATAATCTTATGTAGAAGCGAGGTGATTGTTATTTTCTACGATAAGAATGCGGTAGCCGAATATGCAAAAAGCTTCAACAGAATTGCGCTTCCGAAATCGGCTCTACCGATAAATCTGCGTGTCCTTTGCTTCGACGTTGCAAATTATTACAGCGTTACCCATAACATCATCACGGTGCTTCACCGCCACACCTTCTTTGAGATTCATTTAGTCCTGGAAGGAGAGACGGCATACGAATGTGAGGGGAGAATAATACGCCTTCATAGGGGAGACGCGCTGCTTATTCCGCCCGAGACCGAGCATAAATATATGTACGCCTCCGAGGATTTGGTAAAAAGCGTAATATCCTTCACGATAGATAAATCCGACGTTGAGCTGCTTAAAATAAAGAATCTCTCTGCCAAGGAATTCGCCTTTTCCGAGGAAGTATTCGAAAGCCACAACTTTATTTTCCGTCTTCACGGGGAAAATAACGCTCTGGCACCGCACCTGATTTTAGGTAGAATAACCGAAATTCTCTATTCCGTCTCTCATAGCCTTGGGATAGAATTTCCCACCGTTTCCGACAAAAACACCGACCCGCGCTTCCTTACCGCAAAGGCGTTTATAGACAAGAACGCCCACAGGATCTTAACCTGTGAGGACGTCGCAAAGGAGTGCTGCCTTTCTGCAAAGCAGATGGGGCGCATAGTTTACGCCGCCACGGGAATGTCGCTCTCGCAGTATATCGTGAGCGCAAAGCTCGAGCGAGCCAAGGAATTGCTTCTTTCCGAGCAGAAATACAGCGTTAAGGAAATTTGCTTTATGCTAGGCTTCGAGAGTGAAAGCGGCTTCACTCTTTTCTTTAAAAGGCACGAGGGTACACCACCCAGCGCCTATCGCCTCAGCGCAACCGACGCGATAGCGGCTATGACCGCCTCGGACGGTGAAAAATAATAAAAGTGAAGGAGACTTATATGTGCTATAAGAAATTCGTTTACGATAATTACACAGTAGAGCTTGAAGAACCAATCCTTCACGTAGATAACGGGGCGAGAAGGAGAAGCGGACTTCTCTCGCACGCGCTTGCCGAGTTTAAGCCCGGCTGTGTCATAGCCTTTAACTCTAACTGCTCCGCCGCATTCGATAACGGACAGTCGCCCTTCGGCTGGATAGAATACCGTATTTCCGAGGACTCGGGAAAGACGTTTTCCGCGCCCTATGAGGTTCCGTACACAAAGAACGCAATACACGACGGCATATACTCAATCTCCATTGAGAAGGCTGTTGCCTGCGACGACGGAAGCATCGTTGCCTTCTGCCTTCGAAACAGCATCTCGATGGGAGCACCTTGGGATACTCCCGTGGTTATCAGGAGTACCGACGGTGGTAAAAGCTGGTCCGAGCCCGAGGAGATTATCGGCAGACCGAGCAGAATATACGATGCTATATACCATAACGGAATTATCTATACGATCAGCACGAGCAACGACCATCTCGTCGGCGCGAGCGTAGACAAGCACCGCTTCTATCTGTATAAGAGCTACGATAACGGCAAGACCTTCGAGGTAAGCTACGACGAGAAGCATTGGATACCTATTATGCCGATTGCCAGAGGATATGGCTCGCTCGTTTTAGACGGAGAGGGAAATCTGCACGCCTACGCCTACGTTTCTACCGATAAAACAATAATAGAGCACGCCATCAGCTATGATTGCGGAAACGATTTGAATAATAGCGAGGCGGTACAGAGGTCGTGGAAAATAGCCGAGCGCTGCTACGTAGATCTCGGTGCGGAAAATCCGCAGGTCAGCTTTATTGACGGAGTTTTCCTTATGCACGGCTGCTCCAAAGACAAAAACAGTCTCGTTCTCTATGCCTCGACCGACGGATTTTTGTGGAGCAGGGGAGAGGTTATCGCAACGCGTGACTCGGGTGGATTCAGTCAGTACGCCTCGAACGCTATCGTCCTCAACGACGAGGAGGGAAAATTCCTGCTTATCCAGTATTCCGAATCCTACGACGGCGGTAAAACCAACGTCAAGCATATAAAAATCAGAATAAGAAAGAACGGCACCGAAGGAGACGGAAAATGAGCTATCTACAGATCGTTCGAGACGGATATACCGTCGAGGTTGAAGAGCCTACTCTTTACGTAGATAACGAGGCGAGAGGGAGAAGCGGTCATATGTCGCACGCCCTTGCCGAATTTAAGCCGGGTTGCTTTATAGACTTCAATTCTAACTGTTCCGCTCCCCTCAGAATAGGTCCCCTGCCGTACGGTTGGATAGAATACCGTATTTCAAGAGATTCGGGCAAGACCTACTCGGAGGTCTATGACCTTCCTTACTCAAAGGAGGTCTTCTATGACGGAATACATACTATTTCGCTTGAAAAGGCTGTCGGTTGTAATGACGGCAGTATAGTCGCCTTCTGCATCAGGAATACCGCATTTTGGGGAGAGCCGTGGGATACTCCTATGGTTATTCGCTCTTTGGACGAGGGAAAAAGCTGGACGGAGCCCTACGAGTGCATACCGTACAAGGGCAGAATTTACGACGTCCTATACCGCGACGGTGTAATCTACGTAATGATTTTCTGCAACGAGCAATTTCTCGGTACGTCGGCAGAAAGGCATAAATACCGCCTATATAAAAGCTATGATAACGGTGCGAGCTTCGAGGAATTTTCCGTTATCGGAATTGATTCGGTTTCTCGCGGATACGGCGCTATGATTTTTGATAACGAGGGTGCTTTGCACGCTTACGCCTACTCACAGGCGGACGAAAATCATATAGACCACGTCGTTAGCTACGACCTCGGAAAAACGTGGAAGTCCTTGGAGCCCTGCTATGTCAGTATGGGAATACGCAATCCGCAGATTGCTTTTTTGGACGGTGTGTTTATGATGCACGGGCGCTCCTCGGATATGAAGGACCTCGTGCTTTATACCTCGAAGGATGCGACGAATTGGGACGAGGGCGCGGCTATCGCAACGGGCTCTGCCACAGGGCACTATTACTCCAACAATCTTCCTCTGAGAGATGAAGACGGCAGCTTTCTTCTCGTTCAGTATTCCGAGGCGTATTACCGCGCCTG
>JAZOMD010000082.1:0-5337 GCA_045653745.1 Eubacteriales bacterium | reverse complement strand
TTATATTTGTCGTCTCCGACGAACTGGTGGCAGGGGTAGAGGTCGCCCCACGGTGTTACCGCCATATATTCGGTTCCCGAGCCGCAGCCCGAGATTCTCTTGTAAATGCAGGGGCCGCCCTTTAAGTCTATCATATAGTGGTAGAAGGTGAAGGGTTTTCCCTCGCGGTGTCTTTTCAGCATAAGCTCTGCGAGCTTCTCGTACTGCTCCTTGACTATCTCCATATCCTCGTCGGTAAGCTCGGCAGGGTCGCCGGGAGCGCATACGACGGGCTCCATAGAAAGCTCGTTAAAGCCGAGCTCGAGCATAACCTTGATGTCCTCAAGGAAGTCGGGGTTTGCGTGCGTGAACGTGCCGCGCATATAGTAGTTCTTTCCCTCGCGCGACTCGACGAGCTTCTGAAAGAGGGGAACGATTTTGTCAAAGCTGCCCTTACCTGCGTAGTCAACCCTGAAGCGGTCGTGTATCTCGCGCCTGCCGTCAAGGCTCAGAACCACGTTCGAGCACTCGCGGTTTGCAAAGTCGATAACGTCCTCGTCGATAAGAAGTCCGTTGGTGGTAAGGGTGAAGCGGAAGTTCTTTCCGTGCTCCCCTTCAATGCTCCTTGCGTATGCAACGAGCTCCTTTACCACCTCGAAGTTAAGCAGCGGCTCTCCGCCGAAGAAGTCTACCTCGAGGTTTCTTCTCGTGCCCGAGTTTTCGATAAGGAAATCGAGCGCCCTCTTTCCGACCTCAAGGCTCATAACCGCCCTCTCGCCGTGGTACTTGCCCTGACTTGCAAAGCAATAGGAGCAGTTGAGGTTGCAGGTGTGCGCGATATGTAAGCACAGAGCCTTGATAACTCCCGAGGTCTTCTCCTTAAGAGCGCCTGCCATAGGACGGAAGGTGTCGGGCGAGAAAAGACTGCCTGCGTCGCGAAGCGCCTCGACCTGCGCGTAGCACTCCTCGATATCTTCGTCGGTAATACCGTCGGTGTCCTTATACTTTTCCTTCATTTTTTCTATTATCTCGGCGCGTCCCTCGCTCTCAAAGAGCGCGATAATATCGTATGCAACGTCGTCCACTACGTGGATAGCTCCCGAGCATATATCGAGAACGATATTGAAACCGCCGAGCTTGTACTGATGTATCATATAAATCTCCATTCCGCCGCAAAATGCGACACGTAAAGCATTTTAACTCCGTTTAGCTGAGCGTAAAATATGCCGCCCGAAGGCGGCTTTTTTATATAGCGATTACTTGCTTGCCTTCTTGCTCTCGCACTGCTGATTTGCAATACCGCAGCTGGTCTTGCATGCAGACTGGCAGGAAGTCTGGCACTCGCCGCATCCACCGTTCTTTGCGCTCTGGCAAAGGTTCTTGGTTTCGATAGTCTTGATGTGCTTCATAACACGCCTCCAAATTGTAATTACTCTTGAATTATAACATATTAAATATCTATTGTCAAGTGGGGGAGATAAAAAAATCAAAGGAGCTCGGAAAATTTGTAGATATATCCGTCGCACACCGAGCGCATCTCGCCCTCATACTCGCGCGAGGAGTCGTCATATACTCCTATAACCCTGCAGCCTGCCGCCTTTGCCGTTTTGTCAGCGCCGAGGTTGTCGTCAAGGAATATTACCTCCGAGACGGGAGCGCCCATTTTCTCTGCCGCCAACCTGTATATCTCGGGGTCTGCCTTCGTTGTTCCGAAGTCGTCCGAGGACCAGACGTTCTGAAACAGGTCGAATATCCCGAGCCGCTCAAGGCAGGGGTCAAGCGAGGTGTGAGGGCTCGCGGTAAGAATATTGAGCGAACATCCGCGCGCCTTCAGCTCCCTAAGCGTCTCGATAACCGTATCCTTTGCAGGAATTGTAGTCTCGTACGCCGCCGAGAGACGGGAAACCATTCTGCGCGTCAGCTCCTCTTTTGAAAGCGGCACACCCATCTTTACAAAGTATCCTGCCGTACCGGGTATTCCGAGAGGGGTGACGGTCTTTATGATATCCTCGGGATAGGGAATGGCGCATTCTTCGAGAATTCCGAGCATTATTGACGCAAAGTGCGGCATGGAATCCACGAGCGTTCCGTCAAAGTCGAAAAGATAATTTTTCATATTTTTACCCTGTTCTGTAAAGTTTTGATTGCATTATCCGCACGAAAATCGGGAGCAGAGCCCGAAAACGCGAAAAACGCAACCGTCAAAAAAGATTTCGCTATGAAGCTTTTAACACATAATATTCTATCATAAACCAAAGAGAAAATCAATAGCAAACTCTCCCGTTTTCCCGAAATAAATAAAAATATTTAAAAAATTTATCAAAAGTTAACACAAAACCGTTTTGATATGATATAATAGTTAAGATGGCTATGCCAAGTGACGTTTTGCGGGGTGAGATTTGTGTTTGGATACGTAAAGCCTGAAAAACCCGAGCTTCTGGTCAAGGAATACGAGTTTTACCGCGCGGTGTATTGCGGAATCTGCCGCGCTATGAAGAAAAAGACGGGTGGGCTCTCGCGCCTGACCCTCTCATATGACAGCGTGTTTTTGGCGCTTATCCGTATGCTCTACGAGCCCGACGAGGCAATAGGCGTCGAGTGGAGAAGGTGCCCCGTGCATCCTTTAAAGAAGCGCGCTATGCTGAAAATGAACGGCGCTATCGAGTACACCGCACGCGCCTTTGCGATACTTACCTACTATAAGCTCTGCGACGACATTTCGGACGAGCGCGGACTTAAGCGTGCCCTCGTCGGCACTGCTCGCCCTATCGTCAGAGGAGCGAAAAAACGGGCGAAAATCCCCGAGCTTGAAAGGGTAGTAAGAGACCGCCTTGCCGAAATCACTCTGCTCGAGCGTGCTCGCACGGCGAGTGCAGACGAGCCTGCCTCGCTTTTCGGAAAGCTGCTCGGCGAGCTCTTTTCCTACGGTCTCTCCGAGGGAGATAGGCTCGTGCCCTACGAGTGCGGATACCATCTCGGACGGTTTATCTACTGTGCAGACGCCGCAGAGGACTATGCCGAGGACGCTTTGGCAGGGAAGTACAACCCTTACGTTTTAGCCTACGGCGGCGCACCGCTTACCCGAGAGAATCGGGAGACGATAAAGTGCGGCCTTCTTCTTGAATGTAAGAAAATCGAGGCGGCGGTAGCCCTTCTTCCCTTCGGGAGCCGCGCTACTATCGAAAATATAATAAACAACATAATATATCTCGGACTAGTCAAGCGAATAGCCTTCCTCGATAAGTCCGAGGGTGAGGAGAAATAATCTTGAAGGATCCATATTCAATACTCGGTGTATCGAGTGATGCAAGCGACGAGGAAATCAAAAATGCCTATCGCGCGCTTGCGAGAAAGTATCACCCCGACAACTATGGCGACGACAACCCCTTAAAGGAGCTTGCAAACGAGAAGATGCAGGAGATAAACTCCGCATACGACGAAATCCAGCGTATAAGACAGGGCTCATCGTCATCTTATAGCGGCGGCTCTACCTACTACGACGGATACTCGGGAAGCGGCAACACCTCTCCTGCCTACGCAGAGATAAGAAGGTGCATCAACGCAAAGCGCTTTGGCGATGCCGAGAGAAAGCTCGCCGAAATTCCGATAAACGAGAGAATTGCCGAATGGCACTACCTTAACAGCGTGCTCCTTATGAGGCGCGGCAACGTAAACGACGCTATGCGCGAGCTCGAGATGGCTTGCAGCATGGAGCCCGGCAACCTCGAGTATCAGAAGGCAAAGGAAATGTTCAACACCACCGCGCGCGGCTACGGCTCTACCTATTACGGACCTGCCGGCGGCGGATACAGAAGGCGCTCCTCGACCGACGACGCCTGCGATTGCTGTGCTAACCTTATCTGCCTTGACTGCCTTTGCGAGTGTATGGGCGGCGACCTTGTCCGCTGTATATGAGAGAAACGAAAAAGGTCACCCTCTCGGCAATGCTCGTAGCGCTCGGGACGGTGATGATGATTATGGGTGCGGTCTTTGAGGTCCTTGACCTATCGGTGTGTGCGCTTGCATCGCTTCTCGTGGTGTTTGCCTATATCGAGCTCGGCTCTCCCTACGTCTTTCTCGTCTGGCTGTGCACCTCTCTTGCCACGGCACTTATGTTTCCCGGAAGCATAGTGTGGGTGGAATACCTTTTCGTCTTCGGTATTTACCCGATACTTAAGGCGTATATAGAGAAGCTTCCGCGCGCCTTCTGGCTGCCACTGAAGATAGGCTTTATAAACCTTATGACTTGGGCTATCATTATTCTTTTGCAGCTCGTATTCGGCACTCCGCTGTTTTCTTCGGAGCTCTTTATAATGAAGGTTTTTGCGTATGTCCTCGTCAACGTTGCCTTCGTGGCGTACGATGCCTTTATGACGGTTATGATAAGGCTCTATTTTGACAGGATAAGAAAAAGATTTAAAAAATTCCTCAAATAAAAAGGTGAAAAATGACAAAGGTTGGATTTATCTCCCTCGGCTGCTCAAAGAATCTCGTCGACAACGAGGTTATGCTCTATAATCTTCACTCGGCAGGCTTTGAGATTACCCCGAATGAAGAAGAAGCTGAAATTATAGTAATAAACACCTGCGGCTTTATCGAAAGCGCAAAGAAGGAAGCGATAGACAATATCCTCGACGCCGAGAGGCTCAAGGAATGGGGCAAGTGTAAGCATATTATTGCTACGGGCTGCCTTGTCGAGCGCTATGGCGAGGAGGTAATGCGCGAGCTGCCCGAGCTCGATGCGATAGTCGGTGTCGGCAGCCTTGCCCACATCGCAGAGGCATGCTCGGCGGTTATGCGCGGCGAGAAATTCGTATCGCTTTGCGATAAGGAAAAAGCCCCCCTCGGCGGTGACAGAATTATTACCACCGAGCCTCACACCGCCTACCTCAAAATCTCCGAGGGCTGTGACAACCTGTGTACATATTGCGCAATTCCTCTTATAAGAGGCAGACATCGCTCGCGCCCCATTGAGGATATAGTAGCAGAGGCGCGTGACCTCGAGGGAATGGGCGTTAAGGAACTGAACCTCATCGCGCAGGATACCACGAGATACGGCCTCGACCTCTACGGTGAATATAGCCTCGCTCGCCTCGTGCGCGCCCTCACCGAGGAAACGAAAATTCCGTGGATAAGACTCCTTTATTGCTACCCCGATAAGATTACCGACGAGCTTATAGACGAGCTTGCAAATAACCCGCGCCTCGTCAAGTATATGGATATTCCGATACAGCATATCTCCGACTCGGTGCTCGAAAGAATGAACCGCCACGGCGGACAGGCTCTTATAAAAGAAACCGTGAAGAAGCTGCGCGAGAGAGTGCCGGGCATAGTCCTGCGTACGACCGCGATGGTCGG
>JAZOMD010000081.1:0-3234 GCA_045653745.1 Eubacteriales bacterium | reverse complement strand
GGAACTCAAAGTAGACGTCGTATTTTACGAGACGCCAGGTACAGAGCACGAGTATAAGCGTCAGAGTCGGTGCTACCGCAAAAAGAGGAAGAAGCTTTGTCGCAATGCAGGCGATAAGACCGCCGATAAAGAACGCTACGTAGAGAAGAATCATTCCGCGTCTTTGCGCCTTTACCTTGCCCTCGCTCTTTTTTTCATAAGAGTATTCCGCATAATTGGGTGAGTCGAATTCGTTCATTTTAAGCTCCTTGTATCATTTGTTAATTTGTAAGATAGATTTTATCACAAAGCTCGAAAAAAGTCAATCCCCTTCGAGCAAAGGGCACACCTCAAAGCGTGAAGCGCTCTTTGGCTGAAAGCGTTATCCTCTCGGGAATACCGTCTGCCTTCAGGGCGGGACATACAGATGGCGTAACGCATATCTCGCAGTCCGTCAGATTTTCAAGCGAAAAAGCGACCATGCGTCCGTCTTTTATCCGAAGAGAGACGGAAAGCCCGCCCTCGGTGCGAATTCCGTCACAACGGGCGTTGGCAAGCGAGCCGCCGAGACCGTATCCGATAATCAAATCAGTGCCGTGTCCCTTAACCGCGAAGCTCTCCGCGAGTGCACTGACGAGCAGGGCGTGAGGAGAGGTGTAGTAGTATCTTATCGGGAATCCGTCCAGCCTTATCTTCTCGGGCAGAGCACCGAGTGCCGACGCGCCGTAGCTCATATGCGCGACACGCTCCGCCGCCTCACTCGGCTTCTTCATACGAAGAAGGGCGCGCAAAGCAAAGGAGTCGTTCCACGACCAGTGCCTGTATTCCTCTACCATAAGCGTCGTGTTTTCAAGACCGAACGGGGTTCTCATCTCCTCTATCTCCGCGAGCATAGCCTCGTCGGAAACAAGCTTCTCAGGATAAACAAGCGGATAATGGATAAGCAATCCCGCCGCCTGCTCCGATCCGCGAAAGAGCGAGAAGCCTCCCTCGGGAAGTCTGTTACATTCAAGTGCGCGGAGCATACGTCTGCCTATCTCTGCATAGCCCGCGTCTTTGTAAACCTCAGCGTAATAGAGAAAAGCCTTTGCAAAAATTATCTGCGTGAAGGTATCCACCTCAGCATCGAGACCGCACTCTCCGCCGTCCTTAATGCTCGTGAGATAGTAAAGCCCGTCCCGACCTTGCTTTATCATTCTGTGCAGCCAGAAGACGAGCACGTCCTCAGCAATTCTCTTATAGCGTTCGGCGTCAAAACAAGGATCGCGCCTGTACTGATCGTATATCGCGTATATCGCATAAGCCGAGAACATCGGCTTGAAGTTCGTGATCCATTCGTCAATAGACCTCGCGCCGCAAAATCCACCCGAAAGAGTCGTCCAGCCCGTGAATCCTACTCCGGGATACGCGCACCGCCTCATCGTCTCGTATCCTATATCCGCTTGCTTTATAAACTGCTCGGTAAAAAGGCGAGACTCTCTTTCGTTTCCCGTAGCGAGAAACGCCTCGTGCGCAAAATTCGCGTCCCAAGAGCAGCTGATTGCACCGCCCCAATGGACGGGTTGCATACCGAGAGCAACCATTCCGGTGTCTGGGTGTTGGTTGGATTTTAGTATGTAACGCGACAATTTGTAAATATAAGTTAGCTTTTCGTCCTCCATTTCTATAGAAGAGGTTGAAATATATTCTTTCCACAGAGCTTTGTTTTCAGCATAAAGCTCATCAAACCCGCGCTCTGTTATCGCCCTAACCTCATCAAATGTTCGGTGGTTTTCCGAGTCTGCGAGAAGGAATGCCGCGAGCGAATAAACGTCGCCGACCAATAGGGGCGAGGAGTAGTTCACCTCAGAGAAGCCGTCCTTTGTGACGTTCTGCTCAAAGGCTCTGTTCATAACGAAAAGTCCTCTTCCCGTAAAGCCAAAGCTCTTATAGTCAAGATAAACTCTGTCCAAATCAGCTCTGAACGAAAGGTAATCGCCCTCGGGCGCGGGAGTCGGAAGCTCCGGCTCGCGCACGCGGAATGCGAGTCTGTACTCCCGCTTTTCGTCGGTCTCGAGCACCTCTATTCTCTCGCAAAAGACGCTGTCCGAGTAGGTTATAAACGAGGTGATGCGCAGCCGAAGTCCAAAGCGAAAACGAAGTTCCGTATATACCGTTCCTTCTTCGGGAACGAACTGCTGCTCGTAGAATATCGGCTCTGCCGACACGCCACCCGAATATATCTGCACTCCTGCGCAAAGGACGGGTGAATACGGCTTAGGAGAAGCCTCTCTGTGCGCCGACTTATACCAGCCCGAAACGAGTCCCTCGTGTCCCTCTCCGTGCGTATGTCCGCTTTCGGAAAGAAAGCCCGAGCCGGTGTGATTTATTATCACCGCGTCACGACCGCTCGCAAGGCTCAATGGATAATATTGCTCCGTCGAAAAAGGCGTTGCTTTCATAGTTATCTCCTAAAAGTTAAAGTCGATTGCCTCTAATTAGAGCGCAGGGTTCTTCTCTGCCCACTGCTCATAGTAATCGAGCGAGATATTTTCTTCCTTGAAATAGCGGAATTTCTCCGCAAGGTCGATAACCGCTGACTCGGTCATAGCTCTCGCTATGCGCTCGTTGAGCCCCTCGTGATAATCGCCGTCGAGCGAGTCGGGGTGGTCTGCCATCCAGGCGAAGGGTGAATAAATTCCCCTCGCGGAAAAGCCGTCAAAAACGCGGCGGCTGGTGCCGTCCTTTTTATCCATAAGGTCAACCCTCGTCAGGTCGGGTCTTGCATCGAGCATCCAGCCCGTTTCTATAAAGCAACCATGTCCGTCCTTCTTTGAGCCGTATGCCTTGAGGATTTCAATATCTCCTTCGGTCAGATAGCGGTATCTGCCTATGTCCTTAAGCAGGCTCTTGGGTGCCGAGCGGAAAAGATTCGCACCGCAAACGAAGACGAGGTAGCCGCTCCTCTTAAGAAGCACCGACCTTGCAAAATTGTTGAGCATACTGACGTTTCCGCCGTGGCTGTTGACTATTAAAATCTTGCGGAAGCCGTTGCGGTATATCTCCTTGCAGCACTGCTCCAGTATGCGTGCAATAAGATCCTCGGGGAATATAATAGTGCCGGGGAATTCTCCCGCGCCTGCCTTCTCTCCGAAGTACATCGGCGGAAAAATGACTACCGGCTCGCGCTCTGCCGCGAGCTTACAGTGGTGCACAGCGTGCATTACGTCGCAGCCGAGAGGCAGATGTATTCCGTGCGCCTCAACGCAGCCTATC
>JAZOMD010000080.1:0-5354 GCA_045653745.1 Eubacteriales bacterium | reverse complement strand
GTCTGCCAGCTATAATCGAGAGCGAAGTCTATATACTCGCCCAGCTTGCCGATGTTGCCTATCTTCTTACCCGCGCTGTCGAGAAGGAAGACGTTGCCGCTCATATACGCAATAGACACGCTCTGCACGGTTTTGTTCATGTTGAACGCACCGAACACGAGGTCGAGGACGTGAAGTCCCGAGCCCTCGTTAACCTTCAGCTTGAACTCAAGGCGTGCGGCGGTCGATTTCTCGACGGTGTGGTTTGCCTCGAGGACGAGGCTGTAATTTACGCCCTTAGCGGTGTTGGTCGCCTTGGTAGCGTTGTATTCGATAACCTTGTTAGCCGTACCGTCGCTCGTAACCTTGGCGTACGCACCGTCGTTAAGAACGTTTGCCGCGCCCACCGACGCCTGTATTCCCGAGGGAAGCGCCTCGCCCGTGGTGTCCTCAAAGTCATAAACCACCTTCTCGCTCGTTTTAAAAGCGTTCTTGTCGTTCGGCTTTTCTGCTCTTATAGCGTTAATGTATGCAACTCTATCCTCCTCGGTGAAGTAGGGGGGCTCGTAGTCGAGAAGGTCGAGTGCCGCGTAAATGAAGTGGGGAATATCGTAGGCTGAAAAGAGGAAGCCTGCCATCTCGCCCTCAACCGTGTTGGGAACGCAAACGGCGAGACCGCCGGAGCCGCTCTGCGAGTACTGCTTGTAGGTCGAGAAGGAGCCGCCGTCCTTCTTGTACTGGATTACCTCGAGGTAGGTCTGGTGTATAGCGTCTGCCGCTCCTGCATAGACGAGCTCCTTTATCGCCTCGCACCTTGCCTCTCTCTCTGCGGCAGTGCCGGGAGCGCAAGCTCTTATATTGTCGTAGATGTAACCGAAGTTAGACCAGATGTTGTAAATCTCGCAGGTGTTGCCGGGAAGGGCGCCGCTTTTGTCACCCTCGTGTACCCAACCGAGTATCTCGAGGTTGGAGGCGATTATCTTGTCGGCGTACTTAAGCTCTGTGCCGAGGCTTGTGTAAACCGAGGAAATCTTATGTATGCCGTTAGCCGAGTTGTAGTAGAGATTTTCCGACCAAACGCCGTTCTCGGGGTTCTGGATGCTGTCGAAGAACTCGATAGTCATTCTCGTTCTCGCGTCGCTTGCCTTTATCGCTCCTGCCACCGACTGGCAGTAGCTACCCCAGGTGTAGGCGTAGCTTGCCTTCTGAGCGTCGGTCGCCTTTTCGTACTCGCTTCTGCACTGTTCGATATACGCCGCGAAGTTCTCGTCGCTCTCAACGGCCTCTGCAATACCCATAGATACTGCCACGACTCGAGACACGGCCGCTACCGTGCTCGTGCCGAGACCCGACTTGAGGTTTTCGTCGCTCGGAGAGCAGGAGAGATAGCCGTACTTCGGAACGAGTCCTGCCGCCTCGAGAATAGTCCTTGCAGAGACGACGTCACGCGTGATACGAAGGTCGAAGCCGGTCTGCTCTATAAGCTCCTTGGGCCACTGGGGGTGATAGAAATATTTATTCTCGTCCTGGAGCGAGTAGACCCAATTTGCAGCCTTCATAAGTATGTCGTTCGGTATAGCCTTCGTCCAGTCGCCGCCAAACATTTCACCCATAAAAGCACCGAGGTTGCGAAGGGCGTACAGGGTGGACTCTATATCGGGGCCGTAGCCTCTCGTATTCTTTGCGCTATAGGTGCCGTACCAGCCGCCCGTGCCTGCATCGTAAAGACCGCCGAGCCATACTGCCGCCGCATCGAAATCAAAGAGAGAGTAGAGAAGCTCGAGCTCATCGATAATATCGGCGCGGTACTCCTCGGGAATTGCTGCCGCAAGAGCCGCCCAGGCGTCCTCCATAATTTTGTCTTCTCTTTCTTCAAGGTAGCTGACGAGGTCGCAGAAGTCGGACTTCTCGTAGCCTGCCTCGAGAATAAGCTCGGTCTCGCTAAGATAATTCTCAGAGAAATATTCGAGTGCTATCTCGCAAATCTGGAAGTCGCTCCAGACGAGTGCCGCCGACGAGCCGTCGGAGTAGATAAGGTAACCCGCGAGGTTCTCTGCGTCCTGTCCTGCTGCGGTGAGCTCTGCCTTCTTTGCCGCAAGTTTTTCTGCGAGGATTGCCTTCGCCGTAGCGGTTATCTCTCGCGTGGTATCGCCTATAACTATCTCGTGAGGGAACTTAACTCCCGAGTCGAAAAAGACGATGGGAGAGATAGAGGCGTTTGCCTGCATATATTTGCTTACGCCCAAAACCTCGTTTTCCACAATGCCGGGGTCGTTTTTGCTGTACACGAGGGCAGGGAATGCCTTTCCGCCGTATATCGTTCCGGGTGCAGGCTCGGCTCCGTCCTCGAAGTCCTCGCCGCCTGCGTCGCACTTTCCGTCGTCGTTAAGGTCGGCGTGCTCTGCGTTGCAGCCGTCATCAAACGCCGCGGAGCATTCGTCGCATTTTTTATCGTCGTTTTTGTCGATGTGCTTGCACACATCGCCGGGGGTGTCACCGCAGGACACGAGTGTAGCAATCAGTGCCGCGATAACGAGAAAAATGGACAGTAGTTTTTTCATAGCTTTAATCCTTTTCAAAAATTAGATTTTGGTACTAATATAAATTATAGCGGAAAGAAGGGCACAATTCTTGTTTTATTGCGGAGAAAAGTGTAATTATTTGCAGATAGAGCCCCTCGCGGTTGAGCGGTGCTTCCCGTGCGCTCCCGTATGCTCAGCGCCTCGTGAACTCGGATACGCGCGCCTGCGCCGCGCCATCGGATTAGGTTAGCGCGCGCCTATACTCTCGCGCTCGCGTCCAAGCACGCGACCTTAATTAGATTATAGCGGTGCGGCACCGAGATGTCAACACAAAAAAACGAAAAATTTTTCTTTTTGGGGCTTCCTTGCCCGAAGTGTAAAAAAAGTACGCTCGTTTTCGTGCAAGATGAACAAAATAAATGGAAAGTTGAAGAAAGCGGGAAAAGGGAAGAAAGGAAAAGACCGATGCACAGAGCGCATCGGTCTTGATGGGGAAGTTTTCTTAAAATTTTTGTTTTTTGCAACGCGTAGTTTACATTACTCTGCCTTCGCGTAGGTGTAGAAGCAGAAATCGTCGATGTAGTAGTTAGCCGTGGTAGTCGAGTTTGCGCCGAGGTTTATCATACTGACCATCTCGTGCTTTGCCGTGTTGTTATTATAGGTGCCCGAGCCCGTACCGACAAGGGTATCGCCCGAGTAAACTCTGTACTCGCTCTTGCCCCACTCGTATTCGATAGCGAAGTCTATCCACTCGCCCATACTGCCGAGGGTGGCTATCTTCTTGCTGTTTACAAGGAACAATACCTCGCTTTTGGAGTTGACGCCGATAGACGCCTCGATAACGATGCTGTTCATATTGAATGCTCTGAAAAGCATATCGCAGATATGCGTGCCGCCTCCCGAGTTCAGCTTGAACTTGAACTCAAGACGGGTGACGCTCGGCTCCTCGCTCGAGTGAGTAGCGTTTGCCGTGAGGTTGTAGTTTCTGCCGTTTTCCACGACTCTTGCAGTTGCGTTGAACTCGAGCACATTATTGCCTGTGCCGTCGTCTGCGACATTGATATAGGAGTTCTCGTTAGGCACCTTGCCTGAGCCCATAGTTACGGTGAATGCGTCGGGAACCTCACCGAGAGTTGTGCTCTCAAAATCATATACGGTGGGCTCGGTTACCTCGAAGGCTGCCTTATCGAAGGGCTCCTGCGCTCTTATAAGCTCGATAAATCTGATTCTGTCAACCTCGGTGTTGTAGGGAATCTCGTGCTCGAGAAGGCCGAGCGCGTCGAGTATGTAGTGAGGCATATCGTATGCCGCGATAAGGTAACCGCCGAGGTCACCCTCTCTGGTATTGGGTACTGCGGCAGGACAGCCGTGAGCGGTAGCAACCGAGTACTCTCTGTAGGTGTGGAAGGAGCCGTCCTCCCATACGCGGAAGTCGTAGAGCTGGTCGTACGCCGCGTTGATGGCGTCAGCCGTGCCCGAGAAGACGAGCATTCTCAAGGCGTCGCATCTTGCCTCCTTCTCAGCCGCCGTGGCATTTGAGCACTTCGTTATGTTCTCGTATATGTAGGAGAAGCAGGACCATACGTTGTAGATACCGACGGTAGTCGAAACGGGGTGATCGTCTACGTCCCAGGCGAGTATCTCAAGGACGGAGTCGAATATCTTCTCCGCATACTTTATCTCGGCGTTCACTCTCGTGTAGGTGGAGCATATCTTGTGTATTGCGTCGGTAGATGCGTAGTGAAGATCCTCCGACCACACGCCGTTTTCGGGATTCTGATGCTTGTCGAAGAACTCTACCATCAGAGTCTTCATCTCGTCGTTCATAAGACCGGTGGTGGACTGGAAGTAGCTTCCCCAGAGGTAGAACTTTCCTGCGCGGTCTGCGTCGGAGATGCCGTTGAGCTCTTTTTCGAGGTCGGCGAGGTATTTTTTGAAATTTTCAACGCTCTCGTATTGCTCGAGAAGCTCGGAGGCAGAGTAGACCGCCTTCGATACCGCAACCGCCGCGCTCTCGCCGAGGTAGTCGGCAAGGTAAGAGTCGCCTGCAAAGGCGCTCGTGTACTTCGCCTTGATTCCCGCTCTGTTAAGAATGGTGTCTGCAGAGCCCTTGTCACGGGTTATACGTACCTGAAGACCGTTTGCTTCAATGTAGGACTTCGGCCACTGGGGAACGTAGTAATAGCCGTCGGCGTCCTGAAGCGAGTAGATCCAGTTCGCCGTCTTCATAAGAAGATCCTCGGGCCACGCCTCCCACCAGTTACCACCGAACATCTCCGCCATTCCCATAGTGCCGGGGTAGCAGATACCGTAGTAGGTCGACTCGATATCCGGGCCGAAGCCTGCCGTGTCTCTTGCGCTCTCGGAGATGTAGAAGCCGCCCGTCTTAGCGTCGTAGAGGCTCGCAACCCACTCGAGCGCAAGGTCGTAGTCAAAGAGGGTGTAGAAGCGCTTAAGCGCGGTGATGATGTCCTCTCTGTACTCCTCGGGAAGCGCCGCCTCAAGAGACGCCCACTTCGCCGCTATCATATCGTCCTCTCTATCCTGAAGATGCTCGGTAAGAGAGAAGAAATCCGATTTCTCAAAGCCCGTGTCGAGCTTAAGAGAGGTCTCGTTGAGGTAGTTCACGCAGAAGTAGTTTACTGCGGTCTCTGCAAGCTGGAAGTCTGTCCACACGAGGGCAACCGAATTGCCGTCGCAATAGATAAGATAGCCTGCAAGGTCGTCGGGAGCGCCGCTTTCCGACTTCTTCGCCGCAAGCTTCTCGGCGAGAATCGCCTTTGCCGTAGCGGTTATCTCTCGGTTTGTGTCACCTATAACGATTTCCTTGTCGAATTTCGCACCCCCGTCGTG
>JAZOMD010000079.1:0-12149 GCA_045653745.1 Eubacteriales bacterium | reverse complement strand
AAGATTTCCTACGATAGTGTAGATAGCGAGAGAGCCGTCAACGGTTCTCTTGTAGTAGTTGCTGGAGCCATCGTAAACCGCATTATCATCTTCCATAGCAGAAGAGCCGGAGATGGTGTAATAAACGGAAATGTCTTCACCGTCAACAAGAGTCGCGCTATTTACCTGTCTGTATGCGTTCTCGGTGATATCCTTTACGTAGTAGGTCTTGGTATCGCCGGTGGCGAACTTAGTGCCTGCGCTGTTTCTTACAAAATTAAGCTTGTAAAGACCCTTAGTAGAGCTGGGCTTTACAAGGTCGGTAGCAAGAATAAAATTATCCTTACCGTCGTTAGAGCTTTTATCGTAATCGTCGTCACTATCGGTAACGTCACTGTCAGCCTTAACGTAGTAAACAGTGCCAACCGCGTTGTTAACGTCACCATAACTGCCGGTAGCAGGGGTTACGATAAGCTTAACCACGTCAGCATCTTCTACAAAGCCGTTGGTAACAAGTCTAAGGCGCTGCTTTCCTGCAGTGAGAGAAGTAGAAACATCGAATGCAGAATCGTCATTCTCGTTTGCTATCTCAAGGAAGAGCGCGTCGGAGTAAGCCTCAACCTCAATACCGTCAACAGAAACCTCGGTGTTCATAGAGAACCACGCAAAAGATGCGGTTCCGAGAAGGGTTGCGGAAACGAGGAGAAGACAAACAGCGACTAAAAATTTTTTAGTCTTTTTCATAATTCAGTCTCCTTTAGCACAATAAAAGCTGTAACACTTAAGGTTCAACGTACTGCGAGAACGAAACCGTAACGGAAAGAGTGGTGGTAATGTTTTCGGTGTTATCAGTGAACGCACTGGTGTCTTCACCGTCGAAGTAAGTGTACACAACGATTTCCGAAGCAGTCTGGCTGTAGGTAGGAACGGTATTCAAAATAACGTTCTCGCCGTTATCACCTGTAACACGAGCCATTCCGGAGGAAGTGTATTCCCATATCTGAGCGCCGTTAGCACCCACGATAAGCACTCTGAGCGCTTCCTTAAGGCTGTTCTCAACGTTGCCAACGGTAACGCTTCCTACGGTAAGGTTCGTCAACGCATTAGCGGAGCCCTCGGACATTCTTACGTAGAATCTGTCTATACGAGCATAGTCAGACGTAGTTGCATCAGCGGCAATAGTAACGTCTTCTTTGGTAGTGGGATCTATGGTTGATGCACCGGGAGCCAAGCCCTCTGCGGTGTACCAGCTGATAGAACCGTCGTCCTCAATAGTAGCGTGAACAAGGTCAAGCGTAACCGTGTTGGTATTAGCTGCCACAGCGCTATCAGAGAACTGCTTTGTGGTATCGGTCGCGTGGTCGGTTGCCTGGTTGTTGATCTGCAGGAACGACGCGGTAGACTGCACCTTTACGTTCATGCCGCTTGCTTCAACAGAATTGTTCTGAGCAAACCATGCGAACGATGCGGTCGAGAGCATAATCGCAGAAACGATAAGCATCGCGAGCGCGGGGAGGATTTTGCGAGTCATTTTCATTTTTGTTTTTCTCCTTTTAAATTTATTTTTTGTTTTGTTGTTATATTTAAACCGCTTTGCAAGGGCGCCCCCTTGTGCCACGGATAATAACCTACGGTTTACATTTACGCGCGTTTCGCGTATTTTCTTGGGATTAGTGCGCTATGCCGATGTCCATATCGAGCTTCATCTTGCCGCCGATGAGCCAGTCTATACAATCGGGGTCGTTACCCTCAATCCAGATGACTACGGTGAACTTCGTCTGCTGCTTCGGCTCGAAGTTCTCGACCCTCGCTCTGGTGATAACCGTTCCCGAATGGAACTCTACGGTGCCGGGCTCGGGACCCGTGCCGTCGCTGCTCGTCTTCGCATAGGTGACGGGCTCGCCGCCGTTGACGTACAGACGGAGTCTTATCGCCTCGTCAAGGCCGTTCGTTATACCCGACATCTTGATTTCATAATCGTACGAGACGGCAACCTCGCCTGCGTTCTGAACGTAGAAGGTGTAGGCAATGTAATCTCTGCCGTTGTGCTCACCGTCTATCATATCAACGTTCGCGGCAATCGTCTCTCCTGCGATATTCGTCATTTTTTCGGCAATCTTGGCGTTGAGATTCGACGTAGGTCTTACCATATCCTTCGTTTCCGAAAGAGAGAGACCGTATTTCTGCATCTCGTATTTATTAACGCTGATGGTGAAGCTTCCCGACTGCTCGTAAAGAACCGCCGCTATGTAGATAACTCCCGTGAAGGTCAGAAGAAGCGCGAGAAGAATCGACATCATCTTCATACGGACACGGTAATTTTTAACCTCTGCCGCAGTTCTCTTAAGGAAGCTCAGCCGCTTATCACTCGGTGTCTTCATCGCTCTCGCCTCCTTCCGCATAAGCCTCTGAAATCTTATCTACGGTATATCCGTCTGCGCCGATAAGCTTCGCACTCTCAATCTTCTGTTCGGTATCAAGCCCGGGGGCTATAACCTTAGCGTGAAGATGGTGAATATAGCTTACAAGGCTGCCTGCTATCCTCTCTGCCGAATCGGTATCGAGGCTCGCAGTTGAATAAGAATCCATAACGGCATAGTCAAATTTTATCTCGGAGAGCCTGAAAACGGGACAGAACTCGTCTCCGACCTCGCATACGGCAACCTTGACGCCAAGACCGCGCAGCTCGTCAATCTTCTCTGCCGCGAGCTTCAAATCCTCGTAGAGGATATCCGCCGACAGCTCTATGCACACCTTAGCGGCAGGCACCTCGGGATAGAGCGAAATCATATCCACGAGCATCGCCGCGAGCTCGCCGTCCATAAGCAGTCTTGCGTACACGGGCACGGTGAAGCAGTCGATCTCTGCCCTCTCTGAAAGAAGCTCGGGAATCCTGCGGAAAAGCTTTTCAAGATGCCGTCTGACAAGCTGACCTGCAAGCTTCGTACGCCTTGCGACGAATCTGTACTGAGCGTAGCCGAGTACGCCGAGGTCGAGGCTGTTCACCGTCAGAAAGCTTCTCACGATTTTCGCTCTGCTATCAAAGAATCTAACCTCTGAAAAATCAAGAGTTATCGGATTTATTTTACTCTCCACGGTTTCCTTAACCGTAACCATTGTGATTCCCTCCCTTTCTCAAAAAATGGAAATTAAAAAAGCCAACCGTCTGCAAACTCCGAAACTTGGAATTGCAACTGGCTGGCTTAAAATGAGGCCCCTTTAGCTTTGCGTCACGCCCTTTCGAGCGCTTTGCCGATATTTTTATTATAATAATTATATCTCATGGGGGCTTGAAAGTCAATGTTTTCCTAGCTTTTTCTACTTATTGTACAAAATGCGCAATGTATTTTTATGCAAAAACTATTAAAAACAGAGCTGTTTTTTATTTATCTGTAATGTTCTGCACCTGCGCCGGGCGTTCTGCAAGCCCCTTCACGCGGTCCTTATCCTCGTAGAGTGCCGTATCCGCAAGGGTATAGAGCGCATCGAGAGTCATCGTGCCGCCCGTATAGAGCGCGTAGCCTGCGCCTATCGTGAGCTTGTATTCAAAGCCCTCGGTCTCCACGGCGAGACTTTCCTTTATGTCATTACAGAGCCTCGTGACCTTACGCTCGCTGTTGGACTCAAAGACGGCGGCAAACTCGTCTCCGCCGTATCTTGCGATGAAAAGAGAGCTCCTGTATTTCGAGCCTATCGCCTTAAGCGTTGTGGAAACGGCTTTGAGCGCCTTATCTCCCTCGACGTGGCCGTACTCGTCGTTAATCGTTTTGAAGTAGTTTATATCCATCAGAACGAGATAGAGCTGATTTCCCGAGTGCTCTCCCTCGTGATAGGTCTTGAATTTTTCCTCGATGTAGGTATCGAGAGCGTAACGGTTGTTAAGACCGGTAAGAACGTCGTTTGTAATCTGGTCGTCCTGGAAGCGGCAGAACATAACGAACATACCTGCGCATATACCGCAGCACTGGAGCGCGACCTCGCCGCCGCCGACAATCTGACAGGTTCCGAAAACGAGCATAGCAGCGCCTGCCCAGATAAAGCTATTACGCAGCTTGACGTACCTGAGCGTCCTGACCTTGAAGCGGTGAAAGATAGCACGCAGAGCGACTACACCGAAGCCGCCGTACTGGAGAGCAAAGCTTACGAATGCTAACTGCCCTCTCGTGTAGACGTTATCCTCGCTTATGTAGAAGAACCAGCCGTTGTAGAGGTTGGCAATAACGAGGGCGAACGCCGCCACCACGGGCATAACCAAAAGGAAGGTACGAGCTCTCTTACGACGGGTTATATGGAAGACTACGTCGAAGAATCTGTTCCAGCCGTAGCCGACGTAAGCCGTAAATACGATGCTCAAAGAGGTAGCGAAATAATTAAAGAATACCGCCGTAGGGAAGTTGTAGGCATCGAAGCCATAGCTGAGCGTATCCGCAACGAGAGCGACTATGGCAACTTCCATAAACCGTTTGAAATGATAACGGACACGGTAATTGTTACGGTTATTCAGCGCAAAGCGCATATACAGCACTAAAGACGCGCAGAAAATCCCACCGAATATGTTAGATGTGAAAAGAGGATTGCTCATTGAGAGCGCTAAAAGACCGTTCACTTTTTCTCCTTTCCCGGAAAAATAAAAACGCCCGTAAAAGTAATGTAATTTTTATTTTAGCACCATTTTTCGACAAAGTCAATACTTTTCGTGATTTTTCACAAAGTTTTTCTTGCTTTTTAGACATTTTTAACAAAAAGCCGCCCGTGACAACTCATCACGGAATTTATCAACAATTCAACAATATGGATACATAATTATTTGAAATATTAAATAATACTTTGCAGGTCTTTTTCAGAGATTATCCGACCGAGAGTCTAATTCCACAGGCGTCCTTTATATTCATTTCGGTAAAGTAGCGCCGCTCGAGAGGTATCCACTCGCTGAAGTATCGCTCGGCAATCCCCTGCGAATTTCTCTTTAGAATTCTCTGCCGTTGCAGCTCGCTTGAAATTTCCAAGAACGCCGAAAGGTCGTAAAAGCCGCGCAGCTCGGGGTGCATAGTGTAAGCTCCCTCAACCACCGTGAGTGCCGTCGGCTCCACCTCTATCGGCTCGGAGAGCGCACCGAGGGAGCAATCGTACCGACGGTAGGAAAACGCCTCGCCGCGTGAAAGCGGCAGGAGCACCTCGGAAAGAAGCCTCTCTCTGTCGAGATTTCCCCCGACCTCGGAAAGCCTCTCGGGAGTCCTATCTTCGGGGCGAAGGAAGAAATCGTCTGCGTGAATAACCGATGCGCCGTAGAGCCTTGCGAGAAGCTCCGAGAGCGTCGACTTTCCCGAGGCACTTCCACCCTCAAGGGCAAGCACCGTTCGCTCCGAGCTGCCGAGCGCCCCGTCAATACGGGCAAGAAGCGGCAAGAGAGGTATATACCTTTTCGCTATAACGCGGTAGGACGGCGAGTAGCTCTCGCGGTAGCGCGCGGAATGACGGACGGCAGGATAGCCGGCATCTCTCCAAGAGGCGAGCGCCTCGTCAAGCTCGGAAAGAGAAAAGGAAAAAGCCCCCTCCCCTGCGAGCTCTCTTGCAGCCGAAATCGCCGAAAGGAGCGCCTCTTTGCCGCCGCCCTTTTCCTCTGCGGAAAGGACGAAAAGCCGCGTAAATGTCTCAAAAGAGAGCCCCGTGTCGAGAATTCCGAGGCTGACACGGCAAAAATCGCCGCCAAGAGAGGTAACGACCTCCGAAGCGCGCGCCCCGTTTTCGTACTCCTCTTTTATCCTCGAAAGAGCCGCACCGTAAGAGGAGACGAGGTGCTCACAGCCGAAGGCGCTCTGGTAAAGAAGCTTAAGTAAATCCTCTACCGCAAGGCGAGGATAGGAGCGAGCGTGAGTGAGAAGAAGCTCCCTCGCAGCATTATCACAGCACATATCTCTTTGACACGCTCCTTTCGAGTATCAGTACAAGCGGCGGCACGAGGACTATCTGTATCACTATTCCCGGCAGAGCGCCCGTGAGAGCGCCTGCAATAAAGGAGGCGAAGGTAAACGCGCCACCCGAGGCAAAGAGCAGAAGGAACATAGCACCGCCCCAGAAAAGCCTGCCGAGTATCATAGAGATAACGAGCGACAGGTAAATATATGCGCCTCTCTCGGGAAATATCTTATGTAAAAGCCCCGAGGCATAGCCGTAGACGGCAAGCTCAACAGCCATACAAATCGCCGTGGGAAAAAGAGGCGGCATACCGAGCGTTAGCGCGCGCAGAAGCGGAGCGCAGAACCCGACCGCAAGACCCCAGCGCCGACCTGCGATATATCCGCAAAGAAGGACGGGTATATGCATAGGACACAGCATAGCGCCTATCTCGGGTATCTGACCCGTAAGAAAAGGTAAAACGTAGCAAAGCGCAAGCGAGACGGCGGCTACCGCCGTTCTGTATATTTCATTTCTCCGCATAGCCCCTCCCAAAGCGCCCGTCCACCGGGACACCGCGCCGATTTTGTTTCTTACATTATAACATAACGGCGAATTTAAATCAAGTGCAAATTTATACAGGTAAAATCCAAACGCATTTTTCGCTAACACCCACAGTGCTTTTTACAGTAAAAATTTCGCAAAACGGCGCGTTTTGACAACTTTGGTTTGCTTTTTTGCGCATATTCGCGCCAAAAATCGCGCATCGAGACGACGACCATCAACAAAAAAATCCGGCGCTGTTCCGCGCCATTTACGCTTAAATCTCCGCGGCTCCGACCTCGCCCCCACGCCTTCCCACCTCTCCCGAAAAGAGGCGAGCTTCGCATCTCGCACAGTGCCTCCTCGCACCCGTGGCTGCGGAGTTCTGCATATAAAGTTGATAGTAACCGCACTCTGCCCACCTATCTATATACACGCGCCTATCGCGCGTTTATCTTTAGGCATTTTTACCAAAAATCCTTTCTTCTCTTTGTTAAATATGCGAAAACTTTGCTTTGTACATATTTTTATACTTGACTTTGGGTTTTCGTTATGTTATTATTAGACTACAAAACCGTGTCTATTCCATGGTTAATAAGAAAAGGAGAAACAAAATGAAAACCAAACTTTTAAGCCTCATCATCGCTCTTATCGCAGTTGTTGCGGTTCTTGCATCTTGCGGCAAGGGTAACGGCGGCGGCGGAAACGGCGGCGGCGGCAATAACGGCGGTGGCGGCGGAGCTGCCGGCGGCTACGATTGGCCCGCAGGCACCGAGATCATCATGCAGCTTGGTATGAACTCCTCCGGTAAGGAGCTTCCCTCCGGTTGTAAGGATTACTACTCTGGCGAGAATATGCAGGCTCAGCAGCCCGTTCACCAGTCTGTTCGTAAGAGAAACAGCAAGGCTGAAACCGAAGCAAAGGTAGACGTTAAGTACACCTACGTTGGTGAGAACGACCAGGGCTACGGCTGGGGATCCAGCTACAAGGAGATAATGGCAGAGGTTCAGACCGAGTCCAAGCTCTCCCCCGATATCTACGTTAACTTCGCGTACGATATCACCTGTGCATCGATCAGAAACTGCTTTGCAAACCTTCTTTCTACCGATAAGGCAGATTATGCAAAGGGCAACCACTTCAGATTCGTAGAGGACGACTACAACCCCAGCGTTACGAACTACTTCGATTCTAACGCAGGTGAAGGTTACTTCTACTCCTACATGGAGTCTCTTTCCCTTACTCCCGACACCAGACTTTACTGCATCGGATCTAACTACACCCTCGACCTTGTTCGTGCGTTCTACGTTATTCCCGTTAACGTAAACCTTATGGCAACCATCACCGACATCCAGGCTGCTCCCGCAGGCGACCAGGATAACGATGGCGACCACGACATCAAGGACTTCTATGCACTCGTTCAGAACGGCGAGTACGGCTGGGACTACGAGGCGCTTGCAGGATACGCTACTCTTTGCAAGTCCAACACCAACTCCGATAACCCCAACGCAGACATCGCGGACGAGAGAATCGGCTTTGCTCTCGGTATCGGTTCTGGTCTTTCCTCCTCCGGTATCCTTTACACCACCGACGTTGAGGTTCTTAAGTGGGACGAGGAAAAGGGTAGATACTCTTACCCTGCAACCGCAGGTAAGCTTGCCGCTCTCACCGACGCTCTTTACAATCTCTTCACTAACAACCGTGACTCCATCTGCGCTGTAACCGCTAATGATTGCTCCATTGCAGGTCTTACGTCCTCCGGCGAGGGCGAGATGCTCGGTATCCGTTACAAGTTTGCCGAGGACGGCGTTCTCTTCGGCGGTGTAATCTGCGTAGGTGCTCTTGAGGATGCTGTATACCAGGAGATGAGAAAGGACGGCTCCGGCTTCGGCGTTGTTCCCGTTCCGATTTTCCAGGATCACAAGATCGCAGGCGACACCTACCTCACCTCGATACATAACATCGCAAGAATTGCTACCATCTCCAGATCCTCTACCGAGAAGTCTCAGTGCTCTGCATTCCTTGACTACCAGTCCAGACACTCTGCTGACATCCTTGAGGACTACTACACCAACACCCTTACCGCTGCTACCGGTGGTCTTGCAGGTGAGTACAACGCACAGATGCTTACTTACATCCGTAACCACGTTCGTACCTGCTTCGATAAGACCTTCGAGGACGCTATCGCTAACTACATTATGGATACCGACGATCAGGCTATGACTTACAGATGGCACCACATTCTTATGGCTAACAACTACGAGATTTCCAACATGGACTCCATGTATCTCGCATACTACGGCCTCAAGGAAGCCAACCTTATCAAGATCTACACTCAGTGGAACTCCCTCAAGGCTGCTAAGTAATTGATAGCTTTTCCGAGAGACCCGATTTTCGGGTCTCTCTTTTTTTGCGCCGCGATGGGCGGCTCGGTTTTTTACATATCTATTGACTTGTGTGCGCGTGTATGATAAAATATTATATATAAAAAAGACGCGAGGCGAGTATGAAATATATTCTTGCATCAAAATCTCCGCGCAGGCGCGAGCTGCTCGGTAAAATAATTCCCGAATTTGATATAATAACGAAAGAGGTAGACGAGACTCTGCCCGAGGGTATGCACCCCCGGGACGGCGTGGTACTCCTTGCCGAAAGAAAGGGTGAGGCGATTGCTTCGGAGAACGAGGACTCCGTCGTCATCTCCTCGGACACCCTCGTGGAGCTTGACGGAATACCCCTCGGCAAGCCTGCCGATGAAGAAGACGCCGCTCGAATGCTCCGCACTCTCTCGGGGAAAACGCACTCGGTTCACACCGGTGTTGCCGTACATTATGAGGGCAGGTGCATTTCGGGACGCGATACGGCGCGCGTTACCTTCCGTCCCCTTTCGGAGCGTGAAATCAGCGACTACGTTGCCACGGGCGACCCGATGGACAAGGCAGGCGCATACGGAATACAGAGTCTCGGAAAAGGGCTCGTCGAGGGATACGACGGTAATTTCGATGCAATAGTCGGCCTTTCGCTCTCGCTTACCGAGAGGCTTATAAAGGAGATAACGAAGTAAAAATCGGCACCCCGTGTGGAGGAAATATGACTTTAAAGGAAAAACGCGCCCGTATGGCGGCTGTCTCGGCTGAGCTCGAGAGAATATACCCGACGGCAGAATGCGCTCTCGAATACAATGGCGACCCGTGGCGCTTGCTCGTAATGGGCAGGCTATCGGCACAGTGCACCGACGCGAGAGTGAATATAGTCTCAAAGGAGCTTTTTGAGCGTTTCCCGACACCCGAGGCGCTTGCCGCGGCAGAGCTTCCCGAGATAGAGAAAATTATAATGCCCTGCGGTCTTTTCCGCACGAAGGCAGAGAGCATTAAGGCGGCGTCGGCTATGCTCGTCACGGAATACGGCGGTACACTCCCCGACACGATGGACGAGCTTTTACGCTTCCCGGGCGTGGGCAGAAAAATCGCAAATCTTCTGCTAGGAGATATATTCGGCAAGGCGGCGATAGTCTGCGACACGCACTGTATCAGGATATGCGGAAGGCTCGGAATGTACCCCGAGAGCGAGAAAAACGCAGAGAAGGTCGAGCGTATACTCCGCACCGTTATCGACCCCCAAAAAGGGAGCGACTTCTGCCACAGGATAGTGCTTTTCGGCAGAGAGACATGCACCGCACGCTCTCCGAGGTGCAAAGAATGCAGCCTCGCCCCACACTGCCGTCACCACGAAAAGAGGGTGCAGAAATGAGCGAAAAAATAAAAATCGCCCTTCCCATAATAGTGGAGGGCAGATACGATAAGAGTATGCTCGCAGGCTTTGTCGATGCGACCGTCGTCACCACGGACGGCTTCTCGGTCTTCAACAACAAGGAAAAGCAGGCGCTTATCAGAAGGCTCGCGGCAAACGGCGGAATAATCCTTCTGACCGACTCCGACGGCGGCGGAAGACAGATACGCTCCTTCCTCTCGGGGATAGTCGAAAAGGGGTGCGTGCACCATCTTCACATACCGAAAATCGAGGGCAAGGAAAAGCGCAAGGAGCACGCCTCTCGCTCGGGATTACTCGGCGTTGAGGGTATGGAAAAGGAAACGATTCTGCGCCTGCTCGAGCCCTTCAGAGTGGACAAAGAGCCAGGAAATACGCAAAAAGCGATAACCAAACTCGACTTTTTCGAGCACGGACTCACGGGAGGCGAGAACTCCCAAAAGAGGCGCGCCGAAATATGCAAGAAGGCAGGGTTGCCCGAGGATATGACGGCGAAGGCACTGCTCGAGGCGTTAAATCTCCTCTACGGCTACGAAGACTTCCTTGCGCTGACAGAAGAAGGCGAAAAATAAAAAAAGCAAAAGGAAGCTCTCCAGAATTCATTCGATTTGCTTTTTGGTCAAAAAAAAATGCACGCTTTGTAAACCAAAGCGTGCATTTTGCGCGTTTTTCAGACTCCGACAGCCTCTGTAATAAATCTGCCCTCGTAGCCAAAATCAGAAACGAGCTTGCAAGACTCGACCACGCGTGCCTCGAAGTCGGGGAGATAATTTTCGTAAGTATTGTAGAAATACTGCTCGTGAATCATAATAGAGACGAAGCCGCCGCGAGTGGGGCTCGACACGACCTCGCGCAGTATTTCGAGATTTTCCTCGTGCGTGTCGAGGTTAACGACTCGGTCTATACGGCCAAAGGTTATATCCGTCTCTCTGTCGTACCAGAAATCCCTCTCGTGGATATATTTTATCAGCTCGTCGGGAGCGTAGTACGCGACGGGAAACTCGTCGGGAATAAAATACCCCGTCAGCGCGCGGTAGCCCATGGAGCGAAGCGCCTTGACTCCCTCGACGTTCGCCTCGCCGAAATGCACCGTCGTAGCCCTCGAGAGGCACTCCTCGCCTGCAAAGCGGATTATCTCGGCGTGCACCTTCTCACAGTGCTCGCGCACGGTCTCGCCGTCGGCGTGCTTATAGGGTGCAGAGGGAAACTCGCTTTTCGCGTGGAAGGAGAGCTTCAGCCAGTCGGCGTTTTTGCGAAACTCGTCCTTGTACTTGTCGGTCATCATCGAGAGGTTGAAATAGGAAGGAGCGTCCGAGAAAAGCGAGCGCGCCTCGTCGTCAAACTCGTAAAAGAGGTTAAGATGCACCTTCACGCCCGATACCTCGTGCGCTTTTTTGTATACCGCGAGATAGGGGTTGTCAAATATAGAGGTGTATTCGTCCTTATGCTCGGTGAGGTCCTTTAAAAATATGATATTGTCGTCAACAGAGAAGCGGAAGCCACCAACGGCATTCGGAAGTCTTTTGACCGCAATTTCGGTAGCACTGCCATCTGTCGCGTCCTTCGCTGTGAGAAGGTTGTCACCGTATTCAATATCGGCATACGCGCGATACACGCCGTTCTCAAAATGGGCTCGCACTCCGTTAACCTCAATCGCGTGCCCCTCGGGCGCCTCAATTTTTACGGGAATACGCACTGCCCTATCCGAGATTTCAAATCCGTCGCGCGAATTTATGCAGTCTCCGTCAATAGGAAAGAGAAAGCGCACCGCCTTACCCTCGCCAAAATAGTTTCTCATAGGAACTCCCCCGATTTAATATTCTTCATTCTTATTCTAACGCCTTTTGGGGCGTTTGTCAAGCCCAATCTGCTATGTTCAGAAAAACCTCCCACAAAAAGAAAAAACGACCTCACGGTCGAAGGCGATAGCGTGATTACACGACTTCCGCGATTTGTGTTCGCGGAAG
>JAZOMD010000078.1:0-2294 GCA_045653745.1 Eubacteriales bacterium | reverse complement strand
CGACGAGAAGGTTAAGAATATAATGATGGTTATCCCCAACATTATCGACGACAGCGTTCCCGTAGGTAAGGACGACTCCGAGAACGTCGAGGTAGAGCGCTTCGGCGAGCCGGTTACCCCCGATTTCGAGATACCCTACCACACCGATATTATGGAGAGATTTGCAGGCATCGACCTCGACTCCGCACCCAGAGTTGCAGGTAACGGCTTCTATTACCTTATGGGTGATATTGCGAGACTTCACTCGGCGGTTATCTCCTACGCTCGCGACTTTATGATAGAGCGCGGCTTTACCTATTGCGTTCCACCCTTTATGATTCGCTCGGGCGTAGTTACCGGCGTTATGTCCTTTGCCGAGATGGACGCTATGATGTATAAGATTGAGGGCGAGGACCTCTACCTCATCGGTACCTCGGAGCACTCGATGATAGGTAAGTTTATCGACCAGATAGTTCCCGAGGCGAGCCTGCCCTACACCCTCACCTCCTACTCCCCCTGCTTCCGTAAGGAGAAGGGCGCGCACGGTATCGAGGAGAGAGGCGTTTACCGTATCCACCAGTTCGAGAAGCAGGAGATGATAGTCGTCTGCAAGCCCGAGGACTCGAAGGCTTGGTTCGATAAGCTCTGGAAGAACACCGTTGATATGTTCCGCACTCTCGATATTCCCGTAAGAACTCTCGAGTGCTGCTCGGGCGACCTTGCAGACCTTAAGGTTAAGTCGGTTGACGTCGAGGCTTGGTCTCCCCGTCAGCAGAAGTATTTCGAGGTCGGCTCCTGCTCCAACCTCGGTGACGCGCAGGCAAGACGCCTTAAAATCCGCGTAAAGGGCGAGGGTGGCACCTACCTTGCACATACCCTTAACAACACCGTCGTTGCTCCCCCCAGAATGCTTATCGCATTCCTTGAGAACAACCTTAACGCAGACGGCAGCGTGAATATCCCCGTGGTTCTCCGTCCCTATATGGGCGGCGCGGAGAAGCTTATTCCTAAGAACTAATGAAGGAAATCCTCGTCTTGGCAGGGCCCTCCGCCGTCGGTAAAACCACCGTCGCCTCTCACCTTCTCGCGAGCGGCGAGTTCGCCCTCGTGCGCTCGGTTACTACGAGAGCGCCTCGCGGTGACGCCTTTGACTCGGAGTATATCTATCTTTCAAAAGAGAAGATGCAAGCGCTCGTCAAAGAGGGCGGCGTCCTCGAGCATACCGAATACGCAGGCGAGCTTTACGGTACGCCCGCCTCGGAGATAGAGAGAATTATAGCCGAGGGCAAGCACCCTCTGCTTATCCTCGACCTAAACGGCGTTGCCACACTCTCGAAAAGAGAGGATATACGCCCCTGCGCGGTCTATATCCACGCACCCCTCGAAGTGCTCGAAGCGCGCCTGCGCGCTCGCTACCTCGACCCCGAAAAGGGGATTATCGCGAGCGATAAGCTCGACTCCCGTCTTAAGAAAAATCGCGAGGATTACGCAAGTATTGCAAACTGCGCTTTGCATTTCTACGCATTTGTCGAGAATTCCGACACTCCGCTTGCCACCGCAAGCGCGGTGAGAAAAGAGTTTTCAAGCTTCCTCTCGGGTGAGGAGCGCGACGCCGTGAAGATGCAAAAGGTGGCGCAGAGAATTTCAGAAAGCGCACTTTGAAATGAAAAAAGAATATGTTATCCACCTACAAAAAAATGACAGAGAACATTCTCTGTCATTTTTCTTTCTTATTTTCCGGATAAAATTCGGGAAAACAAAGCAAAAAGTAATTACACTCGTCGCAACAACACTCAAAGCCATGCTCTCCGTTGCCAAGACAAACGTCAGGCTCTCCGGGCGTAAGTTGTACACCGGTAATATCTATTACCTTTTTTGGAATATTCTCGCTCATATGTCCTCCTATCAGCATATAAAAAAGGTGCGCAACCGAAGTCACGCACCGAAAAACGCAAACTCCGATTGTTGTCACACAAACTAATCGGAATAGGAGTGTTTCAGCCATACCCAAATTAGAGGAGCCTGCGTTTTTACCAAGTCCATAAATTTGAGTATGTCTAAAAAAGGGCATAATATCCCTATAAACAGAAAATGCCCCTAATACCGATTATTTAGTTTGTGTGACAGTAAAATTATATCATATTTTCGACGAATTGTAAATACTTTTAGAGAAATTTATAAAAACAGCTTTAAACAGGAGAAGAAAGCAAGAATGACGCAAAGAAAAGCCGCCTTGGGCTAATAAAATTTGTGATAGCTCTTGACATAACTATCCGTTTGTGGTAAAATATCAAAGTCAGTTAAATAGAGGGGTA
>JAZOMD010000077.1:0-2386 GCA_045653745.1 Eubacteriales bacterium | reverse complement strand
GAGCAAATCGCCGGAAAAAGCGAAGAAACCGATACCGCGCCTATTGCACACACCGCAAGACGGCGGTTGGTTACGAGATTACTGAAAAGAAAATATCCGAGCCCCATCGCAAGGAGAAGAAGGGCGGAAAGAAAGGATTCGACACCACTTAAGAACACTCCGCTTGCAAGCACGCAAACGAACATCAGCGCGATGATAACGTCGTACTGCTCAAGACAAATCACTCGCTTTCCTGCCACGGCCTTACGCAAAAGCGAAAGGAGAGCGACCACTGCAATAGCGGAGAAGGCTATATCCGCATAAGGAATTATACCGTAAAGCGGCAAAAGAAGAATTGAAGAAAAGAGCGCAAACTCCGGCGCGGCAAACGAGAGAGCCACGAAAAGAAGCGACGCCATGCCGAGAACGACGAAGGGAGCAGGAACGAATACGCACAGAGAAGACAGTATGAAGGCAACCATAACCATAACTGCCGTGTGCACGCCCCTTTGGTTGTCCGTGCGGTAGCTTCTCTTTATACAGAAGAACTCGTAGAAGATAAAATCGGTAATATCGGTATCTTCAAGAAGATGAGCAATAGGCTTATCAAAGAAAAGTGACGGAAGACCGAGCACCGAAAGCAATGCACCTATCACCAGAGTAGCCATAGGATAAGAGGACGCTATGTCGAAATATCCCTTGACGAAATTTATAAACAGAGAGGAGATACCAAAGGTCAGAAGAAAGGCACCGTACGCCTTCGCCGTGGTATGAGTGAGAACAGACGCCACTCTCTTGACTATCGAAAAAAGATATCCCGATGCAAGCTTTTTCCTTCTGTCGGTCATACTGCCCGAGTATCTGCGCACGAAAAAGCGCTTTCCCGTAACCGAGCGTCCGTTTACGACGTCGGGCTCCTCGTATCCGTTTAAAAAATCAAAAAACGGGTGTCTTCCCATATTTTCTCCTTTCTGCCGAAGGGCGTTTTTTTAATCCTCGGATTTTTTAGTCCGTTTCTTTTTGTTTTTCCCCTTAAGAGACTCCTCTATTTCGGGGTGGAGCATAAGAAGGTCGGGGCGGCGCTCCTTGGTTATCCTGACGGCTTCTTCGAGTCTCCATCTTTCTATGTCCTTGTGATTTCCCGAAAGAAGCACCTCGGGAACCTCTCTGCCAAGAAACTCGCGCGGCTTGGTATATTGCGGATACTCGAGAATTCCCGAGGCAACCGACTCGCCCTCGTAGCACTCGCTCGAGGCAAGAACGCCGGGAAGAAGACGGGAAACCGCGTCAATGAGTATGCAGGCAGGTATCTCTCCGCCCGTCACTACGTAGTCTCCTATCGAAATTTCCTCGTCCACTATCTCGTCGATAATTCGCTGGTCTACGCCCTCGTAATGTCCACAAAGTAAAATTAAGTTGTCATATTCGCTAAGCTCGCGCGCAACCGAGTGTGAAAACATTCTTCCGCGCGGAGACATATATATTACTCTTTTCCTGTTTTCCTCGGGTATATTATTCACCGCCGAAAGATAGCAATCGTATATCGGCTGACAGGTCATAACCATTCCGACACCGCCACCGTAGGGGGTATCGTCGGTCTTGCGGTGCTTATTCTCGGAGTAGGCGCGAATGTCGTGGCACTTAACCTCTATTATTCCGCCCGTCTGCGCCCTGCCTATTATGCTCTCCGAGAGCACGCCCTCTACGAGTCCGGGGAAAAGAGTGAGAACGTCAAACCTCATACCCTTCGTCAAAAAAGCCGGGAATGGGAAGCACGAGCATTCCCCTCTCCTCGCTTATCTCCTTTATAAACTCATCAACCGCGGGCAAAAGAACCTCGCCCCTCTCGGTAGAAACTGTGTATATACGCCTGCCTGCCGCGTCCGAAACGTCGGAAAGCCTGCCAAGGTGCTCGCCCGTCTCGGCGTGTATTACGGGAAGACCTATCATATCCGCAATAAACATAGCCCCCTTTTTCAGGGGAATATCGCTTCTGTGAAGGTAGAGAGTGTTGCCCCTCATAGCTATCGCCGCCTCGCGCGACTCGATGCCCTCTATCGACATAATCACGAATTCTCCCGAAACCGAAGCGGAAAGAACGCGCCTTTCGGAAAAGCTCTGCCCCTCACGAATAAAAATTCTCTTTGCCGCGGCAAGAACCTTCGGCGAGTCACAGAGGTGTATAAGCTTCAGTGCTCCGCGCACACCGTGCGCCGTAGCGACCCTCGCACCCTCAAGATACTCATTTTTCATAAACGTCTCCATTCGGCAGCCCTCGCGTGGGTGAAATCCGTCACTCTACTCACTCGGGCAGCAAAAACAACCTTACATTTCACTATTTTACCATAAAACTATAATAAAATCAAGAGTAAACGGGAATTTTCAATATAAGAGTATGCCTTGGCGT
>JAZOMD010000076.1:0-6550 GCA_045653745.1 Eubacteriales bacterium | reverse complement strand
GAAAGTTATATTTTTGGCGGTACCGTTGTGGTTCAAATCTTTGATTTATACCACTTTTCGGGAATTTTTCGATTTGAGAAAGCGGAAAACGAGAATAAAAACAAAGAGCCTATCGTCGAGAAAGCAAAAATCAAGGGAAGAAAAAGAAAGAGCCGAAGCCACGTTTACATCGGGCTTCGGCAAGCAAAAGTTATATTTTGGGTGGTACCGTTACGGTATAAATCTTTGTTTTATACCACTTTTCGGGGATTTTTAGGTTTTCGGGGCTCTTACCAGCCTTTAACCAGCGCGCGCGTCATAGCGAGCGAGATTGCAGCCGCCTTCGGCAGAAACGTGGGGTAATCCTCCGAGGCAGAGCCGTCGGCAGAATCCGAGATAGCGCGAACTACGGCGAAGGGCGTGGAGTTCACAAAAGCCGTCTGTGCAATAGCTCCGCCCTCCATCTCGCAGGCAGAGGCGCCGAAGCCCTTTGCAATACGCGCCTTCTCCTCGGGGCTGGCAACGAATCTGTCGCCCGTGGCAACAATTCCCTTCACCGCAAAAACGCCGAGCTCCTTGGCGGCGGAGAGGAGAATTCGGGCGGCACGCTCGTCGGCTTCAAAATAAATTTTGTTAATTCCCGAAATGAGTCCGACAGGGTCACCGATAGGCGAGGTGTCCATATCGTATTGACAGAGGCTCTCGGCTACTACGACAGAGCCCGTCGAAAGTCCGTCGGCAACCGCACCGCCGACGCCGGTGTTCACGATAAGCGAGGGAGCGTAGGCGCATATCATCGCCTCGGCAGCGATGGCCGCAAAGACCTTGCCCACACCGCACCGCGCGATAGCAACTCTCTTTCCCTCGAGAATACCCGTGTGAAAAACCACGCCGCCGAATTTTTCCTCGGCGTGCTCGGAGAGCGCCGCGATAAGTCCTGCGACCTCGGGCTCCATTGCTCCGATAATTCCTATATCTACTTTCATAAAATTTCTCCAAACCAAAATTCTCCTCGCCATAGGGGCGAGGCGAAAGAATTATTTTCTGTACTTAAAATCCCACTCACGAGACTCGAGGATAGCGAGATAACGCTCTGCCTCGCGCTTTGCCGCACCGAGGTCGAGGTTTTTATAGTTACCGCACTCGCGCCTTACCGCACCGAACATTTCACCGTCGTGGTTGATTATCTTAGTGAGGACGTCCTTCACCTCGGCGAGCACCTCGGCGTCACGGGCATCTCTTACAAGAAGGTAGAAGCCCGTCTGACAACCCATCGGGCCGAAGTATATTACTCTCTCTCCGATAGCGCCCGAGCGCACGAAGGTCGCGAACATATGCTCGAGCGAGTGCATAGTCAGGTTGTCCATATAGTCGCCCGCGTTCGGCACTCTCGTGCGCAGGTCGTAGGTAGTAACGTCACCGTCTATTCTCGAGGTATAAATTCCCTCGGTAAGCAGGTCGTGGTCTATCGTAAATGATGCTATTTTTTGAGGCTTCGACATCGTTTTTCTCCGATTTTGCTAATTATTGTTTGCATTTTATGGCATTTTCTCGAAAATTCCGCGAGAAAACAGCTCCAAGAAAACCAAATAATATTTTTGTTTTTACAAAGGGCTGCGCGCAAAAATGCGGCAGCCCGATGGTTTTTTTCTTCTCGGTTTGCGAAAGGTGCGCAAGCCGTTTTTTTAGAACTTAAGTCTCTCCGCGATGTAGGACTTAACCTCTGCAAGAGGAACTCTTACCTGCTCCATAGAGTCTCTGTCACGAATAGTTACGCAACCGTCGTTCTCGGTCTCAAAGTCGTAGGTAATGCAGAAGGGAGTACCAATCTCGTCCTCGCGGCGGTATCTCTTACCGATAGAGCCGGTCTCGTCAAAGTCAACGGGGAACTCCTTTGCAAGCTCGTCGTAAAGCTCGAGAGCCTTCTCGGAGAGCTTCTTCGAGAGAGGAAGAACGGCAGCCTTAACGGGAGCAAGAGCAGGGTGAAGGTGAAGAACTACTCTGACGTCGCCCTCTGCGAGCTCCTCCTCGTCGTATGCGTCAACGAGGAAGGCAAGAGCAACTCTGTCTGCACCGAGAGAGGGCTCAACTACGTAAGGAATGTAGTGCTCGCCGGTCTCCTGGTCGAAGTAGGTCATATCCTTGCCCGAGTGGTTCTGGTGCTGACCGAGGTCGTAGTCGGTTCTGTCCGCTACGCCCCAGAGCTCGCCCCAGCCGAAGGGGAAGAGGAACTCAAAGTCGGTAGTAGCCTTGGAGTAGAAGCAAAGCTCCTCGGGATCGTGGTCGCGAAGACGAAGGTTCTCGTCCTTCATACCAAGGTTAAGAAGCCACTGGTGGCAGAAATTCTTCCAATAATTAAACCACTCAAGGTCGGTGCCGGGCTTGCAGAAGAACTCGAGCTCCATCTGCTCGAACTCACGGGTTCTGAATACGAAGTTACCGGGGGTAATCTCGTTTCTGAAGGACTTACCTATCTGGCATACGCCGAAGGGAAGCTTCTTTCTTGCCGAACGCTGAACCGAGTTAAAGTTAACGAATATACCCTGCGCGGTCTCGGGACGAAGGTAAACGGTGTTGGTCGAATCCTCGGTAACACCGATGAAGGTCTTGAACATAAGGTTGAACTTCTTTATATCGGTAAAGTCGTTGCCGCCGCAGTCGGGACATACAATGCCCTTATCCTTGATGTACTGAGCCATCTGCTCGAAGCTCCAGCCTGCAGGGTTATCGTCAAGTCCGTTCTGGAATGCGTACTCCTCGATAAGCTTGTCTGCTCTGTGGCGTGCCTTACAGCCCTTGCAGTCCATAAGGGGGTCGGAGAAGCCGCCGACGTGTCCTGAAGCTACCCACGCTTCGGGGTTCATTATGATAGCCGAGTCAAGTCCTACGTTGTAGCGGGACTCCTGCACGAACTTCTTCCACCAAGCGCGCTTTACGTTGTTCTTGAACTCAACGCCGAGGGGACCGTAGTCCCAGGAGTTCGCAAGGCCGCCGTAAATCTCAGAGCCGGGGAAGATGAAGCCTCTGTTCTTGCAGAGCGCAACGATTTTGTCCATTGTCTTTTTTGTGTTTTCCATATCTTTTACCTTTCAAAAATGAGGTTTTGTAAACTTTAGTTATCAATTTCGGCTCTTTCGCCATAAATTACGCCATCTTCGTGACGGCGCGGAATTACATAAACGAGCTCGCCCTGCTCGCCCGTCGCCCCCTCGAGGAGCACCTCGATATAGGAGTCGGAATGTCCGAGCCAGCCTCTCTCGGTCCTCGTTTCGAGCACCGTCGGCAGCGGAGTACCGCACGCGACGACCTCTCTGAGAACCTCGTCTCTTATCCGCTTTACCTCGGCGATAAGCCTCGCACTTCTCTCGTGCTTGTGCGCTTCGCTAAGCTGTCCCTCGTAATCCGCCGCAGGAGTTCCCTCTCGCCTCGAATACGCGAAAACGTGCGCGTCGAGAAGCCTCGCCTCAGAGACGAAAGAAAGCGTCTCGGAGAACTCCTCCTCGGTCTCGCCGGGAAAGCCGACCATAAGGTCTGCCGTCAGCATAACGCGCGGCATAAGCGTGCGAATGCGCTTTATGTTTTCAAGAGCCCTCTCTCTCGTGTATCTGCGCTTCATTCTGTGAAGCACCGAGGTAGAGCCCGATTGCATCGAAATGTGAAAATGAGGAACGAGAATGGAAAGCCCCGACACAGCCTCGGCAAAATCCCTTCCCATCAGCTCGGGCGCCATAGAGCCGAGCCTTATACGCTCGCAGCTCCCTCTCGCGTCAAGCTCCGAGAGCAGGTCAGAAAGCCCGTATTTCACCGAAAAATCCGCACCGTACGAGCCGGTCTCAATACCGGTCAGAACAACCTCACGCGTGCCGCCGAGAGAAAGCCCCTCGACCTCACGGATAACCTCGTCCTTCGGCTTCGAGCGCACGGGGCCGCGCGCCGCCGCTATTGCACAATAGGTGCACTTGCACTCACAGCCGTCCTCGATTTTGACGTAAGCGCGCGTTCTTTT
This sequence comes from Eubacteriales bacterium, assembly GCA_045653745.1. Taxonomy (GTDB): domain Bacteria; phylum Bacillota; class Clostridia; order Oscillospirales; family CAG-272; genus UBA1740. The sequence continues at coordinate 2,565 of JAZOMD010000076.1, read as the reverse complement.
CGCACACTTCACCGTCATAGCCTCAAACTCCGCGCCCTCAAGCGGTCCGACAAACGTCTCTACCCTCTCGCCGCGCTCGGAAAGAAGCCTTTTTGCAAGCGGTAGCGCCTGCATTTTATCCTTAGTGCCTATTACTGCCGAAACTCCCTCTATCCCTGCAACCTCACTCGGTGCACGCTGGGAGTAGCAGCCTATGACTATGACCACCGCGCCCGGATTTTTCCTTATCGCACGGCGAATATATTTGCGCGATTTCGCGTCGCTCTCCGCGGTGACCGTGCAGGTGTTTATAACGTATACGTCACACACCTCGTCAAAGGAGAGAACCGAAAACCCCGCCTCCGAAAACGCCTCGGAAAGCGCCTCGGTCTCGTAAAGAGAGACCTTACAGCCGAGGGTGTAAAATCCAACGCTAGGCAAAGCTTACCTCTTCATATAAACTTCAGGCTTCAGGACTCCGACGTAAGGAAGCGCACGGTACTTTTCCGCATAGTCAAGTCCGTAGCCTACCACGAACTCGTCGGGAATCTCCCTGCCTATGTAATCCGGAGTGTAATCAACGACTCTGCGCGAGGGCTTGTCAAGGAGAGTACAGGTCTTAACACTCCTTGCTCCCTTGTGAGCAAGATAGCCCGTAAGGTAGGAGAGTGTGTTGCCCGAGTCTATGATGTCCTCAATAATAAGGTAATCGCAGGTTGCAATATCGGGGCGGTCTACGTCGAGAATGATTTTTACAAGTCCACCCGAGGTGGTTCCGTTACCGTAAGAGGAAACCTTCATGCAGTCTATCTCCACGGGCACCTTGAGCTTCTTCATAAGGTCGCCCATAAAGACGATAGAGCCCTTCAGAATACAGATAAGAACGAGCTTTTTGTCAGGGCGTGCGTAGTCGTTGTTTATCTCGTTTGCAAGTCTTGTCACTATTGCGTCGAGCTCCTCCTCGGAGACGAGCACCTTTTCAATATCACCGGAAAGCATAGGAGAATTCCTTTCAAAGTCAGATATTTCGCATTATTCTAATATTATATATGAAAAGTCGGAAAAAGTCAAGATATTATAATATATCTTTTGAACTTTTAATTAAATTTCGAAAAACTATTGACAAAAGGACAAAGCTTTGTTATAATATACTCTGCTTTCGTATGAATACGCGAGAAGCGGAGCGTATTTTTTCGCTCGCGACGTTAATTTTTTTAATAAGGAGGTGCTATCGTGAAAAGAACATATCAGCCTAAGAAGAGACAGAGAAAAAAGGAGCATGGCTTCAGAAAAAGAATGGCAACCGCAAACGGCAGAAAAGTTCTCAAGAGAAGACGCGCCAAGGGTAGAGCTAAGCTCACCTACTAATTGAGTCACCGAAAGGCGTGACCGGAGTCGTCCCGGACGACCAGAAAAAACCTCCGATAAAGTGCTATCCCGTGCATTTATCGGGGGTTTTTAGTAAATTTCGAGGTATGTAGACGAGATGAAATTCAGAGCAATATGTGAAAATCATCTGTATTCAAAGGCGTATTCAAAGGGCAAGAGAGCTGTGACGTCGGCTCTCGCGGTTTACGTTCTGCCCGACTATGCCGCAAAGCGGCTGGCGAAGGCTCATCCCGAAAAGAAAACGGTGAACAGAATAGGTCTCACCACTTCAACTAAGCTCGGAGGTGCGGTTGTAAGAAGCCGCTGCCGCCGTATTATGCGCGCAGGACTCTCTATGCTTGAGAAGGAGCGTCCTTTTAAAACAGGATTTCTCATAGTTATCGCGGCGCGCAGTCAGGCAACCTCCCTGAAAAGCGACGAGATTAAAAATCAGCTCTCGGTCGCATTTGAAAAGCTCGGTATGTACAGGCAATGAAGTATTTAATGATTTGGCTCGTACGCCTATACCGAAAATTTATCTCTCCGATAAAACCGCCCTGCTGCAGGTTCACTCCGACCTGCTCTGCCTACGCCCTCGAGGCGTTTTCTAAACGTGGCTTTTTCGTCGGGCTTATACTCACGGTATGGCGGATTCTCCGCTGCAATCCCTTCTCGAAGGGGGGCTACGACCCCGTTCCCGAAAGAGGTCTCCGTAATAAGCGCCCGAACGCAGGAACATCGGACGAGAAAGTAAAAAACGAAAAGGAAAACTAAAAAATGTTTGATTGGCTTTACGGCTTGCTCGGTAGTATGCTGTCCTTCTTTGACAGAATTACCGGAAGCTATGCAATAGCGCTTTTGTTCTACGCCCTGATTTTCAAGCTTCTTTTCCTCTTTTTTGGAATCAAGCAGCAGAAAAACCAGGTTAAAATGGCAGAGCTTGCGCCCAAGATTCAACTTATCAAAGCAAAATACAGGGGAAGAACCGACCGCCCTACTCTGCAAAAGCAGCAGCAGGGGATTATGGAGCTCCAGCAGAAGGAAGGATACAATCCTCTCTCGGGTTGTCTGCCTCTCTTGCTCCAGCTTCCTATCATTCTTCTTCTTTACGCAGTTATCAGAAACCCCGTATCGTATATAGCCAAGACCAACGCGGCTCTTGACAACTATAACGAGCAGGGCGTAGTCGCGCTCAACAAGGGCGAGGCTTATGCTCCC
>JAZOMD010000075.1:0-1546 GCA_045653745.1 Eubacteriales bacterium | reverse complement strand
GGGTATCGAGATAGCGGCAATGGGCGATAAAGCGCCTTCCTGCGTGCACGTCTGCGGTATCTCGCGCGAGAGCGAGAAGGAGATTTTTATCCCGAACGCGGTTGGCGATTACGTCGAGGATATAAACAAGGGCATCGCCACGCTTAATAAGGAAAATTTTATAACCACCTTCAATCATCCGCGCTGGACGGGAACCTCCTACGAGATGATGGAAAGGATACACGGCTACTCAAACATCGAGGTACTGTGTGCCGGCGAGGATATTATCGACGGCTACGGTGACAACTCCGCCTTCTACGAGCAGGAGCTGCGCCGTGGAAATCTTATACGCCCCTTTGCTACCGACGATAGCCACGGCGCCTACGAGGGCGGTGCAGGACTTGAATATTTCCGCGGATTTACCTTTATCAAGGCAAGGGAGCTCACATACTCCGCTCTTATCGAGGCACTCGATGCGGGTGACTTCTACGCCTCAAGCGGCCCTATGATAAAGGAGCTGTGGATAGAGGACGGAGTTCTTCATATAGAGTGCTCGCCCGTCTTCGGAGTGTACCTGCACGGACACAGATACACCCACCGCCACTCGGTGCTTTCCGCAGAAGACGATATTACCTCGCTAGAGGTCAACCTCAAAGACAAGTTTTCAGACTCGAAATACGTTTACGTCTCGATAGCCGCAAAGGACGGCAGCCGCGCGTGGAGCGCGCCATATCTTCTCGAAGGGATTTTATAATAGTAAAACGGCAGAGAATCTTCTCTGCCGTTTTATCGTACGTTTTTGCAAACTTTCGTTTACTTATTCGACTCGATATGGGGGAGATACGCCTTGAGGTAATCAAGACCCGAGAAAAGAGTGGTGAACGCCATAACCGCCATCATAACGTAGGAGAGGATATGATTCTCCGAGAAGAAAGGTATCATCGGCTCGATAATAAGAATGACGGTACCTGCCATCTGGGAGACGGTCTTTATCTTTCCGAGCATGCTCGCCGCAACGACTATACCGCTTTTACCTGCAACGACGAGGCGAAGGCTGGTGACGCCGAGCTCGCGAAGGAGTATAACGAGAACTACCCATACGAAGACGAGCGCGAGGGTTACGTTACCGAGGAGTATCATCCAAACGAGAATGGCTATCATTGACGAGAGAACCATAAACTTGTCTGCAAGGGGGTCGATGAACTTGCCGAAGTCGGTGACGAGGTTATACTTTCTGGCTATCTTTCCGTCGAGCATATCGGTAAGACCCGTAAGAATATAAATTACCGCAGGTACGACGAATCCCCATACGGGAATATCGCGCATAAAGAGAAGCGCTGCCACGAAAAGCGGCACGAGAAGAACTCTGATAAGCGAGAGGGTGTTCGGAAGGTTGAGGGATTTACTTTTCATTTGTCTTTTCTCCTTTTTTAGAGCACTGCTTCGCCTACGAGGTCGTAATCAAGTGCTTCTGTAATTTTTACTTCAATGAATGCGCCGGGGTTGATTTTACGCTTAGATGTAAAGTATACTTTACCGTCAACGTCGGGAGCGTCGGCATAAGAGC
>JAZOMD010000074.1:0-5282 GCA_045653745.1 Eubacteriales bacterium | reverse complement strand
TTATAACGACATTGAGTCTCTCGAGAGCGTTCTTAACTCTCACCCCGGCGAGTTTGCCGCAGTAATTATGGAGCCCATTCAGTCTAACGGTACCACCAAGGAATACCTTCAGGCCGTTGTTGATACCGCTCACAAGCACGGTGCCATCGCTATCTTCGACGAGGTAGTAAGCGGCTTCAGATATGCTATCGGCGGCGCAAGCGAGTACTACGGCGTAACTCCCGATATGGCTTCCTACGGTAAGGGTTGTGCAAACGGTATGCCTCTTTCCTTCGTTGCAGGTAAGAGAGAGCTTATCAGCATGATAGAGAAGGGCGTATTCATTTCTATGACCTTCGGCGGAGATGCAGTTTCCCTTGCAGGCGCTCTCGCAACTGTAAAGGAGATGCAGGAAAAGGACGTAATGGGTCACGCGTGGAAGCTCGGACAGATTATGCTCGACGGTATAAATGCACTCGTTGCTAAGCACGGCGTAGAGGCTGCCGTTTCGGTAAGCGGTCTTGCTCCTCACTGCGGATTCGCATTCAACGACGTAGGCTCTCTTAACTACCTCGATATTCACTCTATCTACAACAAGGTTATGCTTGATAACGGCATTCTCTGCCAGGCTATCAACAACATTTCCTTCTCTCACACCGAGGACGATATAAAGCAGTATCTTGCTGCGGTCGATCTCGCTCTCGCAGAGATCAGAAGAGCTATGGACAACGACAGCGTCGAGGGAATTCTCCCCGATGGCGCAAGAGTAGACCCTGTCTTCAAGAGAAACATCAAGTAATTTGTAAACAAAAGTTTGCTTTTATGCAAAAAAAGAAGCCAACCGAGCAGGTTGGCTTCTTTTTCTTGTTGTGAATAAAATTATTTGGTTCGGTACTTTCTCGGCGTCGAGCCTTTAATTTTCTTGAAGGTTTTTATAAAGTAGCTTAAATCCGAAAAGCCCGAGGAAAAGGCAACGTCGGTAACCGACATATCCGTCGTACGCAGCTTGCGCACCGCCTTTTCTATGCGATATTCGTTGAGATATTCTATCGGCGTTTTGTCCGTCATATCCTTGAAGAACGCTCCGAGATATTTCGGCGATTTTCCTACGCTCTGAGCAAGCGCCTCAAGAGAAACGGGCTTGTCGTAGTTTTCTCGCAGAAACGCAAGGATAGCCTTCAGCATAACGATACTCTTGTCGGTTTGCAGAGCGTTTCCGCCGAGGCTGTCGGTGTATCTCTTTTCCTCATAAACCGAGGCGAAGAATTTATAGAAGGCGGAAATGACGAGAAATTTACGCGCGGCGCTCTCCGACCTTATCGCCTCGAATATCTCGGAGAGTGCATTATAGCTTTTGCTCGAATCGGCAGGGAAGTGCTCGTTTATCATACATTCGCCGTCGACAGCGTTTTTGACAAAGGAAAAGATGTCGAAATTTTCATTGTAGAGAAAATCCGCGTGGAAAACGATACATTCGTATATAGCGTTAAAGGGTGTGCCCTGATGTACCGTTTCGCCGCCTATGAAAATGATGTCACCCTTTTTTGCGGTGTATGATTTATTGTTGTTGAGCGTGATGTGAAATTCGCCGTCCACGATGCGGATTATCTCCAGCTCCGTGTGCCAATGCGAAACCATATTGTACCTCGAATGATCCTTGTCTACGTAGAAATAGGCGAAGGGAAAATCCTCGGTTCCTCTCTGCATAATTTCATTATACGGCATAAAAATCTCGCAATCTGTAAATAATTATACTTTTTTCTATTATAACACAAGAAAAATGCGTAAGTCAAGGATATAATTATAAATATAGAAATTATTTTTTATATATAATTTTCGGAGGACAAAAATATGTCAGAATCAAGATACGTAGGTAGCTATCCCGTAATAGGTATCCGTCCTATAATCGACGGACGCCGCGGACCTATGAAGCTTCGTGAAAATCTCGAGGGGCAGACAATGGAGCTTGCCCTTGCGGCAAAGAAGCTCTTTGAGGAAAATCTTTTCTATTCAAACGGCGACCCCGTAAAGGTAGTTATAGCAGACACCAGCATAGGCCGTGTGCCCGAGGCTGCTGCGTGTGCGGATAAGTTCAAGAAGGAAGGCGTTGACATTACTCTTTCCGTCACTCCCTGCTGGTGCTACGGCTCGGAGACTATGGATATGGACCCTAATACCATAAAGGGCGTTTGGGGCTTTAACGGCACCGAGAGACCCGGCGCTGTGTATCTTGCGGCGGTGCTTGCATCTCACGCGCAGAAGGGTCTGCCCGCGTTCGGTATTTACGGCAGAGAGGTGCAGGACAGAGATATGGTTTCGACCATTCCCGAGGACGTAAAGGAAAAGCTCCTTCGCTTCGGCAGAGCTGCAGTTGCGGTTGCAACTATGAGAGGCAAATCCTATCTGCAGATAGGCTCTCAGTGTATGGGTATCGGCGGCTCGATTATGGACCAGGATTTCCTCGAGTCCTATCTCGGAATGAGAGTTGAGTCGGTTGACGAGGTTGAAATCCTTCGCAGAATGGAAGAAGGAATCTATAACGAAGAAGAGTATCAGAGGGCGCTCGCTTGGACGAAGGAGCACTGCAAGATGGGACGCGACGATAACCCCGAGGAGTATCGCTTCTCCGACGAGGAAAAGGAAAAGCAGTGGGAATTCACCGTTAAAATGTACTGCATAATCAAGGACCTTATGGCAGGCAATAAAAATCTTCCTGCAGGCTGCGAGGAGGAGATGGTCGGCCATAACGCGATAGCAGGCGGCTTCCAGGGTCAGAGACAGTGGACGGACCATTGGCCCAACTGTGACTATCCCGAGGCGCTCCTCAGCTCTACCTTTGACTACGAGGGCGCGCGCGAGCCCTACACCCTCGCTACCGAGAACGACGTGCTTAACGGCCTCGGTATGCTCTTTATGAGACTTCTTACTCACAGAGCACAGATTTTCGCAGACGTGCGTACCTTCTGGTCTCCCGAGTCAACCAAGCGCGTTACGGGATACGACCTCGAGGGTCGTGCGAAGGAAAACGGCGGTATTATCCATCTTATCAACTCGGGCGCTGCCTGCCTTGACGCTTCGGGCGAATGTAAGGACGAAAACGGCAACGCTATTATGAAGAAGTGGTGGGAAGTCACCGAGAGTGACATAAAGAAGATGACCGACGCCGCCGTTTGGTGCGAGGCAGGCTTCGATAACTTCCGCGGCGGTGGATTCTCGAGCCACTATACCACCCGTGCGGAAATGCCCGTTACTATGATAAGACTTAACCTTGTAAAGAATCTCGGCCCCGTACTTCAGATTGCCGAGGGCTGGACGGTTAATCTTCCCGAGGACGTCTCTGACACCCTTATGGAAAGAACCAATCCCACCTGGCCCTGCACCTGGTTCGCTCCTCGTTGCGACGGAAAAGAGGGCAGCCCCTTCAAGACCGCGTACGACGTAATGAATAACTGGGGTGCAAACCACGGCGCTATCTCCTACGGCCACGTCGGAGCCGACGTTATCACCCTTTGCTCGATGCTCAGAATTCCCGTAAGTATGCACAACGTACCCGAGGAAGATATCTTCAGACCTGCCGCTTGGAACGCATTCGGTATGGACAAAGAGGGCGCGGATTACAGAGCCTGCGCAGCCTACGGACCGCTTTATAAGAAATAAGGAGAGGCAAAAGTATGCTTAAAGGGATACCGAAAATAATATCGCCTGAGCTCATTAAGGTTCTTATGGAGATGGGACACGGCGACGAGATAGTTATAGCCGACGGCAATTTTCCGGGCGAGAGAATCAACCCTCGCTGTATCAGGTGCGACGGACACGGCACGGTAGAGCTTGTCGAGGCTATACTGAAGCTTTTTCCTCTCGATACCTACGCAAAGCCGGTTTACATAATGGAAAAGGTTAAGGGCGACACCGTAGAGACTCCCATCTGGGACGACTACGCGAGGATAATCTCACCCTACACCGAGGAAAAAATAGAATCAATAGAGCGCTTTAGCTTCTACGAGAGAGCGAAATCCGCGTACGCTGTGGTTATGAGCGGTGAGAGCGCACTTTACGCCAATATAATCCTCAAAAAAGGCGTAGTAAAAGATGACGATTAAGACAGGAGAAAAACAATGAAATACCCCGAAATAAGAGAGGCTATGTGTGACGTATGCCATAAGATGTGGCAGCTCGGATGGGTGGCTGCAAACGACGGAAACGTATCTGTGAAGCTCCCCGACGGCAACTTTATGGCAACCCCCACGGGAATAAGCAAGAGCTTCATCACCCCCGAGAAGCTTGTGATAATCAACGAAAAGGGCGAGGTTGTTGACGGACTTCCCGGCTACAAGCCCTCAAGCGAAATAAAAATGCACCTTAAGTGCTACGCGGAGCGCGAGGACGTCGGCGCGGTTGTCCACGCTCACCCCCCGACAGCAACGGGCTACGCCGTTGCCGGCAAGAGCCTTGACGAGTATTCTATGATAGAAACGGTAATTGCGATAGGCTCTATTCCGCTTACCCCCTACGGCACCCCGAGCACAAACGAGGTTCCCGAGGCGATAGCACCCTATCTTGCCGAGCACGACGTGTTCCTTCTTCAAAATCACGGAGCGCTTACCGTAGGCTCCGACCTGATTACCGCATATTACAGAATGGAAACGCTCGAGCTTTTTGCAAAGATTTCGCTCACCGCCCACCTTCTCGGCGGCGCTCAGGAAATCGAAAAGCCGCAGATAGATAAGCTCCTTTACCTTAGAGAAAATTATTACAAGGTGACGGGTAAGCACCCGGGATATAAGCACTATAATAAGTAAATCGGAGGTGACGGGGTGTACTGCTTAGCGATAGATATAGGAGCATCGTCGGGACGCCATATTTTAGGTGAATATAAGAACGGCAGCATCGACTTGACCGAGATATACAGATTTGAAAACGGCTTTGAAAAAAGAGACGGCTTTCTTTCGTGGGATATAGAATATCTTACGAAATCGGTAATCGAAGGTATTAAAAAGTGCCGCAAGATAGGCAAAATTCCGGCGACGGTTGCAATAGACACCTGGGGCGTGGATTACGTCCTTCTCGACAAAGACGATAAGGAAATTTTGCCCGTGGTAGCATACCGCGACCCGAGGACGGTCGGAGTGCCCGAGAGAATGGAAAGCCTGATTTTGACAACCGAACTTTACAAAATCACGGGTATTCCTAAGCAAAATTACAATACGGTCTATCAGCTTTTCTCGGATAAAGAGTCGGGTAGACTCGAAAATGCCGAGTCTATGCTCCTTATGCCCGAGTACCTTTCCTATAAGCTTACGGGT
>JAZOMD010000073.1:0-2724 GCA_045653745.1 Eubacteriales bacterium | reverse complement strand
GTTGGAGAGATATTTTGTCTTCCTAAGACCGCTTGGCCTCCGACTTTGATAAGTGCGATTTTCATAGTGTTTCTCCTATATGTTATTTTTTTATTAACCGGGAATATTATGTCCTGCGGACGTGATATAGACACCTAATGGTGTCGTGATATAGACCTCTGCGAGGTCGTGATATAGAGCGTCTTCGACGCACGTGATATGGCGCAATTACGTCGCGCGTTATATGCCGCGAACTGCGCGGCGTGAAGACTTAACGACGGCTTTGCCGTCCATACCACGCTCGCACAGCGAGCATATCACGGCATTTCAGCGAGAGAATTTTGCGTAAGACAAGGCAAAGCAAGCGCGAAGCCCGATGGCGTAGTTACCTACGGTGAGGGCGACAAGTCGCAGCTTTAACGCAGTATTACACGAAATTATCCGCTGAAATTACGGAGTAAGCCTATTAGGACCTCTAAAGAGGAACTCAGCCTCTTTGATCGAAAGACCAAGGAAAAGCATGGTAAGACGGTCGATGCCTATGCCGAAGCCGCCGTGGGGGGGACAGCCGTATTTGAAGAACTCGAGGTAGAACTTAACGTCCTCGGCAAGTCCTTTTTCCTCTGCCTGCGCTTTGAGAACGTCGTAGCGGTGCTCACGCTGTGCGCCGGTGGTAATCTCGACGCCGCGCCAGATAAGGTCGTAGCCCTGGGGAACGCCCTTTTCGTCTCTCATATGGTAGAAGGCACGCTCTTTAGCGTTATAGTCGGTGATAAAGAGGAACTCGTGGCCGAACATATCACGACAGAGCTGCTTCGTAAGGCGCTCTGCATCGGTGGTGAGGTCGCCCTTAAGCTCGTCGGGAACGGTGTAGCCGTATCTTGCCTCGACCTCGGCGTATACGTCGGAGAGCTTCATTCTCGGGAAAGGAAGGGTGGGAACGGTTATTGCGTATTCCTCGCCAAAGAGGGCTACAACCTCCTCACCGTGCGCTGCGGCAACCTTCTCGAGCGCGTAGGCAAGAAGCTCCTCCTCCATCTTCATAACGTCCTCGAAGGAGTCGATATAGGAGAACTCAAGATCGAAGCCGGTGAACCCGGTTGCGTGCTTGTTGGTATAGGACTTCTCTGCTCTGAAGACGGGTCCGGTCTCGAAAATTCTCTCAAGGCCCGAAGCCATAGCCATCTGCTTATAGAACTGGGGCGACTGTGCAAGGTAGGCCTTGGTATCAAAATACTTGACCTCGAATACGTCAGAGCCCGACTCGCTCGCCGCGCCGATAAGCTTCGGCGTATGAATCTCAACGAAGTTTCTCTCTACAAGGAACTCGCGCATAGCATTCGTGAGGGTGGTCTGGAGCTTCAGCATAAGGTGATTTTTGTCGCGGCGAAGGTCTATCCAGCGGTAGTCCATACGCACGTCGATGTCGGAGTCGTCCTTAATGGGGAGCGCGTCTGCTATCGACTCTATCTTCATAGAGGTAGGATACATCTCCTTGCCACCCATCTTTACGTACTCACTGAGCACTACCTCGCCCTCGAAGGTGACGACGGAGTGTATCGTAAGAGAGTTCAGCATTTCCTCGAACTCGGGGTGCTGCTCCTTCTCTACGGTAACCTGGAGCTTACCCGTAATATCCTTAACGACGATAAACGCCATAGTTCTCTTATTACGAAAATTCTCGACGAAGCCCGAAACGCGGCAGACGCCGGGCTGTACGTCCTTAATGTAAGTTCTTTCCATCTTTTTATATCCTTTTCAATTAAAATTAGCAAGTTTTGTAAACTTAAGTTAGCGTCTCGAGGAATTCAACCGACTCGTCGAGCCAGCCCTCCGCGGTGGGAACGAAGGCCTCGGGGATACGGCTGGTAATCTTGTTTGCAAGCGAGATACCGTGAATACCGTAAGGATAGAGGCGCAGGGTTACGGGGACGCGCTTCTTTATATATTCGGTAGCGAGGGCTATCGAGCCGTAGGGCGGCACGCACCTATCGGTGGCGGTGTGCCATATAAACGCGGCAGGTGAGTCCTCTGTGACCGAGGTTTCAAGAGAGAATTTAGCCTTCTGCTCGTCCGTGATATCCTCAAAGGGCATACCTGCAAGGTTTGCAAACGAATGCTCGTGCGTGGGATAAAGCGCCGAGACGACGGGATAAGAGAGCACGACTCCCTTGACCCTTATTTCCTCTGCCGAGACACCGAGAGCCTCGAGCACGGGCGCGTGCTTATACCAGAGCGCAAGGCTGCCTGCAAGATGACCGCCTGCAGAAAATCCGACGGCAAAGACACGCTCGGGATTGATATTATATTCTTTCGCATTTCTCTTTATATGAAGGACTGCGCGCGCGGCGTCTATAAGCTGCTTCGGGTAGGCGTCGCCCTCGCTACCTACGCGGTAATTGAGGACGAAGGCGTTATAGCCCTTTGAAAGATAGGCAAGCGCGATAGGCTCACCTTCCCTCTCCTGACATACGTTCGAGTAGCCGCCGCCGGGGATAACGAGCATAGCGTCGCGCACAAAATTGCGCACGTCCGAGACGTATGTATCAATATAAACGCGAGAGTCGCTCTCGTCGAGAAAAATTCTTTCGTGTATCATAAAAAGCACCGTCGTATTTATTTTATATATAATTTGACATATTTATTATATCATACTTTTCGGTATTTTCAAGCGATTTTACAAAAAATATTTAAACAATGCAAAAAACCGTCTAATCCTCCTCGTATCCGCGAGCTATCGCGCGC
>JAZOMD010000072.1:0-4455 GCA_045653745.1 Eubacteriales bacterium | reverse complement strand
GAGGCGTACCTCTTAAGCCTTCGGACGCTTTGCTCCGTACTTGGAGCGGCCCTGCTTACGGTTTGCAACACCCTGAGTATCGAGCGTACCGCGAATAATGTGGTAACGTACACCGGGCAAGTCACGAACACGTCCGCCACGAATAAGAACAACAGAGTGCTCCTGAAGGTTGTGACCGATACCGGGAATGTAGGACGTAGCCTCCATGCCGTTGGTAAGTCTTACTCTCGCTATCTTACGAAGAGCCGAGTTGGGCTTCTTGGGAGTTACGGTAGTAACCTTGGTGCAAACTCCTCTTCTCTGCGGCGCAGACTGGTCGATGGCAGTATGCTTAAGAGCATTAAAGCCTTTCTGAAGCGCAGGAGACTTAGACTTATACGCTTTGTCGGTACGACCGTTCTTTACGAGCTGATTAAAGGTTGGCATTGATTTTCCTCCTTTCCTCAAAAAATGTAATTATTGCACTAAATAAAACGCACACTAAGAATACTTTTCGTACACGTTTACGTCGTGCCATACCGTCAAAAGGGCGCAATACACCCATTTGCACAGTTACAACCTATTTTAGCACTAAAATTTCATTTTGTCAATACCTTTTTGAAATTTTTTCTAAAGTTCATAAAGCGCCCAGCGGCGCGCAACACACGCACTTGACAAGAAAAAAGAATGGTGGTATACTATATAAAAGCCGTACGCCTACGGCGAAAAGAAACGGGGAGAGTAATAAAATCTATGAAGTTATCTTTGATAATTTGTGTTTATAATACGGCTCACTCGCTTCTCACAGAGTGTTTGGAATCGCTCTTTTCCGAGGTTGGCTCGGAAAATTTCGAGGTAATTTTTATCGACGACGGCTCTACCATCGACTATTCCGAAACAATCGCAAGGTATCCGATAAAATACGAAAAGATTGAAAACCGCGGACATCTCGGAGCAAGGCTGCACGGAATATCGGTAGCTAGCGGCGATTACGTCGCATTTGTCGACAGTGACGACAGCGTATCGAAAAACTACCACGCTCCCATGCTCGACGCCGCAAGAAAGCACGGCGCGGACATAGTGATAAACGGTTGGGCATTCCATACCGAAAGAACAAAAAGGATTTGCACCAAGGACACCACGATGAGCACGTCCATAGACGTATCGGGTGACGCCTGTCTTCGCACTCTCACGTCACAGCGCGGAAGGGAGCACTCGTACTACGTTCTCTGGAATAAGATATACGAAACGGGACTGCTCAAAGAAGCCGCACGAGAGCTCACGACAATGCTTTCGGCAGGAGAAAAAATTACGTACGGCGAGGACTCGCTTTTGAATTTTCTCTGCTATAAGCGGGCAAAAAGGATCAAAAATGTAAGCTCAGGTTTGTATTTTTACAGAATTCACTCGGTTCAGAGCGTTATCGCAGACACAAAAGAAAAGCTTGCAAATCAGATAGACTGCATGTCGAGGGTTTTCCGAATCATGAAGGCAGAGGCGGCAAAAAACGCTTATTCCGACGAGATAGAAGCCGACGTCTGCGAATGGGCCGCGCTTATGTCGCGCACTCATTATTCAAAGGCGAAAGCACTCCGGCTCCGTGAGCTCTACCCCGTTATAAAGGATTCGTACGGCGTGCAGGCTCTGCATGCACCGACCTTTAAGGACGGTCGCTGTTATTCCAAATCCGAGCTGCTCGGGGAGAATTTTTCCGACGTTGACGAAGCGCTCACGGCACTCTACTACCGCGAAAAGCCCACGGAAATAAAGTACGAAAGAAAAAGCCTCTACGTGGGCAGAATAATATCCTATGCAAGAGAGGTCGGCGGAGATATTATTTACTCCAATAAGGCAAAAAATTCCATTCCCAAAAGAAAAATCAGCTTGCGCGATAAAATTATTCATTCCCCTCTCCTATACCGCATAGGGCTCATACTCTTCAAAAAGGGCTCACGGCTCCGCGCATTTCTGAAAAAGCATTTATAAGAGACAAGGCAGGTTTTAAAATGTTTAAACGGCTATCCCGCTTCAAGGAATACGAGTTTTTATTCTCCGAGCTTGTAAAAAGAGACTTCAAAAAGAAATACAAGGGTACGTTTCTCGGCATGATATGGAGCGTGCTCTCGCCCCTTTTGATGCTCCTCGTTATGAGCCTCGTCTTCACGAGCTTCTTCGGCAGAAGCACTCCGCACTACACCATTTATCTTTTCTGCGGAAACATAATCTTCTCCTATTTCAGCGAATCCACAAACGGGGGAATGGGAGCTCTTCTCGGAAACGCGGCCATATTCACTAAGATAAACGTGCCGAAATATCTGTTTCTGTTTTCCAAAAACGTGCAGACGCTTATCAACTTTGCGCTCACGCTGATAGTTTTCTTCATATTCTGCGCAATAGACGGAATAACCTTCACCTTCGCCTTTTTCCTCTTGATTTTCCCCATCGTTTGCCTGATAATATTCAATCTCGGAGTCGGTCTTATCCTCTCCGCATTGTTCGTCTTCTTCCGCGATATACAGTACCTTTGGAGCATTTTCACCATGCTTCTTATGTATATGTCTGCAATCTTCTATACCGTAGACTCCTTCGGCAGCATGGCGGTGCTCTTTCACCTCAATCCCTTGTACGTTTATATCAAGTATTTCAGGCTTATAGTTATCGATGGGCAAATCCCCTCGCTTGATCTCCACCTCCTTGCCCTCGGCTACGCGCTGCTCGCCTTTGCCATCGGTGCAATTATATATAAAAGAAAGAATCACAAATTCCTCTATTACGTTTAAGGAAAAGGATATATGGAAAATAAAAGCAACTCCGAAAATCCGATTATCCGCTGCGATAACGTTTCAATACGCTATATCACCGGAGATTTCAAGGAAATAGGAATAAAGGAATACTTTATAAGAAAGCTGACGGGAAGATACAAGGTCAAGGAATTCTGGGCGGACAGACACGTCACCTTTTCGATAAACCGCGGCGATATGCTCGGAATTATCGGCACGAACGGTGCAGGAAAATCCACGCTTCTCAAGGCTATTTCGGGCATTATGGTCCCCACCGAGGGGCGCGTTGAATGTAACGGAAAGATAGCCGCCCTTCTCGAGCTTGCCTCCGGCTTTGACGGCGACCTCACGGTGAGAGAAAACACATACCTGCGCGGTGCGATGCTCGGCTACACGAGGAAATTCATGCAAGCTACGTACAACAGTATCATAGATTTTGCCGAGCTGCGTGATTTCGAAGACCGCCCGTTCAAGCACCTGTCCTCCGGTATGAAGTCGCGCCTTGCCTTTTCAATAGCCTCACTTGTCAACCCCGATATTCTTATCCTCGACGAGGTCCTTTCGGTGGGCGACGGATCTTTCAGAAAAAAGAGCGAGGAAAAAATGAAGTCAATAATAAACGGCGGAGCTACCACCATATTGGTGTCACACTCGATAGCACAGGTGCGCTCAATGTGTAACAAGGTGCTCTGGCTCGACCACGGAAACCAAATTGCTTTCGGCGATGACGTGAAGGCGATATGCGACGAATACGAGGAATTTTTACGGACGAAAATTCTACCCTCTGAACACAAGAAAGGATAAGCAAAATGGAAGCAGCCGATAACAAACTCGAAAAAAGAGAATACGACCATATCTTCTCCGTGGTTATTGCAGTATATAACTGCGAGCCCTTTTTGCGCGAAACGCTTGATAGCATCGTTAATCAAAATATAAGCGGTATGTGCAAATATGCGGACGGCGAGGAAACCTGCGAGCCTATAACCTTCGAGGAGCTCTGCGAGGTAATCATGGTTGACGACGGCTCAAAGGACGGTTCCGGTGCTATCTGCGACGAATACGCAGCAAAGTACCCGAATTTCAAGGTAATTCACAAGCCAAACGGCGGCGTTGCCTCTGCAAGAAACAGAGGCCTCGAAGAGGTTGGGGGAAAATATATGAACTTCCTCGACAGCGACGATAAATTCTCAAGTAACGTCTTCAGAGAAATCTACAAGTTCTTTGAGAAAAATTACGATGCCACGGACGTAGTCACTATGCCGCTTGAATTTTTCGATGCATTCAGAGGTCCTCACTGGCAGAATTATAAATTTAAAAATGGCGCACGCATAGTTAATCTCTATAATAACTACGACTGCCCACTTATGTTTGTAAACGCAAGCTTTTTTAAATCGGAATACAAGGATAAAGTAAAATTCAACGGCAAGCTTGTTTGCGGAGAGGATATCCGATACATTTGCGAAATTCTCTCGAATAAGATGACTATGGGACTTGTCCCCTACTGTCACTACGACTACCGCAGAAGAAGCTCGGGCGAGGAATCCCTCGTTCAAACCTCAAAAAAGAAGCTCGGCTGGTACTTTGATTACTTCGAGCATCTTACCGAATGGGGTATTAATTTCTGCAAAGAAAAATGGGGATATATACCGTATTATTTCCAGAACATACTGCTGTGCGATCTTCAGTGGCGATTCCT
>JAZOMD010000071.1:0-1644 GCA_045653745.1 Eubacteriales bacterium | reverse complement strand
GATAGTAACGCCTCATCTTCCGACAAAAGTTTTTTCAGCTCGTTCAACAAAAAAGAAGAAATCATAATAAATGCAAACAAAGGGTTACTAAAAGAGAGTCTTTTGCGCATAAAGCAGATTGCTAAAGATACCGTAGACGGTTATATCAAAACGGAAAAGCTGCGTGCCGCCTGCCACACTCTCACCGTCGAGCTATACGACTGTTTATCGGAGACGAAGACCCTTGACACGGATATGCTCACCGATTCTCCGATTTCTCGCGAGCACGAAATAGACACCTTTCTCGCTATACATTTCCAGAAAAACAACGCCAAGGAGCTCCTCGCCGAAAGGCTACACGTGAGTCCGCGCCAGCTACACAGAATTATGAAAAAGAGCTACGGCACGAACTATCGCGAGAAGCTCTCGGAGATGCGAATCAAAATAGCAACGAGCTTTCTCTCCGACTCGGACAAAAGCATAGGAGAAATCGCCGATATGCTAGGCTACGGAAGTGCCGCAAACTTCTCGACCTTTGTAAAAAGAGCCACGGGCAAGACGCCTTCTCAAATAAGAGGCGAGGCAAAAGCAAGAGCCACGCACGCAATTCCTTAAGGTAAATAAAAGGTGTTTTTGAGGCGCGGATAATCCAAAATCCTCGGAATTTTACTCAAAGCGCGACCCGAGGCGCAGGAGTTCTTCGGGGATATTTGATATATTTACCAAAGTTTTAAAATAGGACTTGATTTTTGTCTAAAAAGAGTGTAAAATATATATGTTAAAATAAAACTGAGGAGATTTCAAAATGGCACTTGTAACTACCAAGGAAATGTTCAAGAAGGCTTACGAGGGCGGATACGCCGTTGGTGCCTTCAATATCAACAATATGGAGATCATTCAGGCGATCACCGAGGCAGCTGCAGAGGAGCAGTCCCCCGTTATCCTTCAGGTCTCTGCAGGCGCAAGAAAGTACGCAAAGCACGCGTATCTTATGGCTCTTGCAAAGGCGGCTGTTGAGGACAGCGGCGTTGACCTTGCTCTCCACCTCGACCACGGCGCAGACTTCGACGTATGTAAGTCCTGCATCGACGGCGGCTTCACTTCCGTTATGATCGACGGCTCTCACCACTCCTTTGAGGACAACATCGCACTCACCAAGAAGGTTGTTGAGTATGCACACGCTCACGGCGTTGTAGTAGAGGGTGAGCTCGGCGTGCTTGCAGGCGTTGAGGACGACGTTGTAGCAGAGCATTCCTCTTACACCAGACCCGAGGAGGTTGAGGAGTTCGTTTCCAGAACCGGCGTTGACTCGCTCGCTATCTCCATCGGTACCTCTCACGGTGCTTACAAGTTCACTGCTAAGCAGTGCACCAGAAACGAGAACGGCGTTCTTGTTCCTCCGCCTCTCAGATTCGACATTCTCGAAGAGGTTGGTAAGAGACTTCCCGGCTTCCCCATCGTTCTTCACGGTGCATCGAGCGTTGCGCACGAGTGCGTAGCTGAGATCAACGCTCTTGGCGGTAAGCTTCCCGACGCTGTCGGAATTCCCGAGGAGCAGCTCAGACGCGCTGCAAAGATGGCAGTCTGCAAGATCAACATCGACTCCGATATCAGACTTGCAATGACCGCAGGTATCCGCCGCGTATTCGCAGAGAAGCCCGAGGC
>JAZOMD010000070.1:0-8296 GCA_045653745.1 Eubacteriales bacterium | reverse complement strand
AATAAAACCGAATACTATCCCGTCCGTATTTCGCCTGGCGAAAAGGCAGGACCTTGCGCACATCGTTGCCGCATTCGTTCTCGATAACGGTATAGAGGTCGAGGATTCTTTTAAGGAGCAGCTCCGCAAGGAGCGCTTTGCTTCGATTTACAGGTGCGAGCAGATGCGGCACGCTCTTGCCGAAATCTCGGAGACCTTTGAGGAGGAAGGCGTAGACTATATCCCGCTCAAAGGGGCGGTGCTCCGCGCTTATTATCCTTATGAAAGCATGCGCACAAGCTGCGACGTTGACATCCTTGTTCACAAGTCCGACGTTAAGCGCGCAGTGAAGGTGCTAGAGGCGCGAGGTTATACCCAAAAGGGTAGCTTCTTCCATGACGTATGGCTCTATTCACCGAGCAAGATACATCTTGAGCTTCACTTTAGCATCTGCGAGAATATGGAGAAGCTTGACGCGGTGCTCACAGAGGCGTGGCGCTATGCTTCGCCCGTGGTCGGAAGGAGATATGATTTTAGCAAGGAATTCTTCATCTTTTACACCTACGCCCACATGGCGTATCATTTTCTCGGCTGCGGCTGTGGACTCCGATCGCTTGTCGATATATGGATAATGGAGCACAAAATGGGGGCGCATTATTCCTTGGCAAAGGAGCTTCTCGAAAAAGCCGGAATTTACAAATTTGCCTCCGAAATAAGCTTGCTTGCAAATAAGTGCTTCGGTGACTCGGAGCTTGATTTTGCGCCAGATCCGCTCTTGGAATATATGGTGAGCGGCGGTACTTACGGAAGCATCGAAAATGGCATGGCAGGGCAGAAGATGCGTAATAAGAGCCGGTTTGTCTACTTAATGCGCAGGCTGTTTTTGCCATACTCGGATATGTGTATTGCCTACCCGGTGATTAAGAAGATTCCGCTTCTCCTTCCTTTCTTCTGGCTGGTGCGCTGGGTGAAGGCACTGTTTGTGGGAAATAAAAAAAGGTTCGCCTCCGAGATAAGAGCGTCGAAGAATGTGACCGAGGAAAAGGTTGAGGCTTTGAGCTCCCTGCGTTCGCGCCTCGGGCTGTGAAAACGTCGATTTTGTAAACAAAACATCTCAAATTTTAGCTTTAATAACAAAAATGTCAAGACTCTGTTCGGAGTCTTGACATTTTCTTTTGCGTTTGGTAGTTATGATTTTGCAGGGCCTGCGGTGTTCGAGCCGTCGCCGACGAGGCCGAGACGTGCGGCAGCGTCCTCGCGCATTTTGTACTTGAGAACCTTGCCTGCGGCGTTCATCGGGAACTTGTCAACGAACTCGATGTACTTCGGCACCTTGTGGCGCGCCATACTCGCTTTGATGTATTCACTCATTTCCTCGACGGTGATGCTGCCGGGCTCTTTGAGAATTATGCAAGCCATAATCTCCTCGCCGTACTTCTTGTCGGGAACTCCGATAACCTGAACGTCCTTGGTCGCAGGGTGCGTGTATATGAACTCCTCGATTTCCTTCGGGTAGATGTTTTCTCCGCCGCGGATAATCATATCCTTAAGTCTGCCTGTGATACGGTAGTTTCCGTCTTCGTCGCGAGAGGCGAGGTCGCCCGAGTGGTGCCAGCCGTCCTCGTCTACGGTGTCCTTGGTGGCGGCAGGCATCTTGTAGTAGCCCTTCATGGTGTTGTAGCCCTTCGCGCAGAACTCGCCGTTTACGCCGGGGCCTACCTCTTCTCCCGTCTCGGGGTCTACTATCTTGCAACGGACGTGAGGGAAGGCGTAGCCGACGGTCTCGGTACGCACCTCGAGAGAATCGGTCCAAGAGCTCATCGTGTTACCCGGAGCACACTCGGTCTGACCGTAAACGCTGACGATGCCCGTCATATTCATTTCGTCGGGGCTCGCCGCGCGGCGCATAAGCTCGGCAGGGCAGCCTGCACCTGCCATAATACCCGTTCTCATATGCGAGAAATCGGTGCTGCGGTAGTTCGGGTGATTGAACATTGCAATAAACATCGTGGGAACGCCGTTGAAGCAGGTTATCTTCTCCTGATTTATGCAGGCGAGAGAGGACTTCGCGGAGAAATAAGGCATCGGGCACATCGTCGTTCCGTGAGTCATCGAGGACGTCATCGAAAGCGTCATACCGAAGCAGTGGAACATAGGAACCTGAATCATCATTCTGTCCGCGGTCGAAAGACCCATACGGTCGCCGATGCACTTGCCGTTGTTAACTACGTTGTAGTGCGTGAGCATTACGCCCTTCGGGAAACCGGTAGTACCCGAGGTGTACTGCATATTGCAGACGTCGCTCGGACGGACCGCCGCCGCCATCTTTGCAACCTGCTCGGCGCTGACGAGCTTGTAGCGTGCCATAGCCTCGTCAAAGGTGAGACAGCCGTCCTGCTTGAAGCCGACGGTGATAACGTTGCGAAGGAAGGGAAGCTTCTTTGCGTGAAGCGGCTCGCCGGGTACGGTATCCTTTATCTCGGGGCAGATGGTGTTGATTATCTCTCTGTAGTTCGAGTCAAGACAGCTGTCTATCATAACGAGAGTGTGCGTGTCTGACTGGCGCAGAAGGTATTCCGCCTCGTGGATTTTGTACGCGGTGTTCACAGTAACGAGAACCGCGCCGAGCTTTACGGTAGCCCAGAAGGTTATATACCACGCAGGAAGGTTCGTCGCCCAGATAGCGACCTTCGAGCCTGCCTTTACTCCGAGAGATACGAGCGCTCTTGCAAAGCGGTCAACGTCCTCGCGGAACTGTGAGTAGGTACGGGTGTAGTCAAGGGTGGTGTACTTGAAGCAGTACTGGTCGGGAAATTCGTCGGCAACTCTGTCGAGCACCTCGGAGAAGGTCAGGTCGATAAGCTCGTCCTTCTTCCATACGTACTGTCCTGTGCCGTCGTGATTGAAGTAAAGGCTCTTTTTCATATCCCTTGTCGAATGGAATCTCGACATATAGTTCACAAAGTGGGGGAATATTATCTCGGGGTCGGAGAGCTCCTCGAGCCACTCGGGCTTCCACTCAAGCGAGATAAATGCGTCGTAGTTCACCGACGAGAGCGCACGCATTACGTCGTGGATAGGCATAGTACCCTCGCCGATGAGCTGATACGCACCCTTGTCGTCGGAATCACGCATATGAACGTGAGCGACGTAAGCGCCGAGATTCTTTATGGTGGTGTCACCCGACTCGCCGTTGTCTCTGTAAGGGTGGTGAACGTCCCAAAGCGCCGCGAGACGGTCGCTTGCAAAGCTATCGAGCATAGCGCGCAGGCGCGCGGTGTCGGAATAAATTCCGCTGGTCTTTACAAGAACGGTAACGTCGAGAGCCTCGGCTTTGGGGAGAAGCGCCTCGAGCGCCTTGCAAACGGCGTCCTCGTTGTCGGTGAGAGCGCATACTACCACGTAGGGAACTCTCGCGTCGTGAGCAATCTCCATAAGACCGAGCGCGGTAGCTACCGCCTTTTTGTCGGAAGAAATATCAAGAGAGGTGTCGAAGCAGGGAATAGCAAGCTTTTTCTCGCGCAGCTGACGCGCGGTAGCCGCTGTATTATATTTGTGGAAGGGACCGCCCTTATCCATCAGGGGATTGAAATTCGGAAGGTTGTAAACCTCTACTCCCGAGAACCCCATATCAACGGCGGTCTCGAGCATCTCGTCAAAGGAAAGCCCGGGCCAGCCTCGGGTTGAAAAGGAAAGCTTCATTCCATCTCCTCCTCGTAAATGATTTTGTTAAGTGCGCTTAAATACGCCTGTATTCCTGCGCCGACGATGTCGGTGGAGATTCCGCGGCCGGAGTAAACCTTGGCGCCCGAGCGAAGCTTAACCACGGTCTGACCCATAGCCTCTCTGCCCTCGGTAACCGCCTGAAGCTGGAAATCGTCGAGCTCGTAGTGACAGCCGGTTATCTTTTCGATAGCCTGGAATGCGGCGTCAATAGAGCCGTCGCCGATGTATACGCCCTCGACGGGGGTGCCGTTCTTGACGAGCTTTATGTGCGCGGTAGCGGAAATGGTGTTACCGGAGGTTATAACGTAGGTGTCAAGCTTGTAGGTTTCGGGAACCTGCATAGCGTAGGACGCAACTATTGCGTCGAGCTCCTTGTAGCTGACGCTCTCCTTCTTGTCTGCTATCTGGCAGAATGCCGCGTAAACCTTAGCCACGTCCTCGTCGGAGAGGTCGTAGCCGAGCTTTGCAGCAGCTGCCGAAACGGCAGCCTCGTCGTCGTGCGCGGTGAGAGAGAGACCTGCCTCGTCGTGGTCGACGACAGAGGGAAGCGAGCCCTTTCCCTTACCCGACTGGCAAAGACGGGAAATGCGGTCTACAAGACGGCTGAGTCCGGTAACGCATATACCCGAGGTTGCCCCGAGCGCGTCGGATTTCGCCGCAAGAAGTCTTGCGATACTCGTAAGTGATACGTTGTCGATGGGGTATGCCGCCGCGCGAACCTGTCCTGCACCTGCCGAGATAGCCGCCGCCGCAGAGGCATCGGCCATAAAAATAGCGTTCGAGCAGGAAACTCCGAGAGTAACTTCACAAAGACGGGGAACAGCCTCAAGCTGCTTTCTCACAAAGTCTGCAAATTCCGCAGGAAGCATAACGCCTGCGGTGTCGCAGAGCGTAACGGTGGTAGCACCTGCCTCGATAGCCGTCCCGATAGCCTCGGTGAGGAAGGACTGCTCGCTTCTGGTAGCGTCGTCTGCAACGAACTCTACGTCGGCAGAGAGGGCGCGGCAGGCGGCAACCGTCTCGCGTATAGCCGCAAGCATAGCGTCGGGCTTCTTGTGGAAAAGGTATTCTATTTGTACGGGGCTCGCTGGCGCGCACACCTGAAGCCTCGGGTGCTTTGCCTGTGCAAGAGCGCTCCAGGTCTTCTCGACGCTCTCGGCGCTCAACTCTACGGGCACGGCTATTATACTGTCGCTCACTGCTGCGGCAATGGATTTTATCTGGAGAGAATCAATTCGTGCGTTCTTTATGCCATCAAGCTCTATGACGTCTGCTCCGAGCTTGTCGAGTAGTCTTGAAAGCTCGATTTTTTCCTTGAAGGACAGGCGGAAATCCTCCGACGCCTGCTTCATAGTTGCGTCACTGATTTTGATTTGTTTCATAATTCTGCATCTCCTTTTAAACAAAAAAGCCCCTGAGACCGACTCTGCGGCTTCAGGGACGAATTTACACTCGCGGTACCACCCTGATTAACCCCCGAAAGGAGAATCACTTATCCGACCTCTAACAAGGTCTCGCCCTGTAACGGGGGCATCCGTGTCTCATTACTTGCCTTCGCGTTTACGAGACCGACTCGGGAAGGAGAGCGCTAAAACCGTACGTACCGACTCACACCAACCGTCGGCTCTCTGTAACGCGAGATAGAAGCGGTAATTTCCGTCATTGTCTTTTCGCTGATACGTTAATGGATATATTTAACCACAAAATGCGGCGTTTGTCAAGAGGAAATATCAAAAAAATTCCGAAAATATTCGTACTTTTGGCAACATTGACAAAAAAACGTGGGCCACCTTCCGAAAAATTTCGCATATTACGGGGCGAAAAACCTTGACAACCGCTGTCGTAATTTAGTATAATATATTTTATAAGCGCGTCTTATTATTTTAACGAGGTGTAACGTGGAACAGAATTTAAATTCGATGGAACATAAAATAAGGCAGGTTGCCGACCGAATAAAGGAGCTTCGTCTGATTACGGGTCTTTCCGTTAGGGATATGGCGGAGCGCACGGGACTTAGCGAGTACGAGTACGAGCAGTGCGAGGCGGGAAACCGTAACCTTAGTATTGCATTTCTCTATCACTGTACTCTCAGCTTCGGCGTCGATATGGGAGATATTCTCGAGGGTAAGAGCCCGAAGCTTCGCTCCTATGCGCTCACGCGCAAGGGCGAGGGTCAGAGAATAGAGGAGGCTCACAATATGGTGGGCTATAACCTCGCCTCGGGCTTCCGTAACCGTATCGCCCTGCCGCTTTATATGAAGCTTAACTACGTGGACGGCGCGGAGAATGCGCCCATCGACCTCGTGACTCACGAGGGGCAGGAGTGCGACATAGTTATAAAGGGACAGATGAAAATTCAGATAGGTCCCAACAGCGAGATACTTAACCCCGGTGACTGTATATACTACGATTCCGGTACTCCCCACGGTATGGTTGCCGTTGGCGGCGAGGACTGCTCATTCTACGCGATAGTTCTCCGCAATCAGGCGGCAAGAGAGGGAGAGCAGGAGGCAGAGCTCTCGATGGCGACAAAGCGCCGCGGAGAGGACACCGAGCGCCGTGTGTATCACGACTTCATTATTCCCACCGAGGAAAACGGAGTTCTCACGAAAATCGCCTTCAAGAATGAAGAGAAGTTCAACTTTGCCTTCGACGTCGTTGACGTGCTTGGCAGACGTAAGCCCGATAAGCTTGCTATGCTTCACTTAAGCGAGGACGGCACTGAAAGACGCTTCACCTTCCAGGATATAAAGAAGGAGTCTGCAAGGGCGGCTAATTACTTCAAGTCCCTCGGTATAAAGAGAGGCGACAGGGTAATGCTCGTTCTTAAGCGCCACTACCAGTTCTGGTTTGCTGTTATGGGCTTACATAAGCTCGGCGCGATTGCAATCCCTGCACCCAACCAGCTTCTCGAGAAGGATTTTGCATACCGCTTCGAGGCAGGAAACGTAAAGGCTATTCTTTGCACCGCAGACGGTGAGGTTGCCGATTCGGTTGACAGCGCGGCGGCTAAATGCCCCAGCCTTGAGCATAAGATTATCGTCGGCGGCAACCGCGAGGGCTGGCATAATTTTGACGAGGAATACGTCATTTACAGCAGCCATTACGCTCGTGCAGAGGACGCACCCTGCGGAAGCGACCCGATGCTTATGTTCTTTACTTCAGGAACCTCGGGTTACCCGAAGATTGCGGCGCACAACTACAAATACCCTCTCGGACATTTCATAACAGCAAAGTACTGGCATCAGGTAAATCCCGACGGTCTTCACCTCACCATCTCGGATACGGGTTGGGCGAAGGCTATGTGGGGTAAGCTCTACGGTCAGTGGCTCTGCGAGGCGGCAAACTTCGTCTATGACTTCGACAGATTTGATGCAGAGAAGATTCTTCCTCTCTTTAAAAAGTACGGCATAACCACCTTCTGTGCACCGCCCACGATGTACAGAATGCTTATCAAGCAGGACCTTTCGAGATTTGACCTTTCCACCATCGAGCACGCATCTACCGCAGGTGAGGCTCTCAACCCCGAGGTATTCCGCCGCTTTGAGGAGCATACGGGACTTCAGATTATGGAGGGCTTCGGTCAGTCGGAGAGCACGCTTATTATCGGTAATCTTGCAGGCGGCAGCCACAAGATAGGCTCTATGGGTAAGCCCGTTCCGCTTTACGACGTTCATCTTCTCAGCCCCGAGGGCGAGGAGGTAGAGCTCGGTGAGAACGGTGAGATTTGTATTAACATCTCCGAGGGTCTGCCCTGCGGTCTTGCTTACGCATACGACGGCAACGACGAGATAACCGCCGAGACCTGGCGCGACGGCTTCTATCACACGGGCGACCTTGCTTGGCGCGACGAGGACGGCTTCCTCTGGTACGTAGGACGTGCAGACGACGTTATCAAGTCCTCGGGATACAGAATAGGTCCGTTCGAGATAGAGAACGTAATTATGGAGCTCCCCTACGTTCTTGAGTGCGGTGTTTCCGCAGCACCCGACGAGATAAGAGGACAGGTCGTTAAGGCGAGCATAGTGCTCGTTGGAGGCACCGAGGGAACCGATGCGCTTAAAAAGGAGATTCAGGATTACGTCAAGTCGCGTACCGCTCCCTATAAGTACCCGAGAATAGTCGAATTCCGCGAGAGTCTTCCGAAGACCACAAGCGGTAAGATTATAAGGAAAAAACTTTAATACATAGAATATGGATACTAAACGATTAACTCTGTTTGCAGGGCATTACGGCAGCGGTAAGACCAATATTGCCGTAAATTACGCCCTTCGGCTTGCCGGGGAAGGGAAAAGCGTTTGTATTGCCGACCTCGATATAGTAAATCCGTATTTCAGAACCAAGGACAGCGAGAGCGAGCTGTCGGCAGCAGGTGTCAGCCTCGTTTCGCCGCAGTACGCCAACAGCAACGTCGACCTTCCTGCACTTCCTGCACAGAGCTACCGCCTTGTGCGCGATAGGTCGGTTTATGGAATTATGGATATCGGCGGTGACGACAGAGGCGCGTACGCGCTCGGCAGGTTCGTGCCCTCTATCAAGGCGGAAGGTGACTACCGTATGGCGTTCGGCGTCAACAAGTCGGCTCGCTGCC
>JAZOMD010000069.1:0-3400 GCA_045653745.1 Eubacteriales bacterium | reverse complement strand
GCGTCCTTCGTTTTTATCGCAGAGGTGACGTTTCGCCTTATCCACTCCTTTACTTCGGAGGCGAGCCTGCCGTCGGTCTCGTCTTCCGAGCGAGCTATCTCCGAGAGCAGGAGCTTCAGCGCCCAGTCGGCGCACTCGGGTGAGTAGACGGGGTCCTTTGCGTAGTGCAAGAGCTCCTTTGAGAGAAGCTCGGTTCTTGAAAACGAGCGCGGAGTTATAAGCTCGGGCGGTAGCTCTCCCTCGGCAGCCCCCGTGAAGTGTATCCAGAAAAACGAGGTCTCGGTGCTCGTGTTCACGCCGCCGTGCCTCTCGCCCGGAAGAATCCTGATTATATCGCCGTGGCGAGCCTCGTATCGCCTGTCCTCGACGAACATAGAGACAAGCCCCTCACTCACTATTATAAGCTCAACGGTGTCTATTATCCTCTCGGGGTGCCGCCACTCGCCCCTTGAATAAAACCTTCCGCCCTTTACAAATTTTATAGCCTCGTACATAGTCGGATTTTTGCACCTTTTCTCCCCGTAGGGGCGTTGCATTCCTTCCTTGGTTTTGCTATAATTGTAGCATAAAAACTATTAAAAATCAAGTTTTTCGGGAGGTATTCTCTGAAATGATTAAAAAAATAGACTTTTCACGCGTGGAAATTACCGACGGATTTTGGAGAGAGCGCCAGAGGCTCAACCGCGAGGCGTCCATTCCTGCGGTGTACGAGAGATTTCTTGAGATGGGCAAATTCGACGCTATGAGCTTTAATTGGGACGGCACGGAGGAGCGCAAGCCTCATTTCTTCTGGGAGTCGGACGTCGCGAAGTGGATAGAGGGCGTTTCCTACGAGCTGAAAAAGGAGCGGAATGCAGAGCTCGAGGCTATCGTTGACGGGATAGTCGACGGAATAGTGAAAAATCAGTGCGAGGACGGATACTATAACGTATATTTCACAATGTTCTTTCCCGAGCTTCGCTTCTCGGACAGAGATAAGCACGAGCTCTACTGTGCAGGCCATCTGATTGAGGCGGCGGTTGCCTACTTTGAGGCTACGGGCAAGAGGAAATTCCTTGACTCTATGTGCCGCTACGCAGACTACATAGAAAAGCGCTTCAAGACTGATAACGACGCCGTCTTCGCTACCTCGGGTCACGAGGAGATAGAGCTCGCTCTTTTTAAGCTCTACGAATGCACGGGCGAGCGTAGATACTTCGAGCTCTCAGAGCACTTTATAAACACGCGCGGCAGGAGCGAAAAGGACGCCGACCGCGGCGGCAGATACCCCTTTCCCGAGTACGGACAGTCTCACCTGCCCGTCAGACGCCAGCGCACCGCAGAGGGGCACGCGGTAAGAGCCACCTACCTCTATTCGGCTATGGCAGACCTTGCCGCCTACACGGGTGACGCGGAGCTTATCTCTGCCTGCTCCGACCTCTTTAAGAGTATTACCGAGAGGCGTATGTATATTACTGGCGGTATAGGCTCAAGTGCCGCAGGCGAGGCGTTTACCGTTGACTACGACCTTCCGAGCCTGCTTGCCTACACCGAGTCCTGCGCGGCAATAGGCCTCGTCCTCTTTGCACAGCGTATGCTCACGCTTTCTGCCGACTCGCGTTATTCCGATACGATAGAAAGAATAATCTACAACGGCTTTCTCTCCTCGACCTCTCTCGACGGGAAATCCTTCTTCTACGAGAATCCCCTCGAGGTGCTACCATATCTTGCGACCAAGGACGTCTCCGCCGTACGCGGCAGAATAAACTATCCGCCGCATAAGCGCGCGGCTATGTTCAAGACCTCCTGCTGTCCCCCTAACGTCCTTCGCTTCGTCTCCTCGATAGGAAATCTTATCTTCGGCGAGGACGAAAACCGAGTTTATATTCATCAGTATATGAATGCAAATGCCGAGGTAAAACGCGGTGAAAAGACAATAAAGGTTTACATAAACACCGATTTTCCGCGCTCTGGCAGGGTTTCTGTCAGCGTGTCGGGCGGCAGTCTCCCCCTCGCTATCCGTATCCCGTACTGGCATAAGGGCGGCGGATATGAAACGAAGGACGGCTACTTCTATTTCACGCTTTCGGACGGGGAAGCTCGTAGCTTTGATTTCGATATGACTCCTCGCTTCGTAGAGGCAAGACTCGAGTCGGTCTTCCTCGGCGGAAAATACGCTCTTATGCGCGGCCCCGTAGTTTACTGCTCGGAGTCGGTTGATAACGGCAGCTTTATCAGCGATATCAGGCTCGACCTCGCAGGCAATATTTGCGAGCAGGACGCACCCGAATACGGTATGCCCACCCTTATAGCAGACGGCTATCGCAGAGAAAAGAGAGAGGGCGAGCTCTATACCGACAGACTCTCCGAGCTTGTAAAGATCCCCGTGCGCCTTATTCCGTACTATGCCTTCGCCAACCGCGGCGAGGCGGAAATGCAGGTATGGCATAACGCGGTTTATAAAAATTAAATAGCATTTTAAGACAGCCTCTCCTCATATAAATAAAGGGAGAGGTTGTTTTTTATGAGTGAAGAAAAACGTTTTTTTAAAAGCGGATTGATGCTCACCGCCGTAGCCCTCGCTATGCGTACGGTGGGTATGCTTTTCGGCGCCTTCGTCTCCCGTAGCGTGGGGGCAGAGGGAATGGGTCTTTATACGATAGTTATGGCGGTCTACTCCTTTGCCGTAACGCTTGCAAGCTCGGGTGTCAGCCTGACGGTAACCCGACTCGTCGCCTCGGCGCTCGGAGAGGGTAAGCCCTCTGAGATTTCGAGA
Organism: Eubacteriales bacterium; assembly: GCA_045653745.1. Classification (GTDB taxonomy): domain Bacteria; phylum Bacillota; class Clostridia; order Oscillospirales; family CAG-272; genus UBA1740. The sequence goes on along the minus strand of JAZOMD010000069.1, from coordinate 645 downwards.
ATTATGCGCGCGGCGACTCTTTACGCGCTCCTTTTCGGCGGAGCTTCGTCCTTCCTTTTGTTTTTCTCTGCGCGCGCTGTGGGTGCGTTCGTGCTTTTCGATACGCGCACCGTGCTTTCTTTAAAGATTCTCTCGCTATCGCTGCTTCCCGTCGCACTCGGCGCGGTTGTGTCGGGCTACTTCGTCGGAGTCAAGAGGGTGGGGAACAACGCCGTCGTGCAGGTGCTCGGACAGCTGCTTAAAATTTCGGTCACCGTCCTTTTCGTCACGCGAGCTATCCCGTACGGAACGGCAGCCTCGGTTGCAGCCCTTTGTCTCGGTATCACCATTTCGGAAATTCTTTCCTTTTTTATTATATACGCGCAATACCTTCTCGATAAAGTGAAGCAGCGCTATGCCCGTGGGGCAGGCAGTGCCGTAGGCGCAGTTGCGAAAACCGCGCTCCCCCTCGGCTTCTCGGCTTACGTGCGCGCGCTATTGCTCAACGTCGAGCATATCCTTATCCCGAAGAAGCTCCTCGAGCGCGGTGAGAGCACCACCGAGGCATACGCGCACTACGGCTCGCTTCACGGTATGGCGCTTCCGCTTATCCTCTACCCGATGACGCCTCTGTCCTCTTTTGCAGGGCTTCTCGTCCCCGAGTTT
>JAZOMD010000068.1:0-5462 GCA_045653745.1 Eubacteriales bacterium | reverse complement strand
GACCCCAAAATTGCCGCCTCCAGACGGCTTGATATCCTCGTCTTTAACTTACAGGAGGGAAGCCTCTATATGGACGGCAGAGAGCCGCTGACTCACTCCGAGGCGCTCGAAAGGCTCACCGAGCTTGGATTTCCCACCGTTTCTCCTCGCACCGTCGTCAAGGGAGACGATGCCGTGCGCGCGCATATAGATTTTCTCGGCGACAATAGAGAAGAGCTGTCCTTTGATATGGACGGTGCCGTAGTTAAGGTGAATTCGCTCTCCGAGCGTGTTGCTATCGGCGAGGGAACGAGCACTCCGAAATGGGCGGTAGCCTATAAATATCCACCCGAGGAAAAGGAAACTAAGCTTTTGTCGGTGGATATTCAGGTGGGAAGAACCGGCGTGCTTACCCCGACTGCAAATCTTGCTCCCGTGCGTCTTGCAGGTACTACCGTCTCTCGCGCCACGCTTCATAACGAGGAGTTTATATGGGAAAGAGATATTCGCGTAGGCGATACTGTTATAGTTCGCAAGGCCGGTGAGATAATCCCCGAGATAATACGCTCCCTTCCCGAGAAGCGTACGGGAGAGGAAACCCCGTTTTCTATGCCTAAGACCTGCCCCTCTTGCGGTGCCCCCGTTTCGAGAGACGACGCAGGCGAGGGAGCTGCCACCAGATGCAAAAATCCCGCTTGCCCTGCACAGAATTCAAGGGCTATAACTCACTTCGCTTCAAAGCCTGCTATGAATATAGACGGGCTCGGACCGCAGGTGGTCGAGCTGCTTCTTTCTGCAGGAAAAATAAAGGATATTGCCGACCTCTACGAGCTTCGCGTCGAGGACGTCGAGGGGCTTGACAGAATGGGTAAAAAGAGTGCTGAAAATCTCGTTTCGGCAATCAATGAGTCGAAATCGAGAGGTCTTGAAAAGCTGCTCTTTGCCCTCGGAATCCGTCAGGTCGGAGAGGTTGCCGCAGAGGAAATAGCGCGCAAATTCAGAACGGCACAGGCTCTTTTTGAAGCGAGCCTTGACGACTATCTCTCCGTTAAGGATATAGGCGTTATCACGGCGCAGGCTCTCGTTGAGTTTTTCTCCGCAGACAGCACGCGTGAGATTGTTGACAGGCTTTCGGCACTCGGAGTGAAAACCGAGGCTGTCGGTGAGGAAAGAGGCGTTCGCTTTGAGGGACTCACCTTTGTTCTTACGGGCACTCTGCCAACGCTTACCCGTGACGAAGCGTCCGAGTTGATTAAGAAAAACGGCGGCAAGGTCTCCGGCAGCGTATCAAAGAAAACCTCGTACGTGGTAGCAGGTGAAGAGGCCGGCTCGAAGCTTACAAAAGCGAAGGATCTCGGAATAACCGTTATAGATGAAGAAACACTTATCAATATGATAAATAACTAAAAAAACGCCGATTTTGCAAACAATTATTTGCAAAATCGGTGTTTCTCTTCGAGTTATACTTTAATATGCACGATTTTTTTGGTTCTCGGGTGCGTGAATTTCAGCTCGTTGCATCTCAAAAAATATCCCTCGGGAAGTCTCTCTCCGTATAGAAAATCTCCGAGAAGCGGGTGCCCGATATGAGCAAAATGCACTCGTATCTGGTGCGTTCGTCCGGTGTGGAGCGTAATCTCACATATCGCGTTTTCACCTTCTGTATCTACCACTCTGTATTCCGTAATTGCTCTTTTCCCGTCGGAGAAAACGCCTCTGCGTATATCCCCCTCGGCCACTCTCCTTATAGGTGCGTCTATTACGCCCTCTCTTTCCTCGGGGATACCCGTAAGCTTTGCAATGTATTTTTTCAGTATTCTTCCTGCCTTCATTTCTTCCGTAAGGGCATACGCGCTTATCCTGTCTTTCGCTATCAGCACGAGCCCGGAGGTGTCTCTGTCAAGGCGAGTTATTGCTCTGAAAACAAAGCCTTCGCCGTATTTTGCCATAACCGCGTTTGCGAGGGTGGGCAGGTGGTTTCCCTTCGACGGGTGCGTCGGCATATTTGTCGGCTTGTCGATAACGACCACCTCTTCGTCCTCGTAGACGATATTCAGCGGAATATCCATAGGTGGTATATTCTCGCTTCCTTCGTGCGGAAAGCTGACCTCAACCGTGTCACCCTCGGAAACCTCGGCGCGCACCGTGACCGTCTCGCCGTTAAGGCTGATACCGCCGTATTTTACCGCCTTTATGAGCGTTACGGAAAAGCCGAGGCAGAGAAGATATTCCTTTATGTTAAGTCCCGAGTGCTCGGGAGAGACCTTGTAGCGTTGTATTTCCATACATAAACTCCTTTATCTTCATCTATTATACACCGAAAATCCCTTTCCGTCAATCTATATTTAGTATTTTTCATTTATCTCTTATACCAAACCTTGACAAATAAGTATTTTAGTGTTATAATGTAATTTGTGATAATTCATTTTTATTTTCCGGAGGGCTAAAGTGGCAACGGGGACGGTTAAAAAAAGCGAATACGGCGATCAGAGCATAAAGAGCCTTAAAGGCGCTGACAGAGTCAGAAAAAGACCTGCGGTTATCTTTGGCTCGGACGACCTTATCGGCTGTCAGCATTCCTTTATAGAGATACTTGCCAATTCGGTTGACGAGGCGCGCGAGGGATACGGCGACAAAATCATTGTAAAGAAGTATAAGGACCTCTCGATAGAGGTAGAGGATTTCGGACGCGGAGTTCCGCTTGGATATAACGAGAAGGAGAAGCGCTGGAACTGGGAGCTCGTCTTCTGCGAGCTATACGCAGGCGGTAAGTACGATAATAACGATTCTGGTGCGGCATACGAGTTTTCCCTCGGTCTTAACGGCCTTGGTGCAACCGCTACGCAGTACTCCTCGGAATATATGAACGTAAAGTCATATAACGGAAAAACCTTCTCCGAGATGAACTTTAAGGTTGGTAATCCCGTCGGACAGCTCTCTGTATCCGATATAGAGCCCGGAATGAAAAAGCGCGGCACCGTTATCAGATGGCGCCCCGACCTCAAGGTCTTCAAGGAAATAGATATACCTACGGAGTTTTTCGTATCCACCCTTCGCCGTCAGGCGTTCGTAAACGCGGGAATAAAATTTATCCTCGACGTGGAGAATGAAAAAGGGAAGTTTGAACGCACCGAGTATTTTTACGAGAAGGGCGTTGCAGACTATATCGCAGAGATAACAGACGGTATAGCAACCACTCAGCCGGTGCTTTGGAGTCTTGAGACGCACGGCCGCGACAGAGAGGATATGCCCGACTATAAGCTCAAAGCCGAAGTCACCTTCTGCTTTGTTAAGAATGGCGGTGACGCGGAGTATTACCATAACTCCTCCTTCCTCGAGTACGGTGGCGCACCCGATAAGGCTGTAAGAAACGCCTTTACCTACGCTATCGACAAATACATTAAAAACCAGAATAAATACGCAAAGGGCGAATCCAAAATATCCTTTGCCGATATATCCGATAATCTCTCGGTAATAGTCAATTCCGCCTCTACGCAGACCTCTTACGAGAACCAGACGAAAAAGGCGATAACCAACTCCTTTATTCAGAAGGCGCTTACCGAGTTTATCAAAACCAAGCTTGAGATTTATCTTACGGAAAATCAGTCGAGCGCCACGGCAATTATGACTCAGGTTCTGGCGAATATGCGTGCCCGTGAGTCGGTTGAGAAAACCAAGCTCGACGTTAAAAAGAAGCTTATGGGAACGATGGACGTCTCGAACAGAGTAGAGAAATTCGTCACCTGTCAGTCGAAGGATCCTACGCTCCGCGAGCTTTATATAGTTGAGGGAGATTCGGCTATGTCGAGCTGTAAGCTCGGAAGAAACGCCGATTTCCAGGCGATTATCCCCGTCAGAGGTAAAACTCTTAACTGTATGAAGAGCGGATACGATAAGATCTTCGCGAGCGATATAATTATGGACCTTCTGAGGGTCGTTGGTTGCGGAGTGGAAATTAAAAGCTCTAAGAAGAGCGATCTTTCAGAATTTGATTATAAGCGCCTTGCTTGGAACAAAATCATAATATGCACCGATGCAGATGAGGACGGATTCCAGATAAGAACGCTTCTTCTTACGATGTTCTACCGTCTCCTTCCCACTCTTATAGAAAAGGGTAAAATATTCATCGCCGAATCGCCCCTCTTTGAGATAACGGCAGGCAGCGATACCTATTTTGCTTACAACGAGCAGGAGAAGACCGAAATACTTTCGAAGCTCGGTGATAAGAAGTATACGCTTCAGCGCTCGAAGGGTCTTGGTGAGAACGAGCCTAAAATGATGTGGCGCACCACTATGTGTCCTCAGACGCGCCGCCTTATTGCGGTGACTCCGGCAGATGCCGAGGCTACGGCGAAAATGTTCGACGTCCTTCTTGGAGACGCACTTTCCGAGAGAAAGAAATTTATAACCGATTACGGACATCTTTATATTAAGGATGCCGACATCTGATAACTAAAAAACGAAAGGTAGATAAAATGGTACAGTTAAAGAAATCTTCAAAGTTTGAGGGCGTAAAGGGTCCCCTTCTTACTATCGTAATGGACGGTGTTGGCATAGCACCCGATAACGGAGCAAACGCAGTAGCTGCGGCACACACTCCCACGCTTGATATGCTTATGAAAAAATACCCCACCCTTGCAATAAAGGCGCACGGCACTGCAGTTGGTCTTCCCGGTGACGACGATATGGGTAACTCCGAGGTCGGACACAACGCTCTTGGCTCGGGTCAGGTCTTCGCACAGGGTGCAAAGCTTGTTTCGCAGTCTATCGAGACGGGGAAAATCTTTGGAAGCGCTACCTGGTGCGACCTCGTAGCAGGTGTTAAAAATAACAACTCTACTTTACATTTTCTCGGCCTTTTCTCCGACGGAAACGTTCACTCTCATATAGACCACCTCAAGGCGCTTATCAACCGTGCTAAGGAGGAGGGAGTCGCAAGAGTGCGTGTTCATATCCTTCTTGACGGTAGAGACGTAGGCGAGACGAGCGCACTTGATTACGTCAGACCCTTCGAGGAGTACCTTGCTTCGCTTCGCTCGGATTCCTTCGATATCGCTATCGCTTCCGGCGGCGGACGTATGCAGGTTACTATGGACAGATACGAGGCTAACTGGGGTATGGTTGAGCTCGGTTGGAAGACCCACGTTCTCGGAGAGGGAAGACAGTTTGCTACCGCAGAGGAGGCTATCACCGCATACAGAAACGAGTATAAGGTTATAGACCAGGATCTCCCCCCCTTCGTCATCGCTAGCGACGGAAAGCCCGTAGGCACCGTAGAGGACGGAGACAGCGTGATATTCTTCAACTTCCGCGGCGACCGTTGCATCGAAATTTCCAAGGCGATTGAGTCGGGAGAGGACTTTGATAAGTTCGACCGTAAGAGAGTTCCCGCAGTTCTCTACGCAGGTATGCTCGAGTATGACGGAGACCTTCACATTCCTTCAAGATACCTTGTAAATCCTCCCGAAATCACCGGCACTATG
>JAZOMD010000067.1:0-7319 GCA_045653745.1 Eubacteriales bacterium | reverse complement strand
CGGTGGAATTTTTATAGCCGCGGCTTTCCTTACAGAGAGAAAGAAAAAGGGGTACAAAAGGCGCACGGCGCGGTAAGGAAAATAAAAGCGTAGAGCACCGCCCCGAAAAATCGGGGCGGTGCTCGTGTTAAAAGATTTCAGCTATTATTTTCGGTATCAGAAATCATACTCGTCTTTCATATCATCAAAAGAATGATAAACGCTACCGATACAGTCCAAATAAAACAGGAATTATTCTTCTATAAATTTATTCCCGGTTCGAACAAAACAACTTCCATACGGAGCATCAAGATAAGGGATAATTGCAGAATCATAATTGCAAATCGTATTAAGCGAGAAGATGTTTATATTGCCCGGATTGTCAGTATATTCTTCGTTTTCATCTCCGGCAAAAAATCTCCAACCGCTATCAGGAAAATCTGAATCCAAGTCCGGTTCTTCTCGATACATATACCCAATCTTTTTACCGTCAACGGTTATACGATTAGTTGCAAAGCACCCCTGAGGACCGTCTGAAACGTAAATTTCTTTAATTTGTTCTTTTGATAAATAGAAGTTCATAGAATTTTCTCCCCTTTACTTTTCAAAGAGTGATAATATATCAGGATACGCCTCATATACTTTTTTAATTTTTTCACCGCAATCTGCTCCGTAATCTAAGAGGAGCTTTATCATATTCACGTTCAAGCCTGCGCGCATCAAAGGCGGATTCCCAAAGTTATCTTTGGCGTTAATATCAGCGCCTTGTTTAATGAGATATTCCGCGATATCGGGAACGTTTGCAATAACGGCACAGTGCAGCGCAGAGAGTCCTTGCATATCCTTTTCATCTATAGAAGCACCCTTTTCGACAAGCCACTTTGTAACGCCAAGTCGCTTATATAGCACGGAATGAATCAAAAGCGTTCTGCCATCGCGCCCCTTCATATTGATATCGGAAATAGGCTTGATTAATTCAATTATGGTACTATCTTCAATGTCGGGTTTGTAGTTTAAATCCGTTGACATCATTTTGATAGATATATCGTCAATTATGTTGCTTTTTTTCATAAATTCTCCTTTACTTTGGCATTTCAAATTTGTGACTTCGATTTAAGTGGGGATCTTCAATTCGGTAAAAATCGGGGTTATTCATGTAATCATTGAATTGCTTTTGTGTCCAGCCTTTTTCCATTGCCATTTTCTTTTCTCTCCAAAACTCATGACCAGTTACATGACCTAAATCATATTTCCCCTCAATTACCGTTTCTGTATTTGCATCTAAAAACTTTCCAGCAGCATTTCTTGACGCTCTACTTTCAACAACCTCTCTAACGGATTTTCTTATGTAAGGTCTATGTAACTCTTTGGCTGCTTCACCCACATTACCAATAGCCCTTGCGGTATCATGAACATCATCAATAGCATCGACAAAATCATCAGCTTTGGTAGCTACACGCATAAGGTCGGTTGCTTCTCCAACACCGGAGACAAACGGCACTAAGTCAACAACGTCTCCGAACGCATTAGTCTCAAACCAATAATGAGTGAATACGCCCTCCGCGTCGGTAGCGTTACGGATTTTCATTCCGACGGGATTTCCGAGTGGGTCGTAAATACTCCGTTTTGCGTTTGCTGTTTTTATTATAACACAAGCCGGGGGATTTGTCAATACTTTACAAGTTTGGTAAAAATATGCAGAGAAATTTGTCGAAAAGCGACAACAACTCAAATGCTTTTTTAGTTGCTTGCAAAAAAAAAGCCCGACTTCCCTCTCGGAAGTCGGGCTATGGTTATCAGTCGAATTTTTTGAGCCTTTCTATGTAGTAAGGCAGGGCTTCTTCAAAATTAACGCCGTAGAAGCGGCGGTCGGGGTCAGCCATAGTTTTTCTTATACACTCGAGGGTGAAATCGACGGCGACCTTCAGGGCGCTCTCGGTGCTATGCCCTCTCATCATTGCGCCGAGGGTAGACGAGGCGAATACGTCTCCCGTGCCGTGGAAGGATACGGGCATTCTTTCGTTATAATAGGAGAAGAATTCTTTTTTCTCGCTATCGTATGCGTAGAAGCCGACCTTGCCTTCTTCGAAGGTGATTCCTGTAAGGGCGGCGCACTTTGCACCGAGGTCGGTGAGCCTTACGAGGATATCTCTTATTTCCTCCTCCGTTTGCTTTTCCTTATAGGGAATATCGAGCATAAAGCAGGCCTCGGTGATATTGGGGAGCACGAGGTCGGCGTGCGCGGCGAGGGTTGCCATAGCGCGTGCGAAATCCGAGGTAAAGCCCGGATAGAGCTTACCGTGGTCTGCCATAGCAGGGTCTACGACTATTTTACAGTTCCCTCCGCCGTTACGCTCTATCATCTCGGATACGAGAGAAAGCTGACGGAAGGAGCCGAGGTAGCCCGTGTATATCGCGTCGAAGCCTATATCGAGCTCTACGAAGGTCTTGGATATTTTCTCGATTTCGCCCGTGAGGTCGCAGAAGGTGAATTTCGGGAAGGCGGTATGCGTCGAGAGCACTGCCGTGGGAAGGACTGCCGCCTCAATGCCTGCTGCCGATATTATGGGAAGGGCGACGGTGAGCGAGCACCTGCCTACGCAGGAGATGTCCTGGACGGTGATAATTCTTTTCATTTTTTATGTCCTTATTATAAGATTTACTCAGTTATTTTAACCTCTGCGCCAAGAGAGCGCAGCTTTTCTTCGAGAGAGGAATAGCCGCGAAGAAGGGTATCTGCCGAGGAGAGGGTGCTCTCTCTGCGTACCGAAAGTCCGAGAAGCAGGCAGGCAGCACCTGCACGAAGGTCGGGGCAGGCAACGCTCGCCGAGTGAAGTGCGGAAGGGTTGACTATACAGCCGCCGCGCATACGCTGCGAGCGCACGCCGAAGGCGGAAAGCTCGTCAAGGTAGCCGAATCGCTCCTGCCATACGGTATCCCTTATAACGCTGCCCGACATTGTAGCAGATGCGGCGGCAATTATGGGCTGAAGGTCGGTGGGAAAGCCGGGATAGGGCTCTGCGCGCACGGAGACCGGCCTCGATTTTGCACCGCGCCTTACGGTAACTCCAAGAGAGGTGGCACTCACCTCTGCACCCATACGGGAAACGGTATCAAGAAAAGAGGAGATAGAATCAAGCGGTACTCCGCGCACTGTAACCTCACCGCCCGTAGTGAGGGCTGCCGAGAGGTAGGTGCCGGCTTCGATTGTGTCGCCTATTATTCTGATTTTTCCGCCGTGAAGCCTTCCGCCCACAACGGAAATTTCGTCATCTCGGACGGCAATGCTTGCGCCTGCCGAACGAAGGAAGGCTATGAGCGCGCTTATATGCGGCTCTTTTGCGAAGCCTCGGATTCTGCTCTCCCCATTTGCCCCCGCGGCGAGAAGAAGCGAGTTTACGGTTGCGCCCACAGAGGGCTTTGAAAGATTTATTTCTCCGCCCGTGAGGGTGTCGGCAAAAAGAAAATCGTCCGAATGAGTTGCACCGAGAGCCTCGGCGGCGAGGATATGCAGGTCTATGGGGCGACGGGAAAAATTACAGCCGCCGAACTTGCCGAGCCTCACCTTGCCAAATCGGGAAAGCGATGCGCCTATAAGGTAGGTCGAGGCGCGAAGGCGAGAGACGGCGTCGTCGTCGGGCTCGGTGTAGCTAAGACTGCGCGTGTCTACGTAGCAGGTGCCGTCACGAGAGATAATCTTCGCACCGAAGCTCTCAAGTATCGAAAGAGCTGCCGAAACGTCGCCTATGTCGGGAAGGTTATCTATAACCGATATTCCTTCCGTAAGAAGTGTTGCAAAGAGTATGGGGAGCGAGGCGTTTTTCGACCCCGACACTGTCATTTCTCCGTATAGAGGCTTGCCTCCCCGTAATATGATTTTTTTCATAACCGCTCCGAGAAAACTGTTTTGTAACAAGATATTCTCCTGCGGTTTTTTTGTTACTTTTCGAAGTATGAAACGGCGAGCTCTACGACCATACCGTAGCTGACTACGCCCTCGGTGCCGTTGCCTTTAAGATAGGCGTCGTTGAGTTTATTGGTAATGTTGCCGATTTTCGAGTCGGCGTACTTTACGGTGACGGCGTTTGATGAGCGGATATCACCGCGAGGACCGTCTGCGAGCCCTTTTGCTATTTCCGTATAGCGCTCCTTATCGGTGCGGTAAAGCGCCGAGCTTATATACTCGTACATAGAGAGCGCGCCTGCGTAGCGAAGATAGGCGTCGTCCGAGCGCGAAAGAATAAGGTATGCCATAAAATTCGCCTCGTTCTCGCGTATTATTCCCCTCTGGTGGGAGAGCTCGTGCGCCATTGTAAAGGTCATATCGTAGTCGGGATACGCGCTGTTTACGTTCGCCTCACCCGTGAAGAAGGTGTAAATTCCGGTAAAACGGAATCTCGACATCAGGTCTCCGAGAAGCACGGACTTTGCATTTGATTTAAAGCCGTACGGAAGACCGTACTCCTTCGCAATTTCCGAGTGCTCCTCTGCTACAAGGCGGCTGCGCTCCTCTATACCGTAGGGAGAAATCGAGGCACCGTCCTCACCGTATTCTACAAGAGAAGAAAGCTCGTTTACCTCGTCGCGTAGCTCGGTCATAATATCTGCGAGTCTGTCTGCCGTTACCTCGGTTTTTGCAAGGTCCATACTTTCCTCGAGCGTAACTGCGTTATAAGGAATGCCGAGCGTGAGGGCATATCCCGAGAAGATAACGAGAACGAGCGAGAGAAGATTTACAAGAAAGCGGAGCGCTCTCCCACGCCGGAAGGCACGCACGGCAAGCCAAACGAAAAGGACGAGCCAAAGCGGTATAAGAAGAAAAATTATCTCAAATACCGAGACGGGCAGAAAATTAAACGGGAGCGAGAGAAGGAGACGAAGGGTCTCCGAAAGCGTTTTGTTAACGAGCTGTGCCACGGGGACAAAGCTCTTTGAAAGGACGAAAAGAGAGAGCGAAACGAGGAAGACTGCGATAGAGATTTTAGCAAAAAGTGAAATCTTCTTTTTAGGGTTGTATATAGACTTATACCTCACGGTCTTCTCCTTTATTTACTGTATTTTGCTTTAAAATGTAAAGTTTTATACACAAAAGCTATCGTATTTACGCACTCCGACGGTTACAAGGAGAGCGAAAAAGAGTGCAGTGAGCGCAAGAGTTACCCCTAAGAACGCGACGAGCGCAAGCAAGGGAGAGACGAGGAACGCGAGCACCGCCGCACCGCCTCCGAAGATGAGAGCGTAGAACATAAGCGCGAACATCGTTATCGTTGCGGAAGCCGACTGCTTTATGGGCTGAGCCTCGTTGTCAAAGTCGAACTTCGGGAAGGATACGTTGAGAAGCATTCCGAGAAAAGCGCCAAGGAGAGCAACGAGCGACGGGCACAGGATAATAAATGCCCAATATATGGGGGGCGCGTCGGTGGCGATTATCAGAAGCACAGAGGTAACGAGAACCGTCGGCAGGCTGACTATTATATGGGGCATAGTCTTTGCAAGCAGCACGGTTTTCGCGGATATGGGCATCGACTTTATTATCCAAAGACTGTTACCCTCCAGGGAAAGTGCCGCAGAGGAAATGATAATAAAGGCGAAAAACGCAGAGAGGACAAGGGTGAGAAGCACCGAAAAGATTGCGGAAGCGTCGATTATCCCTACGCCGAGCGCGGAAAGCTCGGTTTTGAGCGAGAGGAGAACGTCCTTTTTGACGAGTGCGAAGACACCGAGCGCTACGGCGAACAAGAGCCCTATACCGCCGTTGAGGATATAGGTGGGACTTGTGAGGAATTTCTTAAGCTCCTTTTTCGTAAGAGCCGCGAAGGGCTTCGAGCTTTTAAGGCTTTTCGCCTTATATTCCTTCCTTTTACCTCCGCGCACGTCGGTAACTATGGAAATGTAGTTTGCACTGATAAGAATATACGCCACGGCGCTTACGAGAACGCACACGCCCATAACTCCGAGCGCCCAGAGGGGGTCGAGGAGAGCTGCTTTTCCTATCCTGCCTGCAAATCCGAACGTATCGGCTATTGCAACGTAGTCTGTGTTCGGGTCCTCAAGAGCGGTCATTCCGTTTACGAAATAGGTATATCCGACAAAGTACGCCGCAAAGAAAAGAAGCGATACGATAACGGTGAACAGGCTGTTTCTCTTCATTCGCTTCATAATAAGGGCAACGAGGTAGCCCACTCCCGAGGCAAGCGCGGTTGCAAGCAGGGGGAGAAAGAAAATGAGGAGAAGACCGCCGATAATGCCGAATACCGAGCCACCGAAGAAGGCGTATGCGATAACCGCAGGTACCATAACTACCGCAGTTTCAGCGAGGTTATATATCATTACCGTAAAGATACGCGCAAGGACTATGTGCCTCGGCTTTATCGGCATTGAGAGAAGAAGCTCGTTATCCTTACACTCAAAGAGCTCGCTTTTCGTCTCGAAGATGCTCAGGACGAACACTATCGAGAAAGCGCATATCATAAAGATTGAAAAATAGAGCGCATCAAGTCCCAGGGGCAGCATAACCGAGGCCATACCGAACGCCATGAGGAAAAAGTAGAACGCGAATATGCCTGCAAGGAAAAGAAGAAGGAGCAAGACGAGTGCCTTATTGCCCGAGCCTGCCTTGCCGTTCTTCCCTTTTTTTCCGAGCTTTGAGCCAAGAAGCGCACGAAGTCTGACGCCGATAAGAGTTTTAATCATTTTCGCCTGCCCCCTCAAGCTCAAGGAATACCTCCTCGAGCGAGTCGTCGCCCTTCACCTCGTCCATAGAGCCGAAGGCGATGAGCTTTCCCGATTTGATGATAGCAACCTTGTCGCAGAGCTTCTCGGCGACGTCAAGGACGTGGGTCGAGAAGAATATCGAGCCGCCTGCGTCGCAGTGCTCTCTCATCATTTCCTTCAAAATAAACGAGGCGCGAGGGTCAAGACCGACGAATGGCTCATCCATCACGATAAGCTTCGGAGAATGAAGCCAGGCAGATATGATAGCGAGCTTCTGCTTCATACCGTGCGAATAGCTGCTGATGGGCTCGCCGAGGTCCTTTGTGAGCGAAAACTTATCTGCAAGCCCGAGAATTTTTTCGTTTCTTTGCCTTGCATCAACTCCGAATACGTCGGCAACGAAGTTAAGATATTTTATTCCCGAAAGGAAGCCGTAGAGGTCGGGGTTATCGGGAATGTACGCGCAGACGCTCTTTGCCGTAAGGGGGTCGTCCTTAACCGAGGTTCCGTTTACGTAAATTTCGCCCGTATCGAAGGAGAGTATTCCCATACAAGCCTTTATCGTGGTGGTTTTACCTGCGCCGTTATGGCCGATAAATCCGCATATCTCGCCGGGTGCTATATCG
>JAZOMD010000066.1:0-25776 GCA_045653745.1 Eubacteriales bacterium | reverse complement strand
CGGCTCATCACATCCTGGGGCTTGGAGAAGGTCCCAAGGGTTCGGCTGTCCGCCGATTAAAGTGGTACGCGAGCTGGGTTCAGAACGTCGTGAGACAGTTCGGTCCCTATCTGTCGTGGGCGTTGGATATTTGAGAGGAGCTTACCTTAGTACGAGAGGACCGGGTAGGACGTACCTCCGGTGCATCGGTTGTTCTGGCAAGGGCATAGCCGGGTAGCCGCGTACGGATGTAATAAACGCTGAAGGCATCTAAGCGTGAAGTACACCTCAAGATGAGATATCCCATCCCTTTAAGGGAGTAAGGTCACTTGTAGACTACGAGTTTGATAGGTCGTAGGTGTAAGTACAGTAATGTATTTAGCTGAACGATACTAATTGACCGAGGGCTTGAACTGCTGTCTTTTACAAAAGTTCAAGTTCGCTAACATTTCTTGAGCTTCGTTTCTATACTCTTTGTTCGGTTTTTAATGGGTACTTGATACCTTTTATATATGTGGGTCTTGCCAGATGGCAAGGCTTTTTGTTTTATATAAGCTCCTCTCTGCCACGTCGCTTTGCTCCGCCGCGACTCCGTCGCTTTTGAATGCTTGCGCATTCGGCAGAACTCGTTTGAAGTAAAGTAATGTATTTAGCTTGAACGTACTAATTGACCAGAGGGCACGAGTTTGAAAACTCGGAACTGCTGTCTTTTACAAAAGTTCAAGTACGCTAATGTCCCACCGCTTCGTTTCTATACTCTTTGTTCGGTTTTTAATGGGTACTTGATACCTTTTATATATGTGGGTCTTGCCAGATGGTAAGGCTTTTTTGTTTTATATATGAAAGCGTGAGTAGAAAAACAGACTTGTATGACACAGACGAAATATGCGCTTCTCGCCGAAAAGCAAAAAGGACTTTTCATTTAAGAAAAGTCCTTTTTTGTTTGAAAGTCTTTGATATATGTAAGATACTATATCTGTTTTTGCACGCTTTTGTATTCGTCGTAAAATCTGTAATATGGACAGGAGCGCGTGTTGCCTCCGAGAAAGCCTATCATCTCATCTTCATCAAGCTTTATGTTGCAGGAGTAACTCTCTGTGTACTCGTCGTACTCATAGAACTCGCAGGTTTCGCAGGATGCGGCGTGCTTGTGACCGTATTTCGAAAAATCCATAAATCACCTCTAAAAGACAAGTAGAGTTTACAAAACGATCGCTAAAACGACTCCAAGAAGAACGGCAGCACCTAATATAATAGCGCTTAACGTAATCACGTTTTTGAAGGATTTATTTACCGAGGCTTCGAATTTCTTGAGCTCTGCGAGAGCCTCCTCGTCTGTTTCTTCCTCTGCGCCTTCTTCAAAATCCTCATCGGGTTCCTCGTAGTCTGTGAGATTTTTTTCTTCATTTATCACAATCTCAGCATCGTCTAATATTTTTTCAGTATTATTATCCATAATTACCTCACAACAATTTTGCATCAATTTCGAGACTTCCGTCGGCATGACTCTTTATTCCGTATGCGCACTCTATTGCCATAGAGAAAATTCTATCTCCGTTTACCCCTACCAAATCATCGAGTCCGTCGATAAAGGCCTTTGCCGCATCGTGAAAATCGGACGAGGTGACGAAAATGCCGCGAGTGCCTCTCTTTGCGCAAACTGCACCGTAGAATCCGCGCACGTCGGTCTCGCTTGTTATATCAACGCGATTTTTCGTTTGCACCATAGTAATTTCGCGGAAACCGAGTGAGTCCTCGGTTTTTATAACGCCGTCTATTCCGCCGTCGTTTGAGCCACCGGTGACGTAGCTTTCTATAACCTTCTTGCCGTGCTTTTTTGCGTATTTTGAAATGAGCATCATAAAATAGTTCTCAAAGAACTCGCCGCCCTTTGCATGGAGCTTATGTAAAAAGTCGCTCTTTAATTCAAGCAAGGTGTTTATATCGTCTGCGTGTGCTGATAGCTTTGGCGAAAGGGAATATACGCCGTCTGTGAACAGAACGGTTTTCTCGGCGAGCAGGCGCTTTAATATTTGCCCCATATAGGTCGCAAGCGTGTCGTCGTCTCGCGTGCTAACGGTTTTCTCGGTGCCAAATGCTCCCTTCAGGCGCTGTCTCAAATCCGTCTTGCTTACAGGTCCTTCCGTCAAGGCCTTAAGGATTTCCTTTTCGCAACGCTCAATTCTGATTACAACAGGTCTCTCCGAGACGAGATAGTATTTCCCGAAATCGTCGAGCGAAATTAGTGCACGCGAGTGCATCTCGTTTATTACCGCACCTATACGGCTTCGAAGCATACTCTTTGTGCTGCCTGCGGAATTGTCGCTAAGCTCCTGCTCGCTAAGCCCGAGCTCCGAAAGACAAGCGTTCACGAGTCTCGTTCTCTCCATAGGCGCAGAGCCGAGAATGCGTGCGGTGGTTTGGTATATCCTTGAGTGACTTATGTTTCTTGCCATACAAGTCCTCCTTTCTGTATCAGTGTGCAAACTGACTGTTGTAAAGATCGTAATAGAAGCCCTTCTTCTCGAGGAGTGTGTCGTGCGTGCCGGTTTCAATAATTCTTCCGTCGCGCATAACGAGAATAAGGTCGGCTTCCTTGATTGTCGAAAGTCTGTGCGCTACAATAAAGCTCGTGCGCCCCTTCATCATTTCGGAGAACGCCTTTTGAATTCTGATTTCGGTTCTCGTGTCTATTGACGAGGTCGCCTCGTCGAGAATAAGCATAGGCGGAAGAGAGAGCATAACTCTCGCAATGCAGATAAGCTGCTTTTGTCCCTGCGAAAGCCCCTCACCGCCGTCTCCTATTACGGTGTCGTAGCCGTGCTCGAGCCTCTTTATGAAGCTGTGAGCGTGCGCCGCCCTTGCCGCCGCCTTTATTTCTTCGTCGGTTGCATCGGGCTTTGCAAACGCGATGTTTTCCTTTACAGTTCCTGCGCGGAGCCAGGTGTCCTGAAGAACCATTCCGTAAGAGGAGCGAAGACTTCTTCGCGTAACGGCGCGTATGTCGTTTTCGTCAACGGTAATGCGTCCACCCTTAACGTCGTAAAAGCGCATAAGAAGATTTATAATAGTGGTTTTGCCGCATCCGGTAGGCCCCACAATAGCGATTCGCTCGCCGGGCTTTACGGAAATACTGAGATCCCTGATAAGCGGCTTTTCGTCGGTGTAGGAGAAATGTACGTCCTCGGCAGCAACCCAACCCTTTGTGTCCTCTATAACGATAGCATTCTCTGCATCAGCGCTCTCGGCAGGCTCCTCGATAAGGTCGAATACCCTAGCCGCACTTGCCAAAGCGCCCTGAAATTCTGCAAAAATACCCGAAATCTCGTTAAAGGGCTTAGTGTACTGGTTAGTGTAGGAAAGAAGCACGGAGAATTCTCCGATAGTGAATGCGAGTGCGCCTGCGTTCTTCGTTGAAATGGCTATAAGTGCACCCACGAGTGCCACCGCCGCATAAACGAGATTGTTTACGAAACGGGTTGTCGGATTTGTAAGAGAGGAAATAAAGATAGCCTTCAGCGTCGAGCTTTCGAGCTTGCGCCCGGCAGCGTCGAAGTCGCTCTCCGCCATAGCCTCGTGTCCGAATGCCCGTACAACCTTTTGGTTGCCGATCATCTCGTCGATAAGCGCGGTAGCTTCGGCTTCCGCCTCGGAGCGTGCCTTGAACATATTGTATGTTCTTGAGCCTATAAACTTTGCAATAAAAATAGACAGAGGTGTTATAAACACAACCACGAGAGCTATCTGCCAGTTAATAACCAGCATAAAGACAAGAGTGCCGATTATGGTAAGAATGCCGGTGAATACCTGCGTAAATCCGAGGAGCAGACCCTCTGCGAAACGCTCGGTGTCGTTTATCAGTCTTCCGATAATATCACCGTGTGGGTGAGTATCAATGTAAGAAAGCGGCAGTATCTCAAGCCTTGCAAACGCCTCGTTTCTGATATCTCTCGTTACGTGGAAGGCAATTCTGTTGTTTACCGTGCTCATTATCCAGTTGGCAAGCGCGGTGGCAAGAATCAGAATTCCAGAAAGCATAAGCAATTCGATTATACGCTCAACGTCTACCTGCCCCTTGCCGAGCGCGAGGTCGATAGCCTTACCTATAAGTATCGGAACGTAAAGCGTAAGCGCAACCGAAACAAGCGCCATTACAATAGAGACCGGAATAAACAGCTTGTATCTTCCTATGTAGTGAAAAACGCGTGAGAGCGTTCTTTTGTTTTGTTTCATACACGAGCCTCCTTTCCAAATTGAGACTCGTAAATCTCGCGGTATATTTCAGATGAAGCGAGCAGCTCGTCGTGCGTGCCTATGCAGACCGCCTCGCCGTCCTCAAGAAGAATTATTTTATCCGCATACATAACCGACGACGCCCTCTGCGATACGATGAATACCGTAGTACCGCCATCCATATCGCGGATAGCCTTACGCAGTCTTGCATCGGTGGCATAGTCGAGCGCCGAGGCAGAGTCGTCGAGTATAAGTATTTTCGGAGAGCCGACGAGCGCACGCGCTATCGTCAGACGCTGGCGCTGACCGCCGGAGAAATTCTTTCCGCCGCCCTCGACCTTGCCGAGTAGTCCACCCTTCGCCAGAACGACGTCCGAAGCCTGCGCTATGTTAACCGCACGCATAAGCTCCTCGTCGGTAGCCTCGGGGCAACCGAAGCGCAGATTGTCGGCTATACTGCCCGAAAAGAGCACCGCCTTCTGCGGAACTACTCTTATCATATCTGTAAGAGCTTCCTTTGTGTACTCCGCAATAGGCACACCGTAAATTCTGACAGAGCCCTCGGTAGCATCGTAAAAACGGGGAATCAGATTTACAAGCGAGCTTTTACCCGAGCCCGTTCCGCCGATAATTCCAACCGTTTCACCGGGCTTCACCTTAAAGCTTATATCGCTTATGGAATTTTCTCCGGCTCTCGCGTACTTAAGAGAAGCACCGTCAAACTCGACAGCGAATTCCTCGCTCACACCCTCGCATCTTTCGCCGAAGACCTGCGAGGATTTAATTTCAAATACCGACGCAACTCTCGAGGCAGAGGCGAGCGCCTTTGATATCGTTATAATCAGGTTGGCCATCTTGATAAGCTCTACGAGTATCTGCGACATATAGTTGTAAAGCGCGATAAGCTGACCCTGCGTGAGATTTCCCGCATCAATGCGGATAGCTCCCACGTAGATAAGGCAAATTATACCGAAGTTGATGATAATATACGTCAAAGGATTCATCAGCGCGGATATTTTTCCTACGTGCTTTTGCGCGGCAGTGAGCCTGTCGTTTTCCTCGTTAAATCTTCCGACCTCGCTCTCCTCTTTGCCGAAGGCGCGGATAACTCGCACGCCCGAAAGGTTCTCCCTCGTTCTGCCGAGAATGCCGTCAACGCCGCCCTGAACCTTCTTATAAAGAGGCATCGTGATTATCATAATACCGAAAACGACGATGCAAAGCAGCGGTATGGTTACAGCAAACGTAAGACCTGCCTTCACGTCAATGGTAAACGCCATAATCATAGCGCCGAACACCACGAACGGCGAGCGAAGAAGCAGTCTTAATGCAAGATTGAGACCCGTCTGCACCTTGCTCATATCGGTGGTCATACGGGTAATCACGGTAGAGGTTCCGAGTCTGTCCATATCGGAATATGAAAGAGTTCCGACGTGTGCAAAAAGGGCGTGCCTTGTCTTGGTGACAAATCCTACCGCCGCCTTTGCCGAATAATATTGAGCAACAACAGAAAACGCAAGACCCACAAGCCCGAGCAGCACGAGCAAAATGCTCATATTCGCTACGTGCCACCTGTCGCCGCCACCTATGCCTCGGTCGATAAGCGAAGCAATAACAAGCGGCACTATAAGCTCAAGCGTTGCCTCGCATAGCTTTCCGAGAGGGCCGAGCACGCATTCCTTTTTGTAGCCGTTAAGATATTTTAAAAGCCGTTTCAATTTATAAATGCTCCAAATAATTTTTATCCTGAATTCAGTAACGGGCAGAGGAACTCAAGGATAGCGGTCGCCTCTGCCCGAATTTTTTAGTTGAAAAGCACTCTGTATTTGTATACAGCGCCCTCGCCGGGCTCAAGACGGGACATAGGTCTTTCGTCAAAGCTCGGGGTAGTGCCGTCGCTGTTGAAGATGTCGGTCCAAGGCTCAAGACAAACGAAGCGAGCCTCGTCCGACGCTTCCTTCCAGATGCAGAAGAAGGATATGTTATCGCTGACTTCCATAGAAATCCTCGCATAGCCAGACTTATCCTTAAGAGAAAACGCCTTGGGGTAATCCGAGAAAATCATAGTGTCGTTTGCGTATATTTCTTCTTCGTTGAGGTAATAGCAGTTGTTCTCGAGCGCGTGAGTTGTGGGGTTAAGGGAAATGGGCTTTCCGGGAGTAATGGGATACCAGGGAAGCTCCTTCTTTTCCTCTCCCACAAACTCCACTCTGAAATCGTTTATAGCGTCCTCGCCCCAGAGAATAAATCCGGGGTGCCAACCAACCATATAGGGCATAACGCTCTTTCCCGTGTTAGTGGGAATAAGATTTACGGTAAGCGCGTTTTTGTCGAGCGAAAACTCAACGGCAAACTCGAAGTCGTAAGGAAAGCTTCTGAGAGTTTCCTCGTTTGAAGTAAGAGTGAAGAGAAGACGGGTATCGCTTTTTTCCGTAAGCACAAACTCGCGGTACATTGCTATACCGTGGATAGGAAGAGTATATTCCTTGCCACCTGCAAAATACTTTTTCGTAGGCACGCTACCGCAGGTAGGGAAGAGCACGGGCGAACGGTCGGGCCACCAGTCACCGCCCTGCCAGATGTATTCGGTTCCCTCGGCGTTCTTTACAGAGAAAAGCTCCGCGCCGAAGCTGTTTACAGTAACGGTAAGAAATTCGTTGCTTATAGTATGTAACATATGAGGGTGTCCTTTCTTAGGTGTGTTTCGCGTCAGGAAATGAATTTCGCCGTGTAGCGGTACGCCTCCGAGCAACCGGGGTTCAGTCGGGACATCTCCTTGTCGTCAAAGTTTTCCTCTCGTCCGTCGCCGGGCAGGTCGCTCCAGGGCTCAAGACATACGAACATTGCCTCGGAGGTAGGAGCCTTCCAGATGCAGAAATAAGGTAGATTGTCGCTCCAGGAGAAATCGAGAGAATGCGCTTCTCCCTTAGCACTCATAACAACTCTCTCTCCCGTTCCGGAGAAAAGAACCGAGTCGTTGTCGTAAATTTCCTTCTCGTTGAGGAAATAAGTGCCATTCTGTGCAGGATAATCTATACCCTCGTGAGAGACAAAGCAAGTGGGAGTAATAGGATAAGAAACGAGATTCTTGTCGGTGTTGAATTTGAGAGAATAGTCCGGAATTTTCGCGCCGTTCTGATGGTCAAGAGTAAATCCGGGGTGCCAGCCAACCATATAGGGCATAACAGAATCGCTCTTGTTATGTACGGTAAAGGTTACATTTAAGCTGTTTTCGTGAACCTCAAAGCAGGCGCTGAAGCGGAACTCGAAGGGGTAAGACTCTCTCGTCTCGTCGGTCGCCTCAATGAAAAGGGTGAGAGAGGAGTCGGTCTTCTCGAGAAGCTTGAACTCCGACTTCGGTGCAAAGCCGTGAATTCCCATATGATAAACCTTACCGCCGAGGGTATAGGTGTCATTCACAATGCGGCCGCACGCAGGAAAGAGAACAGGCGCGTGATGAAACCAGTGCTTCTCTGCGTTCCAGATATATTCGTATCCGTCAGAGCCGAGGACGGATACGAGCTCGGCTCCAAGGTCGTTTACTTTAACGGTGAGCTTTTCGCTCTTTATGGTGTGTATCATAAAATACCTCGATTATCAGTGCTTCTTGGTCTCAATCTCGGAGACAACCTTTGCGATGAACTCATCAACCGAGAACTTGCCGCCCTCGCCCTCGGTACGGGCTCTGACGGTAACTGCGTCTGCCTTCATCTCGTCCTCGCCGACGACTATCATATAAGGAACCTTAGAGAGCTGTGCCTCACGGATTCTGTATCCGAGCTTCTCGTTTCTGTCGTCGAGCTCTGCGCGGATACCTGCCGCCTGCATTCTCTTCGTAACCTCTGCCGCGTAGTCTGCAAAGTCTGCAACGACTGGAATAACGGTAACCTGCGTGGGTGCAAGCCAAACGGGAAGAGCGCCTGCATACTTCTCGAGTATGAGCGCAAGAGTTCTCTCGTAGCAGCCAAGAGAGGTTCTGTGAATAATGTAGGGAGTCTTGGTGGTGTTGTCGCGGTCAACGTACTCCATTCCGAACTTCTTTGCAAGGAGCATATCTACCTGAATGGTAACGATGGTATCTTCCTTGCCGAAGACGTTTTTGCACTGAATGTCGAGCTTCGGTCCGTAGAAGGCAGCCTCGTCGATTCCGACAACGTAGTTTTCGCGTCCGAGATAGGTGTCAAGGAGCTCGCCCATAATAGCCTGAGCCTCGTTCCACTGCTCGGGAGTTCCCTCGTACTTGTCGGTTCTTGCAGGATCCCACTGAGAGAAGCGGAAGGAGCAGTCTTCCCAGAGACCGAGCGTCTCAAGGCAATATTTAGCAAGGTCAAGACAGCCCTTGAATTCCTCAGCGAGCTGCTCGGGACGAAGGATAAGGTGACCC
This sequence comes from Eubacteriales bacterium, assembly GCA_045653745.1. Classification (GTDB taxonomy): domain Bacteria; phylum Bacillota; class Clostridia; order Oscillospirales; family CAG-272; genus UBA1740. Next base: position 17,180 of record JAZOMD010000066.1, on the reverse strand, counting down.
TCGGAAATGGTGAACTGACGAACTCTTATAAGACCGTGCATCTCACCCGAGTCCTCGTTTCTGAAAAGAGTCGAGGTCTCGCCAAGGCGCATAGGAAGCTCTCTGTAAGAGCGCGTTTTGTTGAGGAAGTCCTGATACTGGAAGGGGCAGGCCATAGGACGGAGCGCAAAGCACTCCTTGGTGTAGTCATCGGGGTCGCCCATAACGAACATTCCGTCAAGGTAGTGGTCCCAGTGACCCGAAATCTTGTAGAGCTCTCTCTTAGCCATAAGAGGAGTCTTGGTAAGAAGATATCCGCGCTTTTCCTCAACGTCCTCAACCCATCTCTGGAGGCGCTGAATAGTTCTTGCACCCTTGGGAAGAAGGATAGGAAGACCCTGACCGATAGAGTCAACGGTGGTGAAGTATTCAAGCTCGCGTCCTATCTTGTTGTGGTCGCGCTTGAGTGCCTCCTCCTGCTGCTGTACGTATGCGTTAAGCTCGTCCTTGCTCGGGAACGCTATACCGTAAACTCTCTGGAGCATCTTGTTGTTCTGGTCGCCCTTGTAGTAAGCGCCGGTGCACTGAGTAAGCTTGAACGCCTTAACCGCACCCGTCGAGTGAAGGTGAGGACCTGCGCAGAGGTCGGTGTACTCGCCCTGCTTGTATATGGAAATCTCCGCGTCCTCGGGAAGCTCCTCGATTCTCTCTACCTTGTAGGGCTCGTCGAGCTCCTTCATAAGCTTTATAGCCTCGTCCTTAGAAAGAACCGAGCGCTCGATAAGAAGGTTTTCCTTAACAATCTTCTTCATCTCAGCTTCAATCTCCTTGAGGATTTCGGGAGTGAAGGATATAGGCGCATCAAAGTCCTGGAAATATCCCGTCTCGGTAGCAGGACCGATGGTGTGCTTGGTCTCGGGGTAAAGGCGCTTTACCGCCTGCGCCATAATATGCGCCGCAGTGTGACGGAAAACCTCTTTTCCTTCCTTGTCAGCGAAGGTGAGGAGCTTTACGTCAGCTTCACCCTCAACAACGGTGGAAAGCTCGGTAGCCTCACCGTTAACGAGAGCTGCGAGCACCTCTCTCGATATAATTCCGAGCTCGCGCGCCGCCTCGTAAACCGAAACGGGTGATGCGCTCTCGTAGATTTCACCCGAAGAAAATCTTAATTTTGCCATTGTGTTTTACTCCTTATATGTTGAAAATTTTAATACGAATAAAAAAAGCCCACACCTAAAGACATCGCGAAAATGCCTTCGGGGTGAGGACGAAAGTCCCGCACGGTTCCACCCGAGCGTTTAACTCATTTGTATTGAATTGACAGCCGATAGAGCTGTATGGGCGGTATCCTCGGGGCGCTATGTCCGTTCTTCCAGCAAACGAACGGCTCTCTGTGCAAAACGTATCGGGAGGACGTGTTCCAACGAAAATATGATATCACAAACGCGACTGAATGTCAACAGTTTTATATAATAATTTTAAAAGAATTTAAAAAGCTTTCTTTCATATGGGCAAAAATTTATTAATTATTCTGTTGACATCTTTTGTGTTTTTTGATATAATATCACCAGAACATAAACGAAAGGAATAAAAACGATGAAAGAAATGAAAATCAAACTTACTAACGTAGCCGACATCAGAGATTTTGTAAACAAGGTTATCCTCGTTGATTTCGAGGTAGACCTCGTTCAGGGCAGATATACCATAGATGCAAAGTCTATAATGGGTATATTCTCGCTCGACCTTCTCTCTCCCATAACTCTCGTTGCACATTCCGAGGCAACCGAGGCGTTCTTTGAGAGCATTGCAAAATTCACTGTATAATCACACCTTCGGACTGCCTTCTCGGGCAGTCCGAAATTTTTAGAGGCGCCACATAAAAAAAGAGCGCGAAAGGAAATTATGAAAAGGCTGGCTTTATTTTTCACCTCATTTATCCTGTTTCTATCACTCGTATCATGCACGAACCTTTTTGACTTGCAAAACGGAAGCTATACCGTCTCCTTCTCGGTTGACGGTGAGGTGAGCGTGACGGAGCAGAAGGGCGAGGTTGTACTGCCGCGCGACCCGGTGAAGAAAAATTATATATTTAACGGTTGGTTTTACGATAAGGCGTGTACCCTGCCGCTGGGAGTCGGCGATGACGTCGGTGACGGAGATACCCTTTACGCAGGCTGGACTCTTGATTACGAGAGTGTCATAAATAGCGTAGCCGAGAAAACTCAGAGAGCTAACGTAACCGTCTATTCCACAAGCTATAATGCGGGCGGCTTCTTCGGCAGCGTTACCGAGCAGCGCGCGGCGAACGGAAGCGGAGTTATCTTTGGGGAAACTGCCGATGCGTATTTTGTGCTTACTAATAATCACGTAGTAGAGAAGATTGACGGATATTCGCGTGTTAGCTATAAGATAACCGACGCCTACGAAAACGTCTACGACAGCGTCAGCGTTGTTTTTGCAAGTGCGGAATACGACCTCGCGGTGCTAAAATTCCGTAAGACGGACAAGGCACTTGAGGTAATCGAGTTTGCCGAGGCTTCTCCGAAGATAGGTGATGACGTAGTAGCCATCAGTCAGCCGAACGGGCAGAAAAATACTTTAACGGTAGGAAAATGTATAAAAACAGATACGGCAAGCTTTGAATCCGACTCGCCGCACTCGCGCGTAACCTTTCCCGTGATATATCACGACTCTCCCGTAGACCACGGCTCAAGCGGCGGAATGCTCCTTAACTCCGACCTCGAGCTTTGCGGCATCATTTTCGCCGTCGCATATGAAAAGGACAGCGAGAAATTTATCGCAGGTCTTTCTATACCTATTGAAAAGGTTCTCGAGTTCTTGGCAGAGGGTGATTTATTGCCGACAAATAACTAAAAACAAATTGCTTAAGCGCAAAGAGAGAACAAATCGGTTATCCGAAATGTCCTCTCTTTTCTGTTTGCAATTTTATCATAAAAGCTATTGACAATCGGCGCGAAAGGTGATATAATACAAACAAACAGTTGAACAATCATTCAACTATCAAAAGAAGGCGGAATATAATATGAGCATATACGAAAAAAGCGTTCCCGAGTGTGAATGCGAGGAGCTTCATTCCGAGGTGATAGAGAAGAAAAGGGGAGCGATGCCCGACCTTGCAACTCTCTACGACCTTTCGGACTTCTTCAAGATATTCGGAGACTCGACGAGAATGAGCATTCTCTTTGCCATAGACGGTGAGCCGATGTGCGTGTGCGATATTGCAGAGCTTCTCGGAATGACGAAATCTGCCGTGTCACACCAGCTTAAAATTCTTCGCCAGAGCGACCTTATCACTTACCGTAAATCGGGGAAGAACGTTTTCTACACTCTCGCAGACGAGCACGTGCGAGATATAATAGAAAAAGCGCTCGAACACATAAATGAGTAAACAAATATTTACATATAAGGAGCAAAACTATGAAATTCAAGTATGAAATCACAGGACTCGACTGTCCGAACTGCGCGGCTAAGCTTGCCGGAAAAATCGAAAAGCGCGAGGGAATAGTGAGCGCGAAAATCAATTTTCTTACCGAAAAGCTTACTATAGAGAGCGCGCTCTCACAGGACGAAGTATATGCCATAGCTTCAGCCGAGGCAAAGGCGTTCGACCCCGATATAAAGATAAATGCTTAAGCTGTTTAAAAAGGACGGGTTTAAGCTCGCCCTCGCCGTTCCCGTATATTTACTTGCCCTCGTCTTAGTGGCTTTTGGCGTAAAAGCGGCTCTTTATCTTTTCGTTCTTGCAATTATTATCTCGGGTGCCGAGGTTTTTGTGGGAGCGGTTCGCGGAATACTGCACGGAGATTTTCTTGATGAAAAATTTCTGATGTCAATTGCCTCGGTTGGCGCGGTTATAATCGGAGAATACAGCGAGGGCGCGGCAGTAATGCTGTTCTTTCTCGTGGGAGAGGCGTTCGAGCACCGTGCCGTCAGACGCTCTCGTAATTCTATCCGCGCGCTTATGGATATTTGCCCCGACGAGGCAACCGTTCTTCGGGGAGATACAGAGGTGCGCACAGATGCAGACGAGGTTCAGGAAGGCGACCTTATCCTCGTGCGCCCGGGTGAAAGAGTTCCCGTTGACTCTTTGATAGTGCGCGGTGTTGGAGAGGTTGATACCTCGGCTATGACGGGTGAATCTCTTCCGCGTAGCGTAGGCGTCGGTGATAAACTCGATAGCGGCATTGTTCTTTTGAACGGAATAATCACCTGCAAGGCGCTTCGCGTTGCCGATGAGTCTGCCGCGGCAAGAGTCCTTCTGCTCGTAGAGGAGGCAAACGAGAGTAAATCGAAAAAGGAAGCCTTCATAACGAAGTTTTCGCGCGTTTATACGCCGACTGTTGTTGCCCTTGCCGTCCTTATAGCGGTTATACCTGCCGCCTTCGGTTGGCTCGCACTCTCCGCTTCGGTATACAGAGCGCTTATATTTCTCGTCATTTCCTGTCCGTGCGCGCTTGTTATCTCGGTTCCGATGGCGTTCTTTGCCGGTATAGGCTCTGCGGCATCGCGCGGAATTTTATATAAAGGCGGCAGTGTTATAGAAAGCATATCTCGCGCCGATACAGCCGTGTTTGATAAAACGGGAACGGTAACGAGCGGAGAATTCTCGGTAGTAAAGCTGCTTCCCGACGGAATAAGCGAGGAGCGTCTTCTATATCTTGCCGCATCTGCCGAGAGTGCTTCAAACCACCCGATAGCCCTTTCCTTGAGAAAGGCATACGAGCACCGTACGGTTCCCACCGAGGTAAACGAAATCGTAGGCGAGGGAATTATATCGCGCGTTGACGGAAGCAAGATAGCCGTGGGAAAGGCAGCGCTTATGGAGCGCGTAGGCGCGGTAATCAGAGAAGAGACCGAAGGGGCTGTGTACGTTGCCGAAAACGGGAAGTTCGTAGGCGCGATAGTCCTTGCAGATAGCCCGAAGCCCGAGGCGGCAGCCGCTATTTGTGAGCTTAATAACCTCGGAATAAAAAGAACGGCAATTCTCTCGGGAGATAAGCGCGAGAGTGTTTTGCGCATAGCAGGACAAATAAACGTAAACGAGGCTCTTTTTGAGCTCTCACCCGAGGGAAAATACACCGAGCTTGAAAAAATTATCACTGAAACGAAAAACGGCGTTATCTACGTAGGCGACGGCATAAACGACGCCCCCTCGCTCGCCCGTGCAGACGTCGGCGTGGCAATGGGTGCTCTCGGTCAGGACGGAGCCGTGGAAGCATCGGATATGGTTATCGCGACCGATAATCTTTCTCGCCTTCCCGAGGCTGTCAAGATAGCCCGTAAAACCGTCCGTATCGCCAAGCAAAATATCGTCCTTGCCCTCGGAGTAAAGCTTTCGGTAATGCTCCTCGGCGCACTTGGAATAGCGAATATGTGGCTCGCCGTCTTTGCCGACGTCGGTGTCGCAGTGCTCGCAATTCTCAATTCAATGAGAGCTATGAGCTCACCATAATAGAAAAAAGGAGCAGATACTGCTCCTTTTTTAATTAAAATCTGTTCTTCATATGCTTTTCAATGGTTCTGTCGGCATCTCTTCTCGCCGCATCGTCTCTCTTGTCGTAGAGCTTTTTACCCTTGCAGAGTCCGAGCGCAAGCTTCACGCGCGAGCCCTTAAAATAAAGAGAAAGAGGTACGAGAGTATATCCCTCGCGCGATACGAGTCCTGCGAGCTTCATGATTTCTCTCTTGTGCATAAGCAGCTTCTTCGGGCGGAGAGGGTCTCTGTTAAAAATGTTGCCCTGCTCGTAAGGGCTTATGTGAATACCGAGGGCGAATAATTCTCCTGCGTCTACCTCGCAATAGGAGTCCTTCAGGTTTACGCCGCCTGCGCGCAGAGACTTCACCTCTGTGCCAAAGAGCTCAATACCCGTCTCGTAGGTTTCTATTACGAAATAGTCGTGCCGCGCCTTGCGGTTTTCGCTTATTATCTTTCCGTCGGTTTTAGCCATAGTAAAAAATCCTGTATCTCCGTATTCAATCAGCCTCTGTACCGAAATACGCCTTATCTTAAAATAGTCGTCGCTGATATTACTATTTTACCATATAATAGGAAAGAAATCAATCATTTTTTGCGAAAAGCACGAGATAATATTTCAAGGCTTTTGAATTTTATCTTGTACCTGCCACCGCTTATGAGAGTGCGTTCTTCCTTCGTGTATTCGTCGAGCGCATCCTCGTTCGGCGCACCGTTGGTTGCAATTTCGGTGCAAAGCGGTGGGTACATCACGCACCACCAGTTTTTGCCCTCGCCCTCACCGATAATAATTCTGAGGGATTTGTAATATCCCATAGGCAGTGAAAATTCGCCGTAATCGCGCGTGTCGTACCACTCCGTGCCGATTATCGCACTTACCTCGTAATCAAATCCGCGCTCCGATACGAAATCCTTTGAAAATTCTTCAATTTCGGGGATAACGGCAGCTATCCTTTCCGCCGCCCCCTCTGCGCTCCTCTCGCTCTCTAAGAGCTCGCCGTACTTTTCGAGAATGGCATCGCGCAGGGCGTATTTCAGGGTCTGGTCTTCCTCGCTGTTGGAAGATGCGAGAATATGTAGGCGAACCGTATCGGTGTATATCCTCGCCTCAGCCTCGGTCGGCATTACGGCAATCAAGAGAGTTGTAATAAGTGTAGCAAAGCTCCATATAAGCATTTTTTTCATTTTTGCAGTCCTTTCTTCCTTCGTGCTCTTGCACCCCTTTATTCTTGACCGCCGTTCTGAAAAATATTCATAAAAAAATCGCCGTTCTATTGAAATATGAAGCCCGTTGTGGTAAAATAATAAAAAAACAAAAGCGGAGGTATTCTATGCAGCTCACGGAGGAAACCGTAAAGGAAGTCTTGGAAAGACTTGATTCAAAGGCGGAGCACGAATGTAATTACTTTAAAAAGCATACGGTAATGGTTCCGTCGCGCCTTGAGGTTATAAAGATAATAAAGAGAATACAGTCGCTGATGTTTCCGGACTATTTTTCGGTCGCGGAGGATATTGGCCAAACTAGAGAGGCGGTAGCAAATAAAACCCTCTCTGCAATGAAAAGACAGATAACCGCCTCGTATTCCTTTTTCGACGAGGCGTCAGTCGTTGATACAGAGAGTATAGCTCAGGAAATCTTCTCTAAAATTCCCGATATAAAGTGCGCGCTTATGAAGGATATCGAGGCTATCTACGAGGGCGACCCTGCAGCTCGCTCGCCAGAGGAGATAATCCTTTCTTATCCCGGTTTCTACGCTATCTCCATCTATCGCATAGCGCACGAGTTTTACCTGAAGAAAATTCCGTATATCGCCCGTCTTATGACCGAGTTTGCCCACGAAAAAACAGGTATAGACATTCACGCAGGTGCAACTGTCGGTGAGTATTTCTTCATAGACCACGGTACGGGTATCGTAATCGGAGAAACAACGACCATCGGAAACCGCGTGAAGATATATCAGGGCGTGACCCTCGCTGCAAAGAGCTTCGGGCTCGACGAGGACGGAAATCCCGTGAAGGGCATAAAGAGACACCCCGATATAGGCAACGACTGCGTTATATACGCTAACGCTACCATACTTGGCGGAAATACGAAAATCGGAGACGGATGCGTTATCGGCGGTAACGTGTGGCTGACCCGTTCCGTGCCGGCAGGGGAGATAGTTTATTATGAAGCAAAGAAATAGAATAGACAAAAATTACTTTCCGGGCTTCACGAGAAAGTCCATAACTATGTCCATGGACGACGGTTACGTGCATTTTGACAGAAAGCTTATCGACATAATGCGCCCGGCAGGCTTTAAAGGAACCTTTAATCTCTGTCACATCGATAGCCTGACTCCCGAGGAATACAGAGAGCTTTACCGCGGTTTTGAGATAGCGAATCATTGCAAGCATCACCCGATGGCGTTTGCAGACGGACGGGAATACATAATTTCCGATGAAGTGCTTGACCCTCTTAACTCAAAGGGATATAGCGAGCAAGAGCCGTTCGTTTATAAAACCGACGTAGATGGGCTTTATAGATTTCATCCGTACGCGAGTATAGAAAAGCCTGGAGGCTGGTGGCCCGTGGCTTCCACCGAAAAGTATATAGAGCTTATAGATGAAACGAAAATTATGCTCGAGGACGTCTTCGGAGAGGGAAGCGTAGGCGCATTCATTTGGCCCTCAGGCCGTCAGAACAATAAGGCTATATTAAAGCATCTGAGAGAATCGGGCTATTACTCGGTCCGTAATTCCGGTGTTACTATGGGGGATGATGGATTTTCTATGCCCGATGACAGATATTCCTGGTCTTGCACCGCGAGAGAGGGAAATCTTCTTGATATAATGGCGCTTTACGAGGCTTTGCCCGATGACGGCGAGCTCAAATTCTTCTGCCTCGGTTTGCACTCGCACGACTACGAGGGGCAGAATAAGTGGGACGACCTCAAAAGGTTTGCAGATACTCTCGGAAACCGCCCGAGCGATTATTACTATGCTTCGAACAGAGAAATCTTTGAATACGAGGATGCAGTCCGTGCGGTGGAAATCACCGAGAGGGAAATAATAAATCCGAGCAGTGTATCAGTTTACCTGACCGTGGACGGAGAACGCACCGTAATAGCTCCGAAATCAAGCATCACACTTTAAAACAAAAAGGCGAAGACAGCGTCTTCGCCTTTTTTATTGCTCCGATTAAAGATATTTAAGCTCTGCGTCCTCTTTGAAAAGAGAGGTCAGGTAGAAGGAGTATGCGATAAAAGCGACGGTAAGCGCGAATACCACAACGCCAAACCAGGGGAGCATTCCCTCGGTTACGATAGATGTGACGGGGACGATTGCTTCCGGGTCGTCTACCGTTACCTTGATATCCCTTGCAAAATATTTGAACGCAACGTTGAAGGTGCGGCAAACGCCGCCTACGATAGCCAAAGTAGCCCAAATGGAAACTTTAGTTTTCATTTTTTTGTGATAATCTGCATCTACACGAGAATATTTGTCGCTTTCGCGTTCTATTCCCGTGTGCAAAAGAGAGAATTTAGTGAGCAAGCGCGCCGCAAATATCACCGCTACCGCGAGCGCGATCAGCTCTGCGGTATAGCCGATAATCGTGTTAAGATACATAGCTCTTGCGGCAGAGCTTGAGGAAAGCTCTGCGTAACCCGATTGCCACAAAAAGACGGATTCACAAATGAATGCAGCGAGTGCCACCAACGAGTAGACGGCAAACGGTATGACCGCCTTTGCCGTCCTTTTAACGTGTACGCGCAGGCGGAAAACGGCATAAAGCAGAAGTAAACCGAAAATTATCCTCGGTAGAAGATTTATTTCGTCAAGACTGTCAAGTCTCAGCTCGAGCGTAAAAATCGACGCTATCGCGAGGAGCGTAAGTGCGAAGCTCATATCGGAAACGCTTTCCTTTCTTTTGAGCTGCGCCCGTCCCTCATCGTCAACGAGTGAGTCGAGTGCCGTGAAAAACGCGTTGCCCTCACAGATAGCAGCGAGATAGCGCTTGAACCTTACGGCGGTGATAATTCCTACCGTAAGCACGAGAGGAACGAAAATTACCACGAAATAGGGGTAGAGCCTTGCAATGTTGAAAACGGTGTGCGCATTTCCTGCGCTCACGCCCTTGGTTAAAAGGAACATCTCGGGAAGTGCGTATGCAGTGCATTTGAGCACCGAGAAGAATATTGCAAGAGCGCGTAGTGACTCGGGGTGCGAGCAGAGAATTGCGCCTGCGTCGCTTCTTTCGCCGAGATAATAGAATGCATCAAAAAGATGCCTTACAGCACTTATCAGCCAAACGAGCTCTACAACGCCGAAGGTGAAGGCGAAAAGTGCAAGAATATCGTTTTCACCGATGTTGCCCGAGCGCACCTTAGTCTGTATAAGAAGTGCCGGAATCTTCAGTATCGAGAGGACGGCAAGCCGCTTGAAATCCGTTATCGCCTCTGCAAAGTAAGGAGCTCTGTCCTTGGCATACGAAAGCGCACGGACTATAATTATGTAGCTGATAAAATCGGGAAGTATATCTATTATATGAATGTTAGGGTTAGCGAGAAAAATCAGAGCAAGAATTATCCAGCCTGAAAGTCCCGTTTTGTTTTCCTTTGGCATGCTTATTTCTTTCCTTTTTTGCTTTGTGCTCTTTTCTTCATTTTGTCGAGCTTATACTCTGCGTACTCCCTCTGCTTTTCTTCCTCGTGCTTGCGGAAGGCGTTCACAAAGGCAAAGCGAGAGTTTTTAGGCTTGTCCATTTTCTCGTCGTCTCCCGGCATACATATCCTCATATAGCAGGAATATATGCAAATAAGTGCAAGAATTGTAAGCGCAAGGTTACATATTAGTGCAATTATTCCGATTGCGGTGATTATTTTGAAATCGAGTATTCCGGAAATCGAGATAGCCTCAAGCAAGGCGCTTACCGCATAAATTGGTATCGTCATATAAAACACTCTCTCGCATTTTATAGCTAAAACGCGGAGCTTAACCTCGTTTGCAACCTCGCTCATTCCGAGAGTAACGAAGACCGTAAGAATCGCAAGAAGGGCGTACCTTATCAGCGATATAACCGAAACGACCGTTTCCGATGAAACACCGTAGGAAAAGAACATATTGTATACGGCGTATCCAAGCTCAAAAATACCGAATACGGTAAATACAAGCACCGCACAAAGCGCTCGCTTAAAGCCCTTGTTAATAGATGAGAGCTTGTATATACCGTAAAGCATCACGATAGCCGCAATAGCGTCGGTGAAATCGTAATAGGTAACGTTTAAGAGAAGGAAATAGCCTACGAATAACGTACCGAATCCCATAATCAGTCCTTATCCACGGATTCGTTCATTCCGCAACACTTTTTGTATTTCTTGCCGCTTCCGCAGGGGCAGGGCTCGTTACGTCCTACCTTGTTTGAAACCACGGGCTTGCGCACGATACGCTTGTCACCGCCGAAGCCCTCCGAGGTAGGCTTTGCCACCTGAACTCTCTCGGTCGCGGATTCCCTAGGCATAACCGCGAGAATCTGTCTGACGGTATCCTCTTTTATGTCGTCAACCATCTGGTCGAACATATCCGCAGCTTGGAGTCTGTACATCGCAACGGGGTCTCTTTGCGCGTAGGAGTTAAGACCGATATACTCCTTGAGCTCATCCATAGCCTCGAGGTGGTCCATCCACTTTTTGTCAACGTTCTGAAGAAGGATAACCTTCTCAACCTCTCTCATAGCATCGGGGGCCATACCGGGCTTCGATGCAAAGAGCGCCGTCTTGGAGTCGTAAATGGAGAGTGCCTTTTCTATAAGCGACTCGCGCCACGCTTCCTTGTCTATCGCCTCAAGCTCCTCTTTCGTGTACTCGAAATTCTTGTCGTCGGTGAGAAGGCCGAGATAGTGATTCTTAAACTCGTCGAATTTCCAGTCGTCGGGTGTATCAACGCCAAAGCAGAAGTCGAAGGTCTCGCTAACGGAGCTGATAATCATATTTCTTATCTTCTCGGCAACGTTGTCGTTCATAAGAACCTCGGAGCGCTGCTCGTATATAACGTTCCTCTGCTGGTTCATAACGTCGTCGTAGGTGATGACGTGCTTTCTGCGCTCGAAGTTGTTATTCTCTATACGCTTCTGCGCCATCTCTATTGAGCCCGAGAGAATTCTTGCGTTGATGGGAGTGCTCTCGTCAAGACCGAGCCTTGCACAAAGACCTGCGATTCTGTCCGAGCCGAAAAGACGCATAAGGTCGTCCTCAAGAGAAAGGAAGAACTTCGATTCACCGGGGTCGCCCTGACGTCCGCTTCGACCGCGGAGCTGGTTGTCTATACGTCGGCTCTCGTGTCTTTCCGTACCGAGAATAAAGAGACCGCCTGCCTCACGCACTCTCTGTGCCTCGGGCGCAATCTGTGCCTTATACTTGTCGTAGAGCGTCTTGAAGGTCGCGCGCGCCTCGCGGATAGCCTCGTCCTCGGTGGGGGCGGTGCTCGTTGCGGTTGCTATAAGCGCCTCGTCTATCTTCATCTTGCGCATCTCGCTCTTAGCCATATACTCGGGGTTACCGCCGAGCATAATATCGGTGCCTCGACCTGCCATATTCGTGGAAATGGTAACGCTTCCGAAGCGGCCTGCCTGCGCAACTATCTCGGCTTCCTTCTCGTGGTGCTTTGCGTTAAGAACGGTGTGAGGCACGCCTGCGCGCTTAAGAACGGCGGAAAGCTCCTCGGATTTGTCGATGGAAACCGTACCCACGAGCACCGGCTGACCGATCGCCTGACGCTTCTTTATTTCCTCTACGATAGCGCCTATCTTGCCCCTTCTCGTTCTGTATACGGCATCGTTTTTGTCGAGCCTGATCATAGGCTTGTTGGTAGGAACCTCAACGACGTCGAGCGCGTATATCTGTCTGAACTCGTCTTCCTCGGTAAGCGCAGTACCCGTCATACCCGAGAGCTTCTTATACATACGGAAGTAGTTCTGGAAGGTGATTGTCGCAATAGTGCGCGACTCTCGCTGAATGTCAACGTGCTCCTTCGCCTCAATAGCCTGGTGTAAGCCGTCGTTGTATCGTCTGCCGGGCATAAGACGGCCGGTAAAGGTATCAACTATAACGACGCTGCCGTCCTTGACAATGTAGTCAACGTCGTTCTTCATAACGCCGTGCGCCTTGATAGCAGTATTTACGTGATGGTAAATGCTAGTGTTTTCGGGGTCGGAGAGGTTTGCAATATTGAAGAATTTCTCAGCCTTCTCAATACCGTGTCTTGTAAGCACCGCGGTGCGCGCCTTCTCGTCTACGATAAAGTCTTCCTCGTAAACGTCGAGGTCCTGCTTTGTGTCAACCTCTTTTATCACGTGTCTTCTGAGAGTTCTTACGAATCTGTCTGCGAGCGAATAAAGGTCGGTCGACTTTGCGCCCTGACCCGAAATAATAAGAGGAGTTCTCGCCTCGTCTATAAGTATGGAGTCAACCTCGTCGACTATCGCAAACGCGTGTCCGCGCTGCACCATACGCTCCTTGTAAACCACCATATTATCGCGCAGGTAATCGAATCCGAGCTCGTTGTTGGTAGCGTAGGTGATATCCGCAGCGTAAGCCTCGCGCTTCTCGGAGTTCTTCTGACCGTGAACGATAAGTCCCGTCTTCAGACCGAGGAATGCGTAAACTCTGCCCATCTCGTCGCTGTCACGCTTTGCAAGGTAGTCGTTTACCGTAACTATGTGCACGCCCTTGCCCGTAAGCGCGTTAAGATAAGCAGGAAGGGTAGCAACGAGCGTTTTACCTTCACCCGTCTTCATCTCGGCAATTCTTCCTTGGTGAAGAAGAATACCGCCCATCAGCTGTACGCGGAAGGGGCGCTTTCCGAGCACTCTGTCGTCCGCCTCTCTGACGAGCGCGAACGCCTCGGGGAGAATATCGTCAAGCGTCTTGCCGTCGGCAAGATCAGCCTTCAGCTTATCGGTATACTGGCGCATCTCGGCATCCGACATAGCTGCAAACTTGTCTTCGAGCGCCTCAATTGCATTTACCATAGGAGTAAGCTTTTTTATCTGCTTCTCACTGTAGCTTTTGAAAAGTCCCATATTGCAAAAATCCTTTCCTTGGGAATGTAACGGAGAATGTTCTCCGTATACGAAAATATCTATTCACATAATTATAACACGCGAAAACAAAAAAATAAATAGAAAACTGTAAATAATTTTGCATTTTTCTTCAAAACTCCCAAAAAAGATTGATTTTTGTGTCCGAATATGCTAAAATACTGTTTGTATCAAGACAGAAAGAGACGAAAATGAAAACTCTCAACATAGTTTTATACTCTCCCGAGATACCGCAGAATACGGGAAATATCTCGCGCACTGCCGCCGTCACGGGGGCGAGGCTCCATATAATAAAACCGATAGGCTTTGAAATATCCGACAGAACTCTGAAAAGAGCAGGGCTTGATTACTGGGATAAGCTCGACGTCACCTATTACGATTCGTACGAGGATTTTCTCCGTGCGAGCGAGGGTGGTGAGCGCTTCTATTTTTCCGCGCACGGCAAGCACTCCTTCTCGTCCGTTGAGTATCCCGACGGCGCTTACCTCATTTTCGGCAGGGAATCGGTAGGACTTCCGAAGGAGCTCGTTCTTGCAAACGAGGACAGAAGCCTGCGTATACCTATGCGCCCGACGCTCCGTTGCCTTAATCTCTCCAACTCGGTTGCCGTCGCCGTCTACGAGGTGCTCCGTCAGTGGGGCTACGAGGACCTCTCTTAAAGGAATGAAAAATGAAGAAAATAATGTTTGTTTGCCACGGAAATATATGCAGAAGTCCGATGGCGGAATTCGTGATGAGAAGGCTCGTCCTTGAAAATGGGCTCTCGGATAAAATAAGCGTTTCCTCTAGCGCAACCAGCACCGAGGAAATAGGCAACCCCGTCTACCCACCTGCAAGGGCTCTGCTCCTTTCGAAGGGAATTGACCCTGCTGGCAAGCGCGCAGTACAGCTCTGCTCGGGTGACTACGGAAAATACGACCTTTTCGTCGCTATGGATAGCGCGAATATGCGCAATATGCAGAGAATTTTCTCCGGCGACCCCGAAGGGAAGGTTATAAAGCTTCTCGACCTTGTCGGCGGCGGTGACGTTGCCGACCCCTGGTATACGCGCAATTTTGATATAACCTACGCGGACGTCTTGCGCGGCTGCACCGCGCTTCTTGACGCGCTGAAAAAAGAACTTTAATCCGAAGCGGAGGATTTTTGATGAACGGAACTGATTTTTCGATACTTTTTCTTGAATATCTCGGAATTGCCGTCCTTGCTATCGCAGTGCTCTGTGCGCTCGTGATACTGTGCGTGACCGTGATGTTCAAGCTCTTTGAAAAGCTCGGATTTCACGGCTGGCTCGGACTCGTGCCATTCCTTAATGTCTACCTGCTTTTCGCCCGAGCAAAAATGAAAAAGCTCTATATCCCCGCACTCGCCGTCCTGTTCGCCTTTGCCGTGCTTCTTGGAGTTATAGTAGCGTATCCCGACCCTGCACTCCTTCTCATTATAGCCTTTTGTCCGGCAGCGCTCGCGCTCTTTCTTATCAGATTTAAAATGTACAGGAGTATATGCAGAGGCTTTGAAAGAAGCGCGTTTTTTGCAATTTTCCTCACGCTCCTTCCGATTTTGTTTCTGCCGTTTATCGCTTTCTCGAACGACCAATATTTCGAGAAAGTGTATTAAAACGTAAATAATTATATTCAAAAAACGCACTTTGCCACTCGGCAAAGTGCGTTTTCACTATCTTAAACGTGTGAAATTTTAATCACTTGATAAGCACCTCAACAACGGGTACTGCGACGTCGGGGTTTATTACATGGAGCTCTAAGTAGACGCTCTCCTTGCGGCGCGGCCGCTCTTCATGTTGATAAAGCTCGGGAGTGTTAAGGTGCTGCTCAAGGTCGGAACGCGCCCTTGATGATATACACGACTGCGTCGCGGTGATATGCCAATTCTGCCACTTGAATAAAAAATCTCGTGCCGAAGAACGATATTTTTTGGTGGAGACAACAAGACTCGAACTTGTGACCCCTTGCATGTCAAGCAAGTACTCTAACCAACTGAGCTATGCCTCCGTATTTTTGGCAGCAGCCCTCGCCACTGCCGATGGTCGGAGTGACAGGGTTCGAACCTGCGGCATCGACGTCCCAAACGTCGCGCGCTACCAACTGCGCCACACCCCGAGGCGCTTACGCCATTGTATTATACCAAAGAGTTAGGCGTTTGTCAAGCCCTAAAATGCAAAAAAGAAACGAAAATCAAAAAATCCTATCAAATCTCTTGACTTGCAGGCCGCGTTGTGCTATTATATTTTCATACATTTAACAAAAGAGGTTAAAGAAATGGAAATCAAAATTACTAAAACCGAAAATCCCGGTACTATGCCTCCTGAATCTACTCTTGGATTCGGAAAGTGCTTTTCCGACCATATGTTCGTTATGGACTATGAGGAGGGCAGAGGCTGGTACGATGCTCGTATAGTACCCTTTGGCAGAATCTCCCTTCACCCTGCTTCCACCGTTCTTCACTACGGCGCGGAGATATTCGAGGGTCTTAAGGCTTACCGCACCGCAGAGGGTAACGTTCAACTTTTCAGACCTATTGAAAATATTCGCCGTATGAATCGCTCTGCTGAGCGTATGTGCCTTCCTCTCCTTGATGAGGACGAGGCGCTCCAAATTCTCGAAACCTTCGTTCGCGTTGAGGAAAGATGGGTACCGAATTCCTTTGGCACCTCTCTCTACCTTCGCCCCTTCCTCTTTGGAAACGACGAGTCTCTCGGAGTACATACCGTAAAGCGTGCTACCTATATGATTATAGCATCTCCCAGCGGCAGCTACTACGCAGAGGGTATTAACCCCGTTAAGATTATGATAGAGAGCGAGGACGTCCGTACTGTAAGAGGCGGAACCGGCTATGCAAAGTGCGGCGGTAACTATGCCGCTTCCACCAGAGCAGGCGAGAGAGCAAACAAGAAGGGCTACTCCCAGGTGCTTTGGCTCGACGGCGTTGAGCGTAAGTACATCGAGGAGGTCGGCGCTATGAACGTTATGTTCAAGATAGACGGCGAGATTGTTACTCCTATGCTTACAGGCTCCATTCTCCCCGGTATCACCCGTATGTCCTGCATTCAGGTTCTGCGCGATATGGGATATAAGGTAAGCGAGCGCCTTCTCTCTGTTGACGAGCTTATGGCTGCACTTCGCGAAGGAAAGCTCGAGGAGGCTTGGGGCTGTGGAACCGCAGCAGTAGTTTCTCCCATCGGCAGACTCATGTACGAGGACACCGAGTACGTTATTAACGGCGAGGCAATAGGCCCCGTTACTCAGAAGCTCTACGATACTCTTACCGGTATTCAGTGGGGTAAAATCGAGGATAAGTTCGGCTGGGTAAGAAAGCTTTAATAACTAAAAACATATCTATAAAAAGAGGACGAAGTGCGCTTCGTCCTCTTTCCTCTTTTAAGCTTCGGCTTTTTCGCCTTCCTTTTCTTCTTGCTTCAGCTCGTAATATATCTTTACGAGATTGACCCACTTCATAACGACAAGCGGCTTTTGCGGAAAACAACGATAGCTGATATTTCCGTGCTGTATCTCAAAGTATTTGCCCGGCTTGAACGGAAGTGAAGGGAAGACTGAGGTGGGAATTTTGATATCCACAGGCTCCTCGTTTATCACTCCGTTAATGGATAGGGTATCG
>JAZOMD010000065.1:0-3152 GCA_045653745.1 Eubacteriales bacterium | reverse complement strand
AAAACAAGTCGTTTTTTTGTGCGCTGAGTAAATCGCTTCTTGGTTAACTCTGACGGGAAGTTGAACAAGGCATCGCCAAAGCAAGACAAAAAGTGGCGATGCCTCAAAGCTTGTCTTATCGGTCGAAAGCGTGACCGATATTTGCTTGCGCAAAGCGCCAAGCTTTTCCCTCGGCAGAAAGCTTTAGCAAAACTTGTAGCTTAGCAGTGCCTCGGGAGTGGGTTCTGCATCACATCACCACACCAAACAAAAAACAGACCGCGAGGGTCTGTTTTTTGTTTGGTGCAGGTGACGGGATTTGAACCCACACGAATCTCTTCACTGGAACCTGAAACCAGCGCGTCTGCCGTTCCGCCACACCTGCAAATTGATATTAAGTTGTAAAAATGCCGCGCTTCCAGCGCAGTCTGCAAGCGACGCTTCGCTTACGCTCCAAGAACGCGGGGCGTTCTTGCTTCGCCGACGGGGTCGGCTCGTTCCGCCACGTCCGCATGCAAAACGCATTACTCATAAATGATACCACAAACGCGCGTGTTTGTCAAGCGGAAAATGCACTTTTCTAAAGAAAGTTTTGCTGGAAAAGAGGAGGGAGCGCCGAGTGTTGACAATATGCGCGCGATATGATATAATAAAGGCGTAAGGGCACCGCGCTTTTTGCCCTTCTCATTGGCTTGCGGCACTTGCTTTGCCGCTTTATCCCGAATGCTTTTCCAAAGGAGGAAGAAAATGAAAACGAAGCTTATTGTTTTGATAGTTACGCTTGCGGTAGCGATAGGAGGCGGCGCGACAGCCGCAGTAGTTCTGAACACGCCGGAAAACGTAGCAGGCCGTGCAATCTCCGGACTTGCAGACGATTTTCTGGAAAGAGACGAGCTCGAGCCTATTATAGATACCTTCGGTGGCGGCTCTATGGACTTCTCGCTCACCGGTGTCAATGGAAACGGCGTAGAATTGATGGCGGATAGCCACGTAAAGGGCAAGTTTTATTTTTCTGACGAGGCGTTTATGCTGGGGGACTTTGACCTGAAGCTTTCGGATAACGAGTACAAGGGAGAGGCGTACATATCCCGTGACGTGATTTACGTCGGCGAGGAGAAGGTTCTCGGCGGTACCTACGGAGTGGATTTCACAACACTCGCAGATGATTTTAAACACTCGATTTTCGCACCCGGTTCGGACTCCTACTACGAGCTCGATAGAGACTCGTACGATTTGTATATGGATATGTTCGAGTCGCTCGAGGAAAACAAGTCTTTTGAAAAGGACGCAAGGAAGCTCCTTAAAACGCTCGGAAAAGACTTCTTTGAGATAATTATGGATAACGCCGACATCTCCTCCGAATCTGCCAAGGTGCGCGTCGGCGGAAAGAGAAGCGGCGTAAGGCTTGTGTCGATAGTCATCGACGACGATGCTCTGAAGGATATAATAGATGACGCGTACGAGTACCTATGTGAATCCGATGATATCTGGGAATTTATTGAGGAGCACGGTGATTTGATATATTCCTCGGCAGACGGTGAGACGCTCGCAGACGTGTACGAGGATTGGCTTCGCGATTTGGACGGCACTCTCGACGAGCTTTACGACGAGATTGACAGATATTTCAGAGCCATAGAGATAGATATAGCCACTCCGAAAATGAGTGCAAAGCTCCTTAAGCTCGAGGTGAGGTGCAACGACGAGACCTACCTCACGCTCGACTGCGGCGAGGACGGTATTAAGAAAACGGACGAAATCAAGGTCGAGACACGTTATAGCGAGATTACCTATAAGGTCAGCGAGGACGATAGAAATGAATTCGCGGCAACGCTCGAGGTTGAGTCAACGGATGGTGGCGAGCTCCTTCTCGATATTAAGGTAGATAAGAAGAAGGATAAGTTTTCTTTCTCTATGAGAAACTCGGTAGACGACAGTTACGTCGATTATACCCTCGACGGTTCCTTGGGTAAAAAAGGAGAAGTTTACACTCTGACGGCTGACGATTTTGTTATGGAGCTGGGAGTCGGAGATTTTAAAATAAGCGAGCAATATGAGCTCGAATGTAAACTTATAGTTGACACAAAGGACAAAATGCCCTCTCCCAAGAAGGATTTCAAGACTATCAGCGATATTACCGAAGCACAGCTCGGCAAGCTCGAAAGTAAGCTTGGATATCTTTTCTCCGGCGGCGGTGCGTGCCGGCACGTCGATGCTAACGACGACGGCATGTGTGACAAGTGTATCACGCCCTTTACCGACGGTTGCCATAACCACAGAGACGCAGACGACGACGGTATATGTGACGTACAATACTGCGGTAAGGAATTCTTCGACGGCTGCGATCGCATTCACAGAGATGCAGACGACGACGGCAGGTGTGACTACGGCGGCGAGGCATTATCTCATTGATGAACCGAAAAGAAAAACGAATTCTTAGTGCAAGGCTACTTCCGGATCGCTTAATTTCGAGCGATAGGCGTACAATGGCACGCCGGTAAGGAATTGCTTTTGTGTCTTTAATTAAGCCGGTGCTTGTCAAGAAAAAAGGATAGAGAACGTAAAAATTCTCTATCCTTTTCCTGTTTGTATAGGTGTAGCAGACCCTTTTGGGCCTGCTATTTTTTATTAGCCTGCTACGGCGTAGCTGTGAACAACGGTGATGAACTCGTTTACAACAATGGTTTCTTCGAGGGCGGCGCCGTTATCTTTGATGTCGAACGCCTTGCCGCCGGTGTGAACATAGTAGATTTCGCCGTCAAGCTCGAGGTACTCGAGCTGGGTGCTATCCGTGCCGTTCGAGAGGGTGAGCTGTCCGTTTGCAAAGGTGAAGGTGATACCTGCAGACATTTCGAGGTAGTAGTCGGAAAGCTTTTCTTCAAGCTCTGCCTTGGTGCTCGATGCGTTTACCATAGCGGCGAGGTCGCGGTCCTCGAGCTGGTCTAACATGCCCTCTTGCTTAAGCGCAATAAGTATCTGCCAGTACTCGTCGGTAACGGTTACGGACGAGGCGGTATGTACGTAGGTCTTTGTGTCAACGGTGTTGCCTCTTGCGGTGCTCCACGCCTCGGGCTTGCCGCCTTCGCCGTAGTGCCAGAGGGTCTGGTCACGACCTGCGAGGAAGTCCTCGATGGAGGGGGTGGCTTCGGAGTAGAAGCAGGGGGATACGGGGAGGC
>JAZOMD010000064.1:0-1667 GCA_045653745.1 Eubacteriales bacterium | reverse complement strand
CCCAAAGGCCTGCGCAGTACATAATCTCGCTTCCGAGCTCGGCATGCTTTTCGACCATATACTCGTCGCAGTGATACTTCTCGCCGTAGTGCCAGAAGACCTGCGCCACGTTCTTCGGTATCTACGCCTTGACTTCCTCCGGAATAACCGTGCTTTCCTCGTAGAAGGCCTTCTCGCCGCTTGCGATACGGAAGTACATATCCGACCACATCATAGGCTTAAGACCGTATTTATCGGTAATGGCTATAAGCCTCTCCATATACTCGTTGAATATATCGAAGGGAGGCACGTAGCCGTGCTTATCGAGGAATGCGCCAAGGCCCATATCCCACGCCTCGTCCATTCCGATATGTATTCTCTTGCTCCTGACGCAGGACGAAATGGTGGATATAAGCTCCTCGACGAACTCGAAGGTCGCTTCCTCTCTCGCGAGAAGAACCGACGCGGTATCTCTGATAGGACCTGCCTCGGGCCACATAAGATATTTTTCCATATGTGCATAGCACTCTATGCAAGGAATGATCTCTATGCCGTAGCCGTCTGCGTAGTCGTCTATTTCACGGAGCTCGTCCCGGGTGTATCTGCCGCGCATATAGCCGAAGTAAGGACGCGAGGGAAGCTCGAAGGTGTCCTCGATATATATCTGAACGTTGCTGTAACCCATAATGGCGAGATAATCGAGCATATTCTTCTGCGTCTTTACGGTAGGCACGCCGCAGCGCGATGTGTCTATCATAACGCCGAGGTCCTTGAAAAATCCGTCCTCGGTAATGTCGAAGCTGTCGCCCTTTTTTAGGTTCTCTGCGAGAAGTCCGAGAGCGCGGAAGAAGTAGAATTTCTTATCGTAATAAATAGTTGCTTTGCCGTCTTTAAGCGAAACTCCGCGGCGCTCACCCTGAACGCCGACAACCTCTATTCCCTCTCCGATACCGAAGCCGAGAAGGGCGGAAAGTCTTTCTGCCCCCTCAAGAAGAGAGGGGTCTATTTTAAAATTGAAGTTCATTTTGCACCTCTTTTGTAAACTTTGTTTTACTTTTGCTTCTTGGTATAGTTAAGAGTACCGCCTGCGAGGAGAATTTCTCTCTGTCTTTCGGAGAAGGAGAGAACGAGAGGAATCTTCTCGTCCGAACCCTCAATGACAAGGTATGCTCGCTCACCGGAAGCGATAGCCTCGCGGAAGCCGTCTATTCTTATCTTGTCGCCCTCGGAAATCTTGTCGTAGTCAGCCTCGCACTCGAGAGTCATAGGAACTATACCGAAGTTGATAAGGTTCGCCATATGTATTCTCGCAAAGCTCTTTGCAATAACAGCCTTCACTCCGAGGTAAAGGGGAACGAGAGCCGCGTGCTCACGCGACGAGCCCTGGCCGTAGTTCTGACCGCCGAGGATAACTCCGCCGCCCTTGGTCTTCGCTCTCTCGGGGAAGTCCTTATCGCATACGGTGAAGCAGAACTCGGAGAGCTTCGGAACGTTGGAGCGGTAAGGAAGAATCTTTGCACCCGCAGGCATTATGTGGTCGGTGGTGATATTGTCGCCAACCTTGAGGATAAGCTCGCAGGCGAGATTTTCCATAGGCTCATCGCCCTTGGGAATAGGCTTGATGTTAGGGCCGCGCTCAACTACTACCGAGGGTGCTTCCTCGACAGATGCAGGAAGCTCGATAAGGT
>JAZOMD010000063.1:0-2653 GCA_045653745.1 Eubacteriales bacterium | reverse complement strand
GCAAATCATAGCTGTGTTTTGCTTATTTAGCAAATCAGTAGCTGCGCGAGTATGGGTTCGTATTTGCCGCTCGAAGATCTGAAAGCTCGCTTTCAAGGCGCAGAGCGAGCAAATATTGATGCAGAGCATCAAATTCCCGTATCTTGCAGGCACTCCAAAAGGAGTGCTTTTTCTATTCTGCCGCCACATACTTCAAAGGCACCACAGAAGTGGTGCCTTTTTTCTCTTATTCTCTCGACTTGACGATGCTGATCGGCTTTATTTTGCGTATCCTTAAGAGCGGCGCGACCGACGAGAGCGCGGATATTATCATAAGGAAAGCAATGTCCACAAGGAGCATAGCTCCCGATATTTCAAGTATGCTTATCTGATTAAGGAACTGTATTGCAGGCGAGTCGATGTAGGTCTTGAAGCTTTCCACGAGTATTTCGTTAACCAGGTCGGTCAGCATTACGGTACCTGAAACGAAAAGCAGGGAGGTGACAATTCCTATAAGAAGGCTCTGAAGGAAGAAAATCTTTCCAACGTCCCTCGCCTTGCAACCTAAGGAGCGGAGCACGCCTATGTCATAGCGGCGGCTCTTTAGGTTTCCTGCGTGGTAGCTGACGAGAACGAGCAGACCTATTATCGCAATGATGATTGCAAAAACGCTGAAGTATTCCTTGAATATTTCAACGACGCCCACCACCTGATAAATCGCCTCAAAGCTTTGGTTGGTCGTGTATAACGGCGTGTTTTCGGCGAGTGCGTAAACGCCGGAGCAGTTTTCAATGTCGGTGAAATAGAGACCGAAGGTGTAGACGTCGTACTGTCTGAGGAACTTGAACTCGCTATCCGAAACAACGGTGGGGAAGTTGTTCGTAGCAGAGAGACCGACAACCTTGTAGGTTCGGGTATAAAGGGGCTCGTCGCTCTTGCCTCTGCAGGCACCGTAGTTTTTGAAAACGATAGTGCGCTCCTTGAACTCGGAGGTGTCGGTGGCACTTACGTTTGTTCCGAAGAAATTGTTATATACGTCGTAGCACAGGTATTTTAAAAATATCAAAAATTACTCTTGATTTCTTTGTCCGTTTGTGGTAAGATAGATATGTTAAAAAAATAACAAAAGGAGTTTTTTATAATGGCAAACAGATTTGTTCTTAACGAAACCAGCTACCACGGCAAGGGCGCAATCAATGAGATTGCAACCGAAATTTTAGCGAGAGGCTTTAAGAAGGCGTTCGTCTGCTCCGACCCCGACCTCATAAAGTTCGGCGTTACCGCAAAGGTTACTGCGGTTCTTGACGCGGCTAAAATCGCGTACGACGTGTTCAGCGATATCAAGCCCAACCCCACTATTGAAAAAGTTCAGAACGGCGTTGCAGCCTTCAAGGCATCGGGCGCTGACTGTATCGTCGCTATCGGCGGCGGCTCGTCGATGGATACCGCGAAGGCTATCGGTATCATTATAGAGAACCCCGAGTTCGCAGACGTAAGAAGCCTCGAGGGCGTTGCTCCCACCAAGAATAAGTGCACTCCCATAATCGCAGTTCCAACCACCGCAGGTACTGCCGCAGAGGTTACCATTAACTACGTTATCACCGACGTGGAAAAGAACCGCAAGATGGTTTGCGTAGACGTTCACGACATTCCCGTCGTTGCAGTCGTTGACCCCGATATGATGGCAACTATGCCTAAGGGTCTCACCGCGGCAACCGGTATGGACGCGCTCACCCACGCTATCGAGGGCTATATCACCGGCGGCGCTTGGGAGCTTTCCGATATGTTCCACATCAAGGCTATCGAGATTATTGCAAAGAGCCTCAGAGGCGCTGTTGCAAATACCGACGAGGGCAGAGAGGGAATGGCTCTCGGCCAGTATATCGCAGGTATGGGCTTCTCTAACGTAGGTCTTGGTATCGTTCACTCTATGGCACACCCCCTCGGCGCACTTTACGATACTCCCCACGGCGTTGCAAACGCTATTATTCTTCCCACCGTTATGGAGTATAACGCTCCCGCAACAGGCGAGAAGTACAGAGATATTGCAGTCGCAATGGGCGTTTCGGGCGTATCCGAGATGACTCTCGACGAGGCAAGAGCCGCAGCGATAGGCGCTGTAAAGCAGCTTTCTCTCGACGTCGGAATCCCCGCAGACCTTAAGGATATAGTCAAGGCAGAGGACATAGACTTCCTCGCAGAGTCTGCATACGCAGACGCCTGCCGTCCCGGCAACCCCCGCGCAACGAGCGTAGAGGAAATCAAGGAGCTTTATCTTAAGCTTATGTAATAAAAACGCCCGAAAATGTAAATCTTGATTTGCTTTTTTGGAGAAAACGGAACGCCGCCTCGGTTTTTAGGGCGGCGTTCTCTTTAAAGATTTTTTGATTTGCGATACATTGAATTAATGATCGGCGCAGGGGATAGAGCCTTGCGCTTTTTTTGTTTTTTCCCTTTGTGTACTTTTTATTGACATTTCCCGAGCCTTTTGCTATAATAAAATAAAGTTTTCCTATATTTAACTTTCGCGCTCTGCGCGGCGGAGGCATATATGCTGAAAAGAAAATGGTTTTTATATCTCACCGAGTTTTTCTCGGGTATGTCGGTTATGGCAATCGAGCTTGGAGCGAGCAGACTTCTCGCGCCCTATTTCTCCTCGTCGCAGATAGTCTGG
>JAZOMD010000062.1:0-47612 GCA_045653745.1 Eubacteriales bacterium | reverse complement strand
ATCAAGCTCGCCGGCAGTGACGGGCGGTTCATAAAGTCGCTTCCATTTTACAAGCTCCGAGCAGTTTTCATCAACGTAGCTCGAAAGATATGGGTCTACGAGTATAAAGCTACCTTTATTATTAAATAGGAAGCCTTCCTGACCGAGATACCATATTGCGCACTGAGACGGTAAAAGCTCGGTTTCCTTCATATTATTTATAATGTTCATTTTTCACTTCCCTTCGGTAAAGAAATTTATTTTTGCTAACCTATTGACAATTATATCAGAAAGTGATATAATTGTCAATAGGTAAATGAATATTTTTCTTTGGAGTTAGATTTTGATGGAAAATTTCTCAAAATTCCTTACAAAAGACAGGCAAAAGCAACGGAATTTATCCGATATATTAAGATTTATATTAGATAAAGGAAACACTACAAGACGGCAAATTGAACGTGAGACGGGCTTTTCTTGGGGTGCGGTTTCAGAGAGCGTTGCTGAACTTCTCTCGCGCGGATATATAACCGAGATGACTCCTATCGAAAAAGGCGTGGGCAGAACGTCTACCGTTCTTTCCGCAAGCGGAGACAAAATAGCCTCTGTCGGTCTTGATATAAATACCACGGGTATCACCGCAAGAGTCGTTGGGTTCGACCTTACGCGCTTATGGCGCTCTACCCTTCCCTTCACGGCGAGAAGCGAAGAGGAGCTTTTTACAGATGCTATTTCTCTGTGCAGCGAGGCGATAAAATTTTGCGAGGATAAATATAAAATATTTTCAATAGGCGTAGCCATTCAAGGCAAGGTAGATCCCGATAACGGAATTTCCGTTCATTTTCCTAATCTTCCTTGGGAAAGCATAAACGTGCGTGAGATGTTTCGGGAGCGCTTCGGCGTACCCACCACGGTTGAGCACGACCCTAAATGTCTTCTTATAGCCAAGGAATACAAGGAAAGCTTTCGCGATGCAATCCTTTTGCGTATAGACCGCGGTATAGGTCTTTCCGTTATCCAGGACGGAAAGATACTCGGCGACTTCGGAAGAATGGAAATCGGACACACGATTGCTGTTCCGGGCGGTGCTCTGTGTACCTGCGGAAAGCGCGGCTGTCTTGAGGCGTATTCCTCGATAGTCGGCATAGAAAACAGGGTCGGCAAGAGCTTTGAGGAAATCCTTGGCGGTGAAGACCGCGCAGTTTTCGCTGAAGCGACCTCTCACCTCGCCGTTGCGATACACAACCTTTCGATGCTCTTTTCTCCAGAAAAAATAATTTTATCGGGAAAGCTTTCGGAGGAGCCGCTGTATACAGAGCCGCTTATTGCTCTTCTTAGAGAGCTTATCCCACCGGAAACCGACATAGAGATAGACAATAATATTTCAGCAGCGTTTGGTGCAGCGCTCGTTTCAATACGAGACGCGATAAAGAAAAATCATATATAACAGAAAGGAAGAAAATGCTATGAAATGCGTAGTAATAGAAGCTCCCGGAAAGGTAGTATTAAAAAACAAGGAGCTCCCACCGCTTAAGGAAGGATTTGCACGTATTAAGACCTGTGCGGCGGCTATATGCGCTACCGACCTTGAGGTAGTAGACGGAAACATTGCCGCAAATTATCCCCTAACGCCGGGGCACGAATGGTCGGGCGTGGTTAAAGAGGTAAACGACTCTCGCTTTTCTGATTTTTTGGGCGCTCGCGTAACCGGCTCTAACGACGTTTTCTGCGGCAAATGCGAGGCTTGCAGAAGCGGAAGGTGGAGATACTGCAAGGAGTTTAAGGAAATCGGATTCAAGGGCGACGGCGCTTATGCCGAATACGTTGACGTACCTGCCGCAGGCCTCGTCAGACTTCCCGACTCGCTTTCCTTTGAGGAAGCGGCACTCGCAGAGCCTCTCGGCGTTGCTCTCGGTGTACTTGAAAAAATAGAGGCGAAAGCAGGCGGAACCTGCCTCATCTTCGGTGCAGGCTCTATCGGTCTTTGCACTCTTGCAGCCGCTAAGGCGCTCGGCCTTCGCAAGATAGTCGTTGCCGCAACGAGCTCTGCACGTCTTGCGGTAGCAAAGGAGCTTGGCGCTTACGCTACGGTTGCGACGCGCGAGGAGGATATATACGAAAGAATGAAGGAAATCCACCCCGAGGGCACCGATTATATCATAGATGCAACAGGTGCTGAGGAGTGCGTACAGAACGCCCTGAAGCTTTGTAAGAAGGGTGGATACGTTGCCCTTGCGGGATACGGAGGCGGAAGGAATATGAATATCAGAATAGACGATATTCATATAAACAATCTTCATCTCGTCGGTGCGGGAAACAACTGGAATATGCACGGACGCGCTATAAATTTGATGGCAGACGGCGCTGTGGATATGAAGCCTCTCGTTACAAATATAATAAAGCTCGAAGAATTTGAAAAGGGTCTCGAGCTTGCAAGAAAAAGACCCGTCGGCTTCGTGAAGGCGGTGTTTAAATTTGACTAAAAAAAGCACGCCTCTGTTCCTTGGAATAGACCTCGGAACCTCGGCTGTAAAGATATTGCTCGCCGACAAAGAAGGCGTCGTCCGTAAAGCAAGGTGCGGCTACGATGCCCCCTTTCCCGAAGCGTATACAGCCGCGGTCAGGACTTGCTTATCAGGCTTTTTAAAGGATGAAGAAAAGGCACGGCTTACCGCTATATCCGTTTCCTCGCAGGTCGGTACCTACATTACCGACGAAAATACGGTTATCGGATGGTGGCAGTCGGAAGGCACGGAGGAGCTTTCCGAGCTTTGCCGGCAGTACGGCGACGAGGTGATGCTCCGCGAGATTTCAATGCGCCACCCTCCCCTTGTTTCCTATCCTCTGCCGAGGCTTTCGTACATAAAAAAGCATTATCCGAATACAAAAAGAGTGATGATGCCAAAGGAGTATCT
The DNA here is from genome assembly GCA_045653745.1 of Eubacteriales bacterium. Lineage (GTDB taxonomy): Bacteria > Bacillota > Clostridia > Oscillospirales > CAG-272 > UBA1740. The sequence goes on along the minus strand of JAZOMD010000062.1, from coordinate 44,721 downwards.
CATTCTCGCTCTTACCGATAATTTTGTGAGTGACCCGTATAGCTACCGTGGACTTTATAATTTTGAAAAATCCGAGCTGTCGAGCTTCTTCATCGATAAGATCGCACCCGACGTTTCCTTACCGAAAATCATTTCACCCACAGACATAGCAGGCACAGTGACAAGTTCTGCCTCGGATTATTTCTCCATTCCTGCGAATTTACCCGTTTATTGCGGTATGAACGACTTCTTTGCAGGGCTTCTTGGTATGGGCGTATTCAACGAGGGAGACTCCTTTGAAATATCGGGCACAAGCGAGCACGTCGGCGTTATCAGAGGCGAGCTTGCAGAGAACGGAATATCCGGGAAATATTTAAACGGATATATTCAGTACGGCGGAACGAAATCGAGCGGCAAGGCGTGCGAGCTCGCTCTCTCGGAGCTATCGGCAGACGAGCTTTCACCCGATGCTCGCCTAATGCCCGGCACACCCGTTTTTCTTCCCTACCTTAACGGAGAAAGAGCGCCTATTTACGATGAAAATGCACGCGGAGTTTTCTTTGGCATTGATACCGAAACCACGAAGGCGTCTCTTGCGTATTCGGTTCTCGAGGGCGTCGTATTCAGTCTTTACGACATCGCGCTCGACATTGGAATGCCACGCGGCGGCAGACTTATAACGAGTGCCGGCTCGAGCGGAAACGCCGTCATGGCAAGGATAAAGGCTGAACTTTTCAAAAAGGAAATCCTTCGCGCGCTCGAGCCCGATACCTCTGCGCTCGGTGCTGCTATGATTGCTATGGTAGGCAGCGGAGAGTTTAAGGATTTCGGGGAAGCTATCCGCGCTCTTATAAAATACGAAACCGTAGCGGCGCCCACGGGTGAAGCTTACACGAAATACAAAGAAAGATTTTCAACGTATCGCTCGATATACCGAGCATTAAAGGACGAATTCAAGAATAGCAAGCTATAAAGGAGAATAAAATGAGCTGCGTAATATTTGGAGCAGGAAAAATTGCAAGAGGATTTATCGGTCATCTTCTCTACCTTTCGGACATAGATTTTATCTTCGTAGAAAAGGCAGAGCCTCTCGTTAATCTGATAAACGAGAGGGGTGAATACCTTGTCAATATCCTCGGTGCTCCCGAAAAAAACACCGTTGTCAAGGGCGCGCGTGCACTCGGCTTTGATGACAAAGAGAAAATTTACGAGGAAATCGCCAAGGCTGATTGCGTTTTTACAGCGGTAGGCGGAAAAAACCTTTCCGAGATAATTCCCTATCTTATAGGCGGAGTAAATCTTCGCGCGGATAAAAATCCTCTACCCCTGAACATTGTCACCTGCGAAAATTGGAAGAAGCCTGCCGATATTCTCTATAACGGAATATACGATGCGCTTGACGAAGCGAAAAGAGCCTTCTTTACCGAGAACGTAGGTGTGACCGAGGCGGTAATAATGCGTTCCGCAATAGAGTCAACGCCCGAGCTTTTGGAGAGAGATCCTCTCGTGGTGAACGTGCAGAATTTCTGGGAGCTTCCCTTCGATTCGTCGCGCATAAAGAGAGAGATGCCCGAGGGAATGATATCCCTGAAGCCGATACACGAGTTTACAGGCTTCCTTGAGAGAAAGTTCTATACCTACAACGCCGCAAACGGTACGACCTCGTTTGTAGGTGCACTTCTCGGTTATAAATACATAGCCGATGCGGCACACGACGACAGAATTATAAATCTTTTGGACGGTGTCTACAAGGAAACCGCCACCGCGCTTTCAAAGAAGCACAATTTCCCCTTCGACGAGCAGTGGGCGTTCACACGCACCTCGCTCAATAAGCTTCAGGACAGATGCATTGTAGATTACATTGAGAGAAACGCCCGTGACCCTATGAGAAAGCTCGGTCCCGACGACCGTCTTGTAGGCTCTGCAAGGCTTTGTCTTGAATGGGGCGTTGTTCCCGACAATCTCGCGGTTGCAATAGCGGCGGCGATACACTATTATGAGCCCTCCGACCCGTTTGCCGTGGAGTTAAAAAATATGCTCGATAGCGAAGGCGTTGACGCCGTACTTCTGAAGGTTTGCAAGACAGCGCCCGACGGTACTCTCGGAAAACTCGTTAAGGAAAAAATTGACTATATCAAGGAGCTTGGCTGGCTGAAATGAAAATTACTATTATAGGTGCAGGAAAAACAGGAAGGGGCTTTCTTGCAAGGCTTCTCTCCACTGAAGAAATAACCTTTATTGATAAAAACGAGGAGCTCGTCCGAGAGCTTAATGAAAAGGGCTCCTTCGATATAACATATTTCGGAAACAAAAAGTCCGGGGAAACGGTTAAATTCCTCAAGGCTCACACGTGGGAAACTCTCGATAAGATAGACGCCGATTTGATTTTGGTTTCCGTTGGCGGTACGAACCTGGCCGACGTAGGTTGTAGCCTTTCAAAATACGTCACGAAGGATACAAGAATAATCGTCTGTGAAAACGCCGCCTCTCCCGCGAAGAAGCTCTACGATGCAATAGGCGTAGAGGGCGTTTCTGTCTCCGAGGCAACCGTCTTCTGCACTACGATAGAAAAAGACGGCTTGAATATTAGTTCGGAATGGTATCCATATCTTCAGTTCGATAAAGTTCCTATGAAGGAAAACTGCCCCAACCACCCGAATCTAAAGCCGATAATCGGGTTTGAAAACTTCTTAACACGTAAGCTCTTTACCTACAACAGCGCAAGCTGCATTATTGCATATCTCGGATACCAAAAGGGATACACGGTTTATTCTGATGCTGCAAACGACCCGCAGATTCTTGCGCTTTTGGATAAAAACTATGCAGCTATCAACGAGTGCATGTGCCTCGAGTACGGATATGAGAGGGATGACCAGCGCGAATTTGCCCGTCTTTCACGCGATAAATTTACCGATAAAACGATAGTTGACACGGTATCCCGTAACGCCAGAGAGCCCCAGAGAAAAATCGGTATAACAGAACGTGTCGTCGGTCCTATGCTTCTCGTCGAGAAGCACGGAATGGATTCGAGCGTTCTCGAGATGACACTTGCCTCTATGCTTCTTTACCGCCCGTCAGAGGAAACGAAGTGGATTTCTATGCTCGAGGAGCTCGGAATGGAGGGCGTTCTTACAAACCTTGCAGGTCTTTCTCCCGAAAGCGAGATATATGACCGCGTTCTTAACCTCGCAAAATCGGGCAAAATATTATAAGATAAATCCGCGAATTTGTACAAAAAAATCGTGGATTTTTTAAACAAAGCCTTGTTTTTTATAAAAAAATATAGTACAATATATGATGCAGTATAAAATCCGTAAGGCGGTTTCTGATATGATTGCATATAAAAATACTCGTCAACCGGGCGAGTTTATAGTCGATAAGGCTATTCTGGTAGATTCGCTTACCTCTATACATTATTTTGAGTTTGACGATTCTTTCGTAGACAGTATAGAGTCACACGCTCCGTGGGAGCTTGTATACATAGACCGCGGCGAATGCGAGATAATCGCAGGAGAGCGCACCTTTCTTCTGAAGCAGGGTGAAATGTATTTTCACAAGCCGTTCGAGCAGCATATGATAAAAACGGTCAAGGGCGTTGCACCTAATATATTCATTATGGTATTCTCCTCAGCATCGGACGCTATGCGCTATTTCGAAAACAGGAAAATATCCACCTCTATGCTTACAAAGCAGCACATAGCAGCAATAATCCACGAGGCATCGGGAACCTTCGACCTTCCGTTCAATAACCCTCATATGGGTATGCTTAAGCCGAAATCCGACGGAAGCCTTTGGGCGGGTCAGCAAACCATTCTTTTACGCCTTGAGCTTATGCTCATAGAGCTTATCCGAGAAAATCACTATTACGAATCATCGAAAAAAATGTTTTTCCCGAAGGACATAATAGAAGATGAGTTCGTTTTGAAAATCATCTCGTTTATGGAAAAGCGCCTCTACGGAAAGTTCACAATGGACGAGCTGAGTCAGGAATTCTCTTTTGGAAAGACCTATATCTCCCGTCGCTTTAACAAGGCGTGCGGTTATTCGATTATCGACTACTTTACGAAAATGAAGGTAAACGAGGCAAAGAAGCTGGTCAGAGAATCTAAGCTGAATTTCTTTGAAATATCCGAAAAGCTGATGTTTTCTAATTCTCATTACTTCTCCACCGTCTTTAAAAAGCATACGGGAATGACACCGTCGCAGTATAAAAAATCCTGCAAGAAGGGATAATAAAAAATCGACAGCCAGCAGCTGTCGATTTTTGTTTTTTAAATAATGCTATCACGGTAAGCAACGCCAAGGCAAACGCCGTAAATTTTCTTACACCCGAGAGAGCGGATAAGTGCCGCTGCAGATGCCATAGATGCACCCGTCGTAACCACGTCGTCAACGAGTATTACGGTTTTACCGACAAGATTTGCTTCTTTTCTTATAACGAAGCGCGCGTTTTTGAGCCTTTCGGTTCTATCGAGCGTTTTCTGCGGTTTCTTTGCTCGCGATTTCAGTATGGGCAGATATTTTGCACAGAATTCCTTTGAAAGAAGGCGCGCGATTTTTGCCGCGTGGTCTACGCCGTATTCGAGAATTGCACTCTTACGGCGCGGAACACTTGTGAAAATGAAATCCTCGCTTATGGAAAGTGAGTTTTCTATTGCCGCTCTCAGCTCTGTGACGGCTCTTTTCATTACGTCGTAGCGCTCCTCGCGTTTGAGCGAATATATTAGTTGATTTTCCGGCGCGTTCTCCTTTTCGGAAGGACGGTATCTGAAAACCTTTACTAACCCCTTAACAAAATGCGAGCGGAGAAATTCATTCGTACAAGTGCACTCGGGGAGCAGCTTTGCACACCGAGAGCAATCCTGCTTCTTTGCCGTAGAGAACTTGTCGTAACATTCCGAGCAAAAGGCTGAATCAGAGAAATCAAGTCTCTCTCCACAAGAAATGCAAGCAGGTACCGAGCACAGATGCAAAAACCGAGAAAAGATGCCTCTTATATTCATTTAGCTGCCTTAGGGAAGCTGTCCTTGAGTCCTACTATGCGGTTAAATACGCCCTCACTCTTGGTATCCTTAACGAAATAACCGGTTCTGACAAACTGGAATCTCTCGCCTGCGGTAGCATCCTTGAGAGCAGGCTCAATTTTGGCTCCGGAGATTTTTTCCACGGAATCCTTGTTGAGATAGTCGTCGTAGGTTTTATCCTCGGGAATATCTGCGGTATTCTCAATGTCAAAGAGAAAATCGTAAAGCATAACGGTAGCGTCCTCTGCATAAGCGGAAGAAAGCCAGTGAATAGTTCCCTTCACCTTTCTGCCGTCAAGAGGCATAGCGTTGCCCGTTTCAAGGTCGGCAGTACAGTGAATCTCCTTGATGCTGCCGTCCTCGTTTTTAATAACTTCGTTGCACTTAACTATATAAGCGCCCATAAGTCTTACCTCGCCGTCAGGCTTCATTCTGAAGAACTTAGGCGGAGGAACCTCTGCAAAATCGTCAGCGTCTATATAGAGTTCTCTTGTAAAGGGAAGCTTTCTCGTTCCACGCTCGGGATTTCCGGGATTGTTCGGGAGCTCGAAATATTCGGTCTTATCCTCGGGATAATTCGTTACAACAACCTTTATAGGCTTCATAATGGCAATTCTTCTGTCAGCCGAGGTGTTAAGCTCCTCGCGGATACAGTGCTCGAGAAGCTCGTAATCCACTACGCTGTACGCCTTTGCAACGCCTGCTCTCGAAACGAAGTCAAAAATTGCCGAGGGGGTATATCCCCTTCTGCGAAGACCCGAAAGAGTGGGCATACGGGGGTCGTCCCAGCCGTCAACAAGGCCTGTCTCAACGAGCTTTCTGAGGTAACGCTTAGACATTACGGTATGAGTAACGTTAAGTCTTGCGAACTCTCTCTGCTTGGGCTTTTTCTCAAAGCCGAGGTTATCGACAACCCAGTCGTAAAGAGGACGGTGATTTTCAAACTCTATCGAGCAAAGAGAATGTGTTATTCCCTCGAGAGCGTCCTGAATGGGGTGAGCATAGTCGTAAAGAGGATAATTGCACCACTTGTCGCCCTGTCTGTGATGAGACGTGTGGACTATTCTGTATATTGCAGGGTCGCGCATATTGATGTTAGGCGACGCCATATCAATTTTGGCACGGAGAGTCTTTGCTCCGTCGGGAAATTCCCCGTTTCTCATTCTCTCGAAAAGCTCAAGGTTCTCCTCTACGCTTCTGTCGCGATAAGGGCTGGGCTTGCCGGGCTCGGTAAGCGTTCCGCGGTATTCTCTCATCTCGTCTGCGGTAAGGTCGCAAACGTACGCCTTTCCGTCCTTGATAGGCTTTATCCCATACTCGTAGCATTTCTCGAAATAATCCGAGCCGTAAAATACGCCGCCGGTAGGCTCACAGCCAAGCCAGGTAAGGTCCTCGTAAATACTCTCGACGTACTCGACATCTTCCTTTGAGGGGTTGGTGTCATCGTATCTTAAGTTGAAAAGTCCACCGTACTTCTTTGCCGTCATAGCGTTTATCCATATAGCCTTCGCAGAGCCTATATGAAGGTATCCGTTGGGCTCGGGAGGAAATCTGGTGTGAATTTTATGCTCGGGATTCTCCGCAAGATCGGCATCGATAATGTCGTGTATAAAATTGCTTCTAAGTTCTTCCATAGCAGTTCCTTTTATAATAATCTCTTGTATTTATAGCAGTTTTTAAATTCTCTTAGCGTAGTTTGTGCTCCGTGTCCGGGATAAAGAACTGTGTCTTCGGGAAGGGACATAACCTTCTCAATTGACGATACAAGCTCCTTATAATCACCCGTCGGCAAATCCCATCTGCCGTAGCCACCGCCCTCAAACACAGTATCTCCGACGAATGCCGCGTTGCCTATTATATATACGACAGAGCCCGAGGTGTGTCCCGGTACGGACATAACGCGTATGGCAAGCTCTCCGAGAAAAAGCGTGTCAGAATCATCTACCGTGTGCACTTCTCCGAAATAGCCGTCATCGCTTCCGTAAAATTGGCGAAAGCAATTTCTGTATGAGTCGCGGAGCGCTCCGCTCTCGGTCTTTGAAATTACGACCTCGGCTCCTGCCGCCTTCCAAGAGTCAACCTCGAGAATATGATCAAAGTGTGCGTGGGTCAGCAAGACGTATTTCGGCGCAGCAGAAAGCGCGGTATCCGAGAACGGTACTGTCGGGTCGATAACTGCAAGCTCGCCGCCCGAGAAAACAAGATACGTATTGGCGGCAAAGGCGTGCGGTGAATTCAGTTTTTCAACTTTAAACATATACTCCACCTCTATTCATACATAATAGTATAACATATAACACGGTAAAAGTCCAGCATTTTTTAGAAAGTTTGATAACTTTTTTGCTATCTTTTTCATAAACTGTAATTAGATTCGCCATCAGGTGAATTTTATATACAATTATCCCCTGTTTGAATCATAAGGAAGGAGCTTCGGACTTGAAAAGCACTATCGTTACGGTTGGTGCCGTAACCTATGCAATAAAGCTGCAAAAGCTGCTCTTACGCGCCGGAATACGCACGAAAATAATAAAGGTCGAATCTCCGGAAGACGATAACGGATGCACGCACGGAGTCGAGATAAACGACGAAAGCTTTCTCGATGCAGTATTCGTTATGAAGGAAAACGGAATAAATTACAGAGTGTATAACGGTTAAAGCTATGATTTACTTCGACAATGCCGCAACAAGCTTTCCAAAACCGCGCGCAGTTATAAGAAGCCTTGTTCGCTCTGCAAAGTATTTTTCGGGAAATCCCGGAAGAAGCGCTCACACGCTCGCTACGGAAGCGGCAAAAAGGGTTTATTCCTGCCGCGAGAGGATATGCGACCTTTTTTCGCACACCGCCCCGGAAAGCGTAGTCTTCACCTACAACGCAACCTACGCCTTGAATATCGCTATTAAAAGCGTGGCACGGCGAGGGGGACATTTCATTATATCCGACCTTGAGCACAACTCCGTTTTGCGGCCGATCACGGCACTTGGAGAAAGCATCGGAGTCGAATACTCGCTGTTTTCGACAAAGGGTGAGCCAAGGCAGGAGATCGCAGCAAATATACGCCCGAACACCATCGGAATAATTTCAACCCTCGCCTCTAATGTTACCGGAGAGAGAATACCGCTATCGGTGCTATCCGAGACGGCAAGAGAACACGGACTTTTGCTTATCGTAGATGCGTCGCAGCTGGCAGGACACGAGAAAATAAGCCTTTCGGATACGCCCTGCGATATACTTTGCGCTCCTGGTCACAAGGGATTATTCGGTATTGCTGGGTGCGGATTTGCAATTTTTAAGGATAGCATACGCGCGCACACAATCATCGAGGGCGGAAGCGGTAGCGACAGCCTTTTACCCTATATGCCGAGCCGATTGCCCGAAGGATACGAGGCAGGAACGCTCTCTGTTCCTGCAATTGCATCTCTCGATGCTGGAATCAAGCTGATAGAAGGAGTCGGTATCGAGGAAATAAGGGAGACCGAGGAGTATCTCGGAGCCATTCTGCGCGAAGGCATTTCGGAAATCAAGAGCTCGGTTTTATATCCGTCATACGGTTCTGTTGCTTGCTTTAATTTAGCAAAAATCACGGCATCCGATGTAGCACACAGACTAAACGAAGGCGGATTTGCGGTACGCGCAGGATTACATTGCGCACCGCTTGCACACAAAAAGCTCGGCACCTTGAATATAGGAACCGTGAGAGCCTCGCTCTCTGCCTTCAATACCAAGCGAGAAATACACGCCTTTCTGTACCGTCTATCAAAAATCGCAAGGAACCAATAAAAAAAGACAGCAGCCGCTGTCTTTTTTTATTTAAATCGGATTTGATATGCGCTTTTGTATCAGTTCTAGTGCCGTTTTTTGGTATTTACCGTACGCAACGCCGTCACAGTTCAGCTTTATATCGGCATATTTTTCCATCAAAGGCGCTCTTTCATCGTAAAGATCCTTTATGGTCTGCCCTTCCTTAAGTACTATTCCGCGCTTTGAAAAATCGCCGAGGCGCGCAAGCAACGTAGCGGGGCTGACGTAAAGATATATCACGATGCCTCGTTCCTTAAAGTGCTGCATTACCTTGTCGTAATATATAGCGCTTCCGCCGGGGGAAATGATAATATTATCCTCGGTTATCGAAAGGAGTGTTTCTTCCTCGATTTTTTTAAAACCTTCAAGCCCTTCCTCGTCTATAATTTCGTATAGCTTTTTCCCTGTGCGCTCCTCGATAAGTCTGTCTCCGTCGACAAGCTTCATCTTAAGTTTTCTTGAAAGCGCCTTGCCCATACAGCTCTTTCCTGCACCGGGCATACCGATAAGCGTGACTGTCATAACCTTTGCCTCTAAGTTAAATGAATTCGAATTTTGTGTTTTTCCTTGCTTTGAACACCTTTGCTTCAAGCGAAGAAAGTCTGTGGACTTCACCTTTTGATTCGCCCAAAAGCGAGCGCGCCGTGCTCGTGAATCGAACCGAGCATTCACGCTCTGAATTATTGAAGACGGTGAAATACTCTGCTTTAGCGTCCGATCGAGAGAAAACGAAAACTTCATCACTCAAAGCGTGTAACGTGAATTCGCCTTTTCTGTATACCGAATTATTTTCGCGGAGTCTGCCTACCGACTGATAATGTGCTACGAGCTCGGAGCTTTCCCTTCCCCACGGATACGGCATACGGTTAAATGGATCGTGAAATCCCTCGAGTCCTGCCTCGTCGCCGTAGAAGACCGTCGGTATTCCGGGAAGCGTTGCAAGAACGGTGTAAGCCGCCATAAGGCGTTTTATAGCATGTCCACGCTCTTTTTCGGTAAGACGAAGCGTAGAAAGCTCCTCGTTTGTTTTTCCTTCGGTTGATATTCCTGAAAGGACGGTCAGTATACGCTCGGTATCGTGAGTACCGAGTAAATTCATTTGCGCGTGCATAACTCGCTTCGGTGCGTTGTGCATAACCTCAAGCGCATACTCGAGAGCGCTCTTGTCCTTTTTAAGGATATATTCGATAATCCCTGCGCGAAGCGGATAGTTCATAACTCCGTCAAGCTCGCGTCCGAGGTAATATTTTTTTCTCGTCGAATATGCTATCTTGTTCGATGCGTCTTCCCACACCTCTCCGTAGAGAATAGACTCGCCTTTATCCGAAAGTCTTGACTTGATCTTCTCAATAAAAGAATCCGAAAGCTCATCTGCAACGTCGAGTCTGAAGCCGTAGATTCCCATTTTGCGATAGTGATCTATGACTCCGCCATCGCCAACGAAAAAGTCCGAACATTCGGGAATATCGGGGTTAATGCGAGGCAGAATTTCAATATCCCACCAACAAGTGTACTTGTTCGGGAACTGTGAGAAGTCGTACCAGGGATAATATTTCGACTCGCGCGACTGATATGCGCCGACACCCGAGAAGCGTCCGTAGCGGTTAAAGTATACGCTATCGTCTCCCGTGTGATTAAACACTCCGTCGAGAATAATGGATATTTCTCTTTTATCCCCTTCCCTGATAAGATGCGCGAGCGCCCTTTCGCCGCCGAGCATAGGATCGACCTGCATATAATCGGCGGTATCGTATCGGTGGTTTGAAACCGATTTGAATATCGGGCTTAAATATAACGCCTTTACTCCAAGCGAAGAAATGTAGTCAAGCTTATCCGCAATCCCGAAAAGCGTTCCGCCGTAAAAGGTGTTGTTCTTTAAAGGTGCGCCTCTGTATTCGGGAAACTCGGGTATTTTATCCCACTCTCCGTCTATCACGTGCGCCGTATCGGGGACCTCATATTCGCCACCACGCATAAACCTGTCTACGAATATATGATATATAACACCGCCAAGCATCTTCTCGGGCTCGTCGTATTTGAAATCGTATACGGTAAGCTGAAGGAGATCGGAGAGCGAGGCGTGTTCTTCAAAATAAAGATATTCGCCTCTTTTTTTCGAATACAGCATACTTCCAAGCACCTTCGAAGACACACGCATAAAGTAAAGCCCTACACCGAGCTTCTTTATAGGAATGAGCGCCTCGTAAACGTCCATCCCCTCAGAGAGCGCAGAAAAGGAAAGCTTTATCTTTAATTTGAATTCGAGCGATTCTGTAAAAATCTCAAGATACGTTTCCAGAAGGCCAAGCGAGCGCGGAGCCTTTATTCTGAACCCTGCTCGCTCGGATATATCAAACGCCGTAGCGCTCTCTCCCCTGCCACCGTGCACGTATTCGTAGAGCGACAGGGGCTTTGGGATATCGTTAATCTGCAATTTTGCTCTCACAAGCAGATCCTTTCATTAAAAACTAAAAACTCAAGGCAGCTTCACCTTGTTGACGGGAGATGCGTGCCAGATATCGCGCGCGTAATTCGAAATGCTGTTATCCGATGCGAAAATACCGCTTGTAGCAGTATTTATAAGTGACATGCGCGCCCATCTGTCATTGTCTTTGTAATCCTTCATAGCCAAGTCGTACACTCCGGTATAGGAATCAAAATCGGCAAGGCACATAAAAGGATCGGCAATTCCGTATCCCGAGCCCATAAGATAATCGGCTATGTGAGAGAAGTCCTGACCTGCTATCGGGTGGTAGAGGCGGTCGATTACGCGGCGCAGCTTTTCGGAACGGTATGCAAACTCGCGCGCGATATAGCCGGCTCTCCAAAGCTCGTCTACCTCGTTGGTGTTAAGGCCGAAAATATAAATATTCTCTCTGCCGCACGCCTCGGCTATCTCAACGTTTGCTCCGTCGAGAGTTCCCACGGTAATTGCACCGTTCATCATAAGCTTCATACAGCCCGTGCCGCTTGCCTCCTTGCCTGCAAGAGAAATCTGCTCCGAAATATCTGCAGAAGGAATCAGCACCTCGGCAAGAGATACGTTATATTCCTCCATAAAGACTATTTTAAGCCTGTCACGCGTGATAGGGTTGCGCTCAAGCTCCTCTGCAAGGAACCATATAAGCTTGATTATCTTCTTTGCCATAACGTATCCGGGTGCCGCCTTGCAGCCGAAAATAAAGGTCTGCGGCGGTATATCGGCGTTAGGATTATCAAGAAGCTCGTTGTAAAGCGATATTATCTTTAAAACGTTAAGCAGCTGACGCTTATACTCGTGCATACGTTTAATCTGCACGTCGAAAATAGACGAGGTATCTATTCTCTTTCCCGTTTTACCGTAAGCGTAGTATGCAAACGTCTCCTTGTTACGGTGCTTTATCTCGGCTATTTGCTTTAATACCTCAGAGTCGTCCTTGTACTTAAGAAGCCCCTCGAGCATAAGTGCGTTCTCGCGGAACTCCGGACCGATAAGCTCGTCAAGAAGCGAAGCAAGTGCGGGATTTGAGTTGTTTAACCATCTTCTATGCGCGACACCGTTGGTAACGTTAGTGAACTTCCACGGAGTCATTTTGTAGAAATCGTGGAAAATCGTCTTCTTCAGAATATCACTGTGAAGCTTTGATACTCCGTTGACCGTATGCGAGCCAACAATCGAGAGATTTGCCATTCTTACCTGATTATAGGCAACTATCGACATTCTCGAAATTCTGTCCCAATCACCGGGATAAAGATTCCAAAGATCGGCGGTAAACCTACGGTTAATCTCATTTACAATCATAAATATTCTCGGAAGCTTCATGCTGAAAAGATCCACTCTCCAGCACTCAAGAGCCTCGGGGAGAACCGTATGATTGGTATAGGAGACACACTTCACAACTATTGCCCACGCATCGTCCCACGAATACGAGTATACGTCCATAAGTATACGCATAAGCTCGGGAATGCAAAGTGCCGGGTGAGTGTCGTTGATGTGAATGGAAACGTTATCCTCAAAGCCGGCAAGAGAGCCGTGCTCTGCAAGATAGTCGTTAAAAATACTTTGAAGCGACGCGGAAACGAGGAAATACTGCTGAGTAAGCCTCAAGAGCTTTCCCTCGTCGTAATTATCCGGCGGATAAAGCTGCTTGGTAATAGACTCCGCATTAGAGGTATCGCTTCTTCCTCGCATATATTCACTCTGCGTCGGATAGGTGCTGATAGACGAAAGTGCCTTGCGTGCTCGCCAGAGGCGAATGGTATTAACCGCATTCGTATCCGTTCCGGGTATCAGAAGGTCATAAGGAACCGCCTTTACCTCGTCGTAATCGTAGTTGAATATGCGCAGCTCACCGTTATCCCACTGCTCCTCAATTCTGCCACCAAAGCGAACGGAAAGAATTTTATCGGTGCGCGGAACGAGCCATACTCCACCCGAGGCAAGCCATTCGTCGGAGAGCTCAACCTGCTCACCGTCAATAATTTTCTGCTTAAAGAGACCGTTTTCGTAAAGAAGCGAGTATCCGTTGGCAAGATAATCTCCTGCCGAAAGCGAATCCATAAAACAGGCGGCAAGCCTTCCGAGACCGCCGTTGCCGAGTCCGGGGTCAACCTCGGAAGAATAAACCTTCTCAAAGGTTGTTCCGTAGTCACGAAGTATTTCCGAAAGCTCATCGTAAACGCCAAGGCTTATCGCGTCGTTTTTCAGTGCTCTGCCGACAAGAAACTCCATACAAAGATAGCACACTCTTTTTGCCGAAACCGCCTTCGCCCTCTTTTTGAAGTCCTCGCGGTACTCGAGCATTATATCCTTAAGAGCGTAAACGACTGCCTGATAAAGCTGCTCGTCCGTTGCCGTATTAGGCTCGGTAATGCCTCTTGTAATGAGCTTTGCCTCTATGCGTTCTCGGAGCTCCTGCTTTGATATTTTTTCCTTTTTTCCCGTCACGGGATTTGAACCTAATCTGTTGATCATTTGTGTAAAACTTTCTGTTAATTGAGTAAATTGTTGTAAATCGCGATATATTTCGAGGCAGAATTGTTCCACGAGAAGTCGGAGTTCTTTGCTCCGAGCGTGAGCTTGCCCCAGGATTTCTTATCTTTATATAAATCGAGTGCAGTCTTCAGGGTGAAAAGAAGCTCGTGCGCATTGTAATTATCGAACCTGAAGCCGTTTGCCCCCTCCTCGCCATATGAGCGAATCGAATCGTAAAGACCGCCAACCGAGCGAACAACCGGAACCGTCGCATACGAGCAGGCTATCATCTGTGCGAGTCCGCAAGGCTCGCTCTTTGAAGGCATAAGGAAAATATCTGCCGCAGCGTACATTTTCTTCGAGATCACTCTGTCAAACTTTATAAGCGCACGTAAATTGGGGTGGCGTGACTCTGCCGCTTTAAAAGCACTTTCGTACTCGGGTTCCCCAGTACCGAGAAGAACAAACTGAACCCGCTCCGAAAGAAGCTCGTCTAAAATATGAAGGACGAGGTCTATTCCCTTGCCTGCCGTAAGCCTGGTAATCATAACTACAAGAGGAATATTTCTGTTCACCTCAAGTCCGAGCTCCGCCTGAAGCTGCGCCTTGTTTTTTGCTTTTCCGCTCTTGTAATTAGATGAGTCATAATCAAAATAAACGTCGCCTCCGCGCTCGGGAGAAAAGTAAGAGTAGTCTATTCCGTTGATAACTCCCGCCATTTTGCTTTTTGCGGCCTTTATTATGGGGGAAAGTCCAAAGGAAAAGAAGTCGTGCTCGAGCTCGTTTCTGTAATTAGGGCTGACGGTGGTAACGAAATCCGAGCTTACTATCGCGCCCTTCATAAGATTAAGGCAGCCGTTATATTCAAGCACGCCTCTGTACTTAGTGTCAAGACCAAATATATCACCGAGTATATATGGGTCGTATTTACCCTGATACTCAATATTGTGAATGGTATATACGGTCTTGATTTTTGAGAGCACATCTATACGGGCATATTCCGTTTTGAGATACACCACGGTCATTGCCGTCTGCCAATCGTTAGCATGAAGAACGTCGGGAACGTTTCCGCTCGAAAGAATATATTCAACCACCGCGCGAGAGAAGAAAGCGAAGCGCTCTGCATCGTCGAATTCTCCGTAGAGCCTTCCACGCTCAAAATAATAGTGATTTTCTACGAAATAGTAGTTGACTCCACCGCGCGAAAGCTTATAGATGCTCGCCCCCGTCTTTCTCCAGGAAAGATTAAAGCTTATATCCGCGACGAGCTCAAGCTCTTTTCTGTATTCTTCCTTAACCGTATCGTATAGCGGCAAAATAACTTCAGCGGTGATTTGTGCATCTCTATCGGCAACAGCCAACGGAAGTGCGCCCATCACGTCGCCAAGACCGCCCGAAGCAGCATACGGTCCTGCTTCACTTGTTACATATAAAACCTTCATAAAAGTTCCTTTCAGCTTGCGAACAGCGTTCGCGAAATTTCATCAAATCTTTCTTCCCTTTTGAATGTAAAAGGGCATATTGTCATTGCCCGAAAGACAGACTCCCGAAGAAACCAAAACGTCCTTGTCTGCAACTATACAGTTGAGTGTTGCGCCGCGCTCCACTCTTGTTCCTCTGAAAAGCACGGAGTTCTTGACTACCGCGCCGCGCTCAACGCGCACGCCTCTTGAAAGAACGGAGTTTATAACGGTGCCCTCGATTACACACTCGTCTGCTATCATAGATGATTCTACCACGGCGTCCTTGGAATATTTCGTAGGAGCAGAGTTGTGTACTCTCGTGAAAACGGGATTTTCCGTTTTCCAAAGGAGCGACTCGCGTGCTTTATCGTCCTTTGCAAGCTCCATCGAGCATTTATAGTAATCAAGGAAGCTTGAAACGCTCGCTACGTAACCTGTGTATTTATAAGCTCTGTAGTTCGAGGACTTGCAATTCTTCAAGAGCATCGAAGTGAGGCTGTTAACGTTATACGCATCCGCCTCCTCTATGAGCTTGCGAAGATAAAGCGTTTTCATAACGTAGATGCCGAGAGAAAGCTCCTGATGAAGCTCGTTGTATCCCGAGCCCAAAGCGATAGAAGTCACCTTGCCTGCGACCGAGGAAAGAAGCAGACGCGGATGCTTCGAGGAAAAATCACAATCCACGCCCTTCGTTACCATCGTCACGTCGCATTCGGTTTGCTCGTGCCGTCTGATTACGTCGGAGAGGTTGATATTAAGCACCGCATCGGAGTCCATCAGAACGACGTATTCCTCGCGGAATTCCGAGATGTACTCGCGCATACTTTTCAGCGCTTCCATATGAGTTGAGAACATTTTCGCCTCGGAGGCGTTTCTTGCAGACTGGAAAGGGGTTATAATATTGATACCGCCGCTTCTTCTTGCAAGATCCCAGTCCTTACCGCTACCGATATGCTCTACCAGCGAACGGTAGTTATAGTTGATTACGATATTGATATTCGAAATATTGGCGTTAACCATATTCGAAAGACAGAAATCCACGAGTCTGTAACGGCACGCAAAAGGAATAGCGGCAACCGTTCTGTCCGAAGTAAGGCGCGAGAGCGTATTTTCGTTAAGGCTTGAAAAAATTATACCTGCTGCACTTTTAGCCATTTCTCTATCTCCCCTCTTAAGACTTTGCGTGGGTGGTCTTCTCGACCACGCTTCCGCTTGCGATTACTGTTATATTGTTTTTATCGGCACCGTCAACGCCGACCTGAGCGCCACTCTCTATCACCGACTCGGAGTCAATGATTGCGGTATAGACCGATGCGCCTTTTTTAATCAAAACGTCCTCAAAAATCACGGAATCCCGAACGACAGCACCTTCCTCGACTGTTACACCGCCCGAGAGAATAGAATTTTCTACTCGTCCGTATATTCTGCAGCCTTCCGAAATCATAGAGTTGACTACGGCGGATTTAGCTCCGAGGAACTGCGGTGGACGGGCAGTATTCTTCGAGTATATACGAAGTCTGTTATCAGCGATATTAAGAACGGGGTTTTCGCCAATAAGGTCCATATTCGCCTCCCAGAGAGAGGATATGGTACCGACGTCCTTCCAATAGCCGTCAAATTTATACGAGAAAAGCTTTTCTCCGTTGTGAAGAAGATTGGGAATTATGTTTTTTCCGAAGTCGTTGCTCGAATTCTCGTCCGCCTCGTCGGTCTCGAGATACTCGATAAGCGTATCGGTGTTGAAGATATAGATACCCATAGAAGCCTGATTGTTCTTAGGCTTTTTCGGCTTTTCCTCAAACTCGTATATCGCACCGTCGGGCGTGGTATTACAAATGCCGAATCGGCTTGCCTCCTCAATCGGAACCGTTATGGTCGCAACGGTACATACAGCCCCCGTCTCTTTATGCTGCTCGAGCATTTTTTTATAGTCCATACGGTAAATATGGTCGCCCGAGAGTATAAGCGTATAATCGGGATTATACTGCTTAATAAAATTTATGTTCTGATAAATGGCGTTAGCCGTGCCCTTATACCAATCAGAGCCCTGATTACCCTGATACGGCGGAAGCACGGAGAGGCCGCCTCTCATACGGTCGAGATCCCACGGAGCACCTCTGCCAACGTACTCGTTTAGTGCCAGAGGCTGATACTGAGTCAAAACTCCGACGGTATCTATACCCGAATTTACACAGTTGGAAAGAGGAAAATCTATTATTTTATATTTGCCGCCGAAGGAAACGGCAGGCTTTGCGGTTTTTTTGGTCAAATCGTAGAGGCGCGAACCCTGACCGCCGGCAAGGAGCATCGCAATACATTCTTTTTTACAGTACACTGTTTTTCTCCTTATATTGTTTTTTGTGGGTCTTGCTTTTTGGCGCGAGAATAATTCCCGAATATCTCGGCAGTATTACCTCGGCACATGGTCCTACGGATGTTTGTGTTATATTGAATTTTTTTAATTCACCACTAAAATTTCCCGTATCGAATACGGCGACAAGCTCCTCGCCCTCGCAAAGAGGGATAAGAAGGCGTTGTTCTCTATCGGAAAAGCTTACGATAACCGTGAGATACTCTCCCGATTTATTGTAACGCTTAAAGGCTACGGCGTTTTTATCGCTCTCGTCAGCGTATATCCACTCAAAGCCCTTCGGCGAAAAATCATAATCCCAGAGCTCGCTTCGCGAAAGATAAAAATGATTGAGCGCAGCGGTATAATCCCTGAAGGATTTGTGCACCGGATAATCGAGCATAAACCACTCAAGAGAGTCCGAAAAATCCCATTCCCTGAAGGGGGCGTATTCCGTGCCCATAAACAAGAGCTTTTTGCCGGGATAAGCGGCAATCAGAAGGAGTGCGGCGCGAGCCTCTCTGAACTTATCCTCGTACGAGCCATAGCATTTATCAAGGAAGGATTTTTTACCGTGAACAACCTCGTCGTGAGAGATAGGCAGGCAGAAGTTTTCCGAAAAGGCGTACATTATCGGGAAATTGAGTGCCGTGTGCTTTGCTTTTCTTTCCTCGGGTGAGCTCGAGAGATAATCGTAGAGATCGTTTGCAAATCCCATATTCCATTTTAAATTAAATCCAAGACCGCCCTCGGATATGGGCGTGGTTATCTTTGCAAAAGCGGTAGACTCCTCGGCTATCATTAAGACGTCGGGAAACTCCGAGAAAACGGCTGTGTTAAGCTTCTTTATAAAGCTTATAGCCTCTCTGTTTTCGTTGGAGCCGTCCGGGTTTGGTATCCACTCGCCCGGCATACGGTCGTAGTCAAGATATATCATCGACGCAACCGCATCTACGCGCAATCCGTCTATATGAAACTCTCTTAGAAAGTACAGGGCGTTGGAAATCAAAAACGACTGTATCTCCTCGCGTCCGAGGTCAAAGAATCTCGTGCCCCAGCTACGTGACTCCTGCCTGTCCCTACCCTGATACTCGTAAAGCGGCCGCCCGTCGAATTCGAACAGGCCCCATTCATCCTTCGGAAAATGCGCAGGAACCCAGTCCATTATAACGCCTATTCCAGCCTCGTGCAGTGTGTTTACAAGATGCTTAAAATCATTAGGTGTTCCAAAGCGCGAGCTTATTGCGTAGAAGCCGCACACCTGATAGCCCCACGATCCGTCAAAAGGATGCTCCTGAAGCGGAAGGAATTCCACGTGAGTATATCCCATTCGCTTAAGATAGGAAGGGAGTATTTCCGCCATCTCACGATAAGAAAGCGGCTCTCCGTTATCCTTTCGCATAAAGCTGCCGAAGTGTATCTCGTATATATTTATAGGTGCAGCTATATACGAGTCTTTATCCGACCTGACAGTTTTTTTCCTATGTCTTCTCCAGGACGAGTCGCTCCATTTAAAGCTTTTGTCGGTGAATATCAGTGACGCACCGTCGTCAAGCCCACGTGAGAAGCGTGCGTACGGATCACCCTTTAGGGATACGCCCTTTTCAGACGCTATGGCAAGCTTGTACGGTTCGCCCTCTAAGGGTCTTTCCGAAATAAAAACAAGCTCCCACACGCCCTTATCGGTTATCTTTTCAAAAGGCAGAGGAAGAGTCCACCCCGTGAAATCGGAAACAAGCCCGACCGAATGAGCGTTTGGAGCCCAGGTTCTGAAGGTGTACTCGTACTTTTTTGAAAAACGGCGGCAGAAGACACCAAGGTACTCATAAGAATAAAAATTCGTCCCCTGATGAAATAGGTATCTTGCCATCTCGTTATCAGCCATTTACGAGTGCTCCTTTCAAATATTTACGTATATATTTTATCATTTTATCCCTCATTTGTCAAGGCAAATACTGTCGTATGGAATATATTTTCTTCTAAATATTAATTTTTTTACACTTTTGACAGTTCTTACGGGAATATAAAGGAAAATTCTCAAAATTACGGAAAGATACGACACCAAAGTTTCGAGTCCGACGAGTACAAAAGAAAGAAGCGTTGAAAGAAAAAAACGCCGAAGCAGAAGATATGAAGAAAGTGACACCGCAAGCGTGTATATACGAATCTCGCCGTCGAGCGAGATGTAAGAGAGGAGTATAAATCCAATCGTAAACAGCAGGACCTTGAAAAACGCACCGACCTCCGCAAGCACTCTGACTTTCTTGATTTTTCTCTCCTCTATAAATATCTCCCGAGGACGAGAAAATATACCATTATTATAGAATGCCCACGTAGAGGCTATCCTTCTAAATGAGCGAATTAAGTGCCAAATCAGCGCACACGCCAATGAAAGCGTCGCACAAAAAGCGCCGTAAAGAAGTGAAAAAACAATCGAAGAAAAAACGCTATACGCAGAGAAAACACTCATTTAAAAAGCCTCGAGAGTATTCCGCGCACCGGCTTTTCATCGCTATAAAAAACACCGCTTATCTTTCCTGTAATCAGAATTTCTCCGCTTTCCCGTATAAGGCTTACTATCTTCAAGTCCGTCCCCTCTATTATAACTCGCCCCGATGCCGTAGAGAGGGTAACGCACCCCTCGTCAAAGGAGTCGACGTTACTCACGCCGTCTAGCGTAAGGCTCTCTCTGTTTTTCACCGTCAGTATACCGCTCAGCACTCCCATATCTTCCATAAGTATCTCCGTTTCATATAAAAATAAAAAACACCGCATATTCTCATTAGAAAATATGCAGTGTCTTTGTGGGTTATGCTTCGGACTCGGATATAACCTCGTACATTCCGACCGATTCACTTTTTTTAGTGGTCTCTCTGATATCGAGAACCCTTACAGTAACCGATTTCTGTCCGAAGACAACGGTTATTTCGTCTCCCAGCTTAACGTCATACGAAGCCTTTGCGCGTTTTCCGTTTACAGAAATACGCTCAGCATCGCACGCATCGTTAGCGACGGTCCTGCGCTTTATGAGACGCGAGACCTTGAGATATTTGTCTAAGCGCATAAATTAACCGTTAATAGTATCCTTAAGTGCCTTGGATGCAGAGAATGCAGGCTTCTTAGATGCTTTGATGGTGATTGCCTCGCCGGTTGCAGGGTTGCGTCCTTCTCTTTCAGCAACCTCCTTAACCTCAAAAGTACCAAAGCCAATAAGCTGAACCTTATCGCCTTCCTTAAGAGCAGCGGAAATAGCAGCCACAGTAGCGTTAATGGTAGCCTCTACGTCCTTCTTTGCAAGCTTAGTCTCGTCAGCAACAACGTTAATAAGATCGGTCTTGTTCATAGTAAACATCCTTTCAAAAAAATATATGTCCATTATAGCAACTTGCCAGAAAAAAAGCAAGCGTTTTATGCGTGTTTTTTCAAATATTTTCCCTTTTTTTCGTCTATTTTTCTATATTGCTTCTCTATATTTTGTACATTTTGACCGATTTTCATTCCGATGAACAACGGGACTGCAAAGAAAATGCGTACAAGCAAGGTAAACTGTCGCAGATAAAAGACACACGAGAAGAAATGCTGCGCGAGCGCCGCACAGTACCGATAAACGCCCGTTTATCCAAGCAGTAGGCAGAATTGATACAACCGCAAGACAGTAATAAGGTATAGCGGTTTTTATAAACGGAATGGAAACGGCGCATTTTCTTTCGGCATACCAAAGCGAGACCATAAGCGAAACCGCATAGGAAATCACCGTACCCAGCGGAGCGCCGCTTATCCCGAGATTTGGATTTTTAAGAAGAAGCCCACCGAGAATAAGCTTGGCACAGCCCCCTAAAAGCATACCTACAACGGGAATTCTTACGTATCCAAGCGATTCAAGAAGAGTATTCACCACAAGAAGCACCGATGCGAAGCAAACGGCAGGAATAAGCATCACGAGCAGAGGTGCACCGACGTCCAAGCCTTTGTTTCCGAAAAGCAAATACAGTATCTCCTTGGAATAACAGCACACTCCCACGGTAATAGGCGCACACAAAAAAGCCGATAACGATAGCGATTCCTCAACCGAGCTTTTTAGGAGCACGTCATCTTTTCTACTCCTCGCACGTGTAAACACAGGCAAATATGCAATCGAAATAGGCGTGATAACAGAAACGGCAAGATTAAATATCGGCACGGCGAGCGTTGTATAATTGCCATACAGCGCCGACGCACTCGCTTCGCTATATCCTATTGATGCAAGCGCTCGCATAATTTGCCCGAGGTCTATAATGCCGGTAACACTCATAACGGCGGCACCCAGCGTTATGGGCAAGGATATACGAAAAACTCTCTTAAGCACGTTTCGAGATCCACCGGATACTATATTCTGCTCCGAATTATTGCGCGTTTTTTCGTTTTTGTCTCCCACAACAAGACACATCAAACCCAAAAATGCTCCGAGCGTCGCGCCAAGAATCGTAAACGCCGAGGCTGCGAAAAGCGGCATATCCCACCGCAAGGCGAGGATAGCAAATACAAGACCGAACGCGAGTCTTGCAGACGCCTCAACGACCTGCGATACTGCAATAACACCGAATTTCATTCTGGCGCTTAAAGCGCCTCTTATTACTCCTGCAAGTGCTATGAAAACGATTGAAGGAGCAACCGCAAGCATAGCAAAGGCCGACTTACTGTTCCCTATCGCATTTGCAAGAGGCGCCGAAAATATTGCAAAAGCGGCGCTTAGCGCTCCGCCGAGCAATAAGAAAGCAAGCGATGCCGTCTTGACTATTTTCCGCTCCAAATCATATCGCCCCTCGCCTCTTGCTTCTGATGTCACTATCATCACGGCTTTTGGCACACCTGCGGTGCAAAGAAGATAAAAGAAGGTATATACGGTATAGGCTGAATTAAAATAGCCCATTCCTTCCTCACCTATCAGCTGTATAAGAGGAACCTTGTATATCACCCCGAGCAGCTTGACAATAAGCGTGGAAACCGTCAGGACGAGAGCTCCGTTTTGCGCGCCGGCTCTTGTGACTTCTTTATTTTTCATATTCAGCCTCCGAAAAAGAAAAAGGATTTACTAAAATATATTAGTAAATCCCGTGTCTTATTATATTTAGGTAGATTTATCGGAGTTTTTTTCAAAAAAAGAAACAATTTCGTCTCTCTCGAGAGCCTTACGCGCCGCATATTCCTCGGGAGTTTCGGCAAACTCAGCTCTGAGGTATTCATACGGATATTTCGGCTTGAATATTCTTTTTATTCTTCTGTTTTCGGAAAAGGGCTTGTCCGAATCAACGAGCTTCGTTACAGCACCTGCTCCAACGCCGAAAATCGTCTGTATTTCCTCCATCATATATACGTTGTAAAGTCCCTCGTGCCCCTCTACGGAAAAGCCGACGTTTTCAAGATTGCCAACCGTATTCTTCTGTCGGTACATATAATACGGTCTGTAACCTGCAAATTTCGTTTTAATCTGCGAATAGGAAACGCTCTTTGCCGCATCGCCTCCGCTCAAAGAATAAACGCTAGTGTTCCTTTTCAGAACGTCAGAGGCTTTCTTTACGGAAAAGGTATGTACTGTGATATTGGTGGGAGCAAGCTCGAGAATTCTCTCAAGCGTCTCTGAAAAGTTTTTAAAATCGTCTCCCGGAAGTCCGGCTATCAGGTCAACGTTTATATCCCTGATACCGCTTTCCTTAGCTATTTTATAAGCATCAAAGAACTGCTTAACCGAGTGACGTCTTCCTATATTTTCAAGTATTTCATCCGAGAGAGTCTGCGGATTAACGCTGATACGGGTTACTCCGTTCTTCTTTGCGACCTCAAGCTTTTCCTTCGTTATGGTATCGGGTCTTCCGGCTTCAAGAGTGAATTCGAGAAGCGTATCGGTATCGACGTGCTCCTTTATCTTAGCAAAAAGACGAGAAAGCTGTCCTTCGGTAAGCGTGGTAGGCGTTCCGCCGCCTATATAAACGGTGGAAACGGTAAAACCGAGAGCCTTTACAGTCTTAAAAGTCTCGTCTATATCCGGAAGCAGCGCATCAAGATACTCGTCTATCATAGAAAGGAGCCTTTTCGTCGTATACGAAACGAAGCTGCAATATGCGCAGCGAGAGGGACAAAAAGGAATAGATACGTATATTGAGCAGGTGTTTTTCGGAAGCTTTTTCGTAAGCTTCGTCTCCGTATTCGCTACGGAAACCGCAAGGGCTGCCTTCTGCGGATTGAGGAAATATTCGTCGCGCAGAACTCTCTTGGTTTTCAATACACCTCTGCCGCCGCGCAAAAGCTCTGCGGCAACCTTCGCAGGGCGCACGCCAATAAGAATTCCCCACGGTGGGGTATGGCCGAGTAGCTCCTTGCCTGCCGCGAAAATAGCTTTTCCCACCGCAATAGACTCGTGAGTAGCTATATCGGTAGGGTCGGCAGTCGAGACCGTTTCGGTTGCTTCCGAGACCTTATCGTTAAGCTTCATACAAACGTATGCTGAAACGTTCTCGCCGCTAGCGTCCCTTGAGACGTCAACGGTAACCTCCGGCACGTCGGGGCGCGGCTGCTCGTCCTCTCCAAAGGTAGAGCCCGGAAAGAAAACCATACAAAGCGTTTGTACGTAATATCTGTTGATATCCCCGTTAATTTTTAAAACCATTTAACGCCGTCCTTTATCCTTTGTTCTTGAGAAGATGCTCGGAGTCCATTACAATAGTAACAGGTCCGTCGGTAACCATATCGGTAAGCATATCCGCGCCGAATACACCGCACTCCAAGCTGCCCACAAGCTCGCCGATGCGCGACTTGAAATATTCGTACAGCTCGTTTGCCGTTACGGGATCGGCAGATGCGAAGTAATCGGGCCTGTTTCCGTGAACGTAATTTGCATTAAGGGTAAAGTTTGAAACAGTAAGCACTTCCCCTGCGATGTCCTTCACGGAAAGATTCATCTTCCCGTTCTGGTCGCTGAAAATTCTGAGCTTTGATATTTTTTCCGCAAGCACGTCCGCATCTCTTTTTTCATCGCCCTTGGCAACACCGAGAAGAATGTAGAGTCCCTTCCCTATTTTCCCCGCAGGAACACCGTCTGCAACGACGGCGGCAGAGTTTACTCTTTGTATAACTGCTTTCATAAAAGTCTCCTAATCAATGAGAAAATGCTCTGCCTACGCTTATAACCTTAGGAACGGAACGAAGACGAGATACTATTGAATCGTAGTGCGAAACACTCTTGCAGGCAATAACTATATTAATGACCATATCGCCCCCCTTAGAAGGTTGGGTGTTTATCTGAGAGATCGAAACCTTCATATCGGCAAGAGCCGAAGAAATTCCCGCTAAAACGCCTATGCCGTCCTCGGCAATTATCTGAATAGTAGCCTCGTAGGTCTGCGCCGACTGAGAAGCGTCGGTCTTTTCCCATTCAGCCTTTACCCACCGGGAGAGATTATCCTCGTTTCGGCGAGACTGTATTACATTAGGACAATCAGCCTTGTGAACCGAAACACCGAAACCTCTGGTTATAAATCCTACGATTCTGTCACCGGGCAAGGGATTGCAGCACTTAGCAAACTTAATCTGACAGCCGCGTTCACCGTCGATTATAATTCCACCGGTGTTACGAAGTCTGCCGGCGACGCTTGAAAGCTTAATCTTTGATAGCTCTTCCTCGGGAGTGATCTCGGGCAGATCGTCGCTATGAAGATTTTCAAGCTCCTCTTTTATTTTCGGCAAAAATCTCTGGAGCGTAATACCGCCAAATCCAAGCGTATTGTAAAAGTCGTCTGCGGTATTTATACCAACTCTTTTTGCAACGAGCTCAATAATCGAATCAAGCTCCGAGTCGGTGTAATTTTTTACAAATTTTCTGATTTCGCGCTCGACCTCGGCACGGCCTACGACGATATTTTCAGGGCGCTTCTCCTTCTTAAACCATTGGCGTATCTTGCTGCGAGCCTGACCTGTTTTTACGATTTTAAGCCAATCTCGGCTCGGGCCCTTCGATGCACCCGATGTAATGATTTCTATAATATCACCGTTAGCTGGATTGCGGTCTATGGGAACTATAACACCGTTTATCTTGGCACCGGTCATCTTATTACCGACTGCCGAATGTATAGCGTAGGCGAAGTCGATTACCGTAGAGCCGAGAGGGAGAGAGATTACGTCGCCCTTAGGTGTGAAAACGAAGGTCTCGTCGTGGAAAATATCGGTTTTGAACGAATGTATAAACTCGTCGGGATCACGCGTATTTTCGTCCGACTCGAGAAGCTGAGCTATCCAACGAAGCTTTTCGTCAATATTACTGCGAGACTTCTCGCCAGATTTGTATTTCCAATGGGCTGCAATACCGTATTCCGCCTCCTCGTGCACCTGACGGGTTCTTATGTGTACCTCAAAAGGAATTCCCGAGTTACCTATAACCGTTGTATGCAGAGATCTGTAAAGGTTGGGCTTCGGCGTTGAAATGTAGTCCTTGAATCTGCCGGGAATAGACTTGAACATCTCGTGCACGAGGCCAAGCGAAGTATAGCACTCAAGTTCGGTTTCGACTATGATGCGAAGCGCATAGAAATCGTATATCTCGTCGAAAGATTTGTTGAGGGTATACATCTTTCTGTAAAGGCTGTAAACCGACTTGATTCTTCCCTCGAGCTCGAACTGAATGCCGTTTTCGCGAAGCTTTTCCTCAAGAAGGAGCTTTGCGTCCTCGATGAATCCTCTGTTCTGACCGTACTTTCTCTCTATCGCGTCGTGTACTTCCTCATAACCCACGTTATCGAGGTAATAAAGGCTTATATTCTCAAGCTCCTGCTTTATCCTCTGAATACCGAGACGGTGAGCAAGAGGAGCATAGATATACATAGTCTCGAGCGCTATTGCCCTCTGCCTATCCTCTTTTTTTGCCGCGGGAGTACGCATATTGTGAAGGCGGTCGCAAAGCTTTATGAATATAACTCTGATGTCCTTGTTCATAGCAAGAAGCATCTTTCTTATATTCTCTATGTGAGCCTCTTCTTTATCGGCAACCTGAACCTGAATAATCTTGGTCAGACCGTCAACGAGAATGGCAACGTCGCTTCCGAACATCTTTGCAAGCACGTCAAGGCTGGTCTTTTCGGCACAATCCTCGACGGTGTCGTGAAGGAGCGCGGCACAAATAGAGTCGGTATCAAGTCCGAGCTCTGCAACTATGCGTGCAACCGCCACCGGGTGGCTGATATACGGCTCTCCGCTAAGACGAAACTGTCCTGCGTGAAGACTGTCGGCGTATTCGTACGCCTCTGTTATTTTTTCTATATCGTAATTTTTTTCGTTTTGCCCGAGAAAATCAAGCAAGGATTTCATTTCTGAATACATAAAAACTACCTAATTTCGTTTATCTGCTTCTTGCAAGCTGCGAACGAAGCTTGCGTAATATAGAGGATTTGTCAAGCTCGGTCTTGCTTGTAGTATAATGAATATTGAACTTGTACACCTCGTCCTTAACGTCGGTTATCGAAACTATGTTAAGCTCCTTCAATACCATTATTATGAACTTGAGCTTTGCGTATCCTATGACCGCACCGTCCTCCTTGGTGCGGAAATGAGAGGTTATGTCTCTGTGCGAAAGCGTATCAACTCCCGAGCGAAGCGAGGAGAGCATAAGCTTATACACCTCGGCAAAATCGGCTCTGCTCGGCATAATGTCCTCATCTGCAGAAAAGGGGGCTCCGCCTCTTATTTCCTCAAAGCGAGTTCTCTCGCTTTCGTTCCTTTCCTTCTCGCTACCGGTGATTTTGATATCGCGCACGATAAGCTGGACGCTCTCTCGTCCGCCCCACTCGTTAATATCGATATTGAAAAGCACGTCTATCTTATCTCCGACGTATATACCGAGAGAAGAAGGTGCAGCGGAGAAATACATAGCCGAGAGCGTATGATTTCCCTTGCCCAAAACGAGCTTGGTATGCTTTCCGTCACCGACGGATACTATCTCGTTTACCGTAACCGAACGCATAACGAAGACCGGCACGGGATTTCCTACGCCGTACGGCTCAAGCATCTGAAGTCCCTTTGCAAGAGAAAGATTCACAGAGTCGAAGTCTATTACCGTATCCGCCTCTACCGTGGGGGTCATATCCTTATTTGAAAGGTTATTTCTTGCATATTCGTTTATCTGGCGTCTGAAATTATCAAGCTCCCTACGAGTTACGGAAAGTCCTGCCGCAAGCTCGTGTCCTCCGAACTTAACAAGATGATCCTTGCAATAACAAAGCGCGTCCACGAGATTCATACCCTTGACGCTTCTGCCAGAGCCCTTACCTACGTCGTCCGGAGAGGGCGAGCCCGAGACGTTACCTTCAAACGAAACGAGTATAGAGGGACGGCAGTATTTCTCGGTAATTCGCGAGGAAACTATTCCTATTACGCCGTGATGCCAGTTATCCGCATCAAGAACTATTACAGGGTTATTCTCTATATCCGACTCGTCTATCTTCTGATACGCCTCGCGCATTATGGCGTTTTCTTCATTCTGACGCTCCTTATTCGCGCGGCAAAGACACTCGGCTATTTCTAGCGCTTCCTCGGGCTTCTTGGAAAGGAAGAGGTCTACGGCGTGGCTTGCCGACATTATTCTTCCTGCTGCGTTAATTCGCGGTGCAAGAGTATAACCAACGTAGCTCGAGGTTATTTTTCTCTTACGGCTACTGTTTTTCTGCGACGAATCAGAGCGCGAGCTCGAAGCATTTATAAGCGCAAGAAGTCCGACGCGCGAATCGTTTTCAATACGGGAAAGACCGTATTTTACTATCAAACGGTTTTCTCCCTTGATAGGCATAACGTCGGCTATCGTACCTATTGCCACAAGGTCGGCGTATTCGTTGAACATTTTCTTGGTTGCCTCAGCACGGGAAACACCGAAGACAAACTCCTCGTAAGCCGAGATGAGCTTAAACACGACGCCTACTCCGGCAAGCTCCTTGAAAGCAGAGCCGCAATCGGGGCGGTGGGGGTTCACCACGGCAGAGGCGCCCGGAAGATCGGTGCGGCACTCGTGGTGGTCGGTGATTACGAAATCAATTCCCTGTGTACGGGCATACTCAACCTCATCAATAGCCGTAATTCCGGTATCAACGGTGATTATCAAGGATACTCCGCGGCTTTTGAGCTGATCTATCGCCTGAAGCGAAACACCGTAGCCCTCGCCGGCCCTGTTGGGAATGTAGTAGCACACCTTTGCACCTATGGATTCAAGGTACAGATACAGTGTGCACACGGCGGTGACGCCGTCAACGTCGTAGTCTCCGTAAACGGCGATAGATTCACCGCGCGAAACAGCGAGACGTATTCTTTCTATGGCGCGCTCAATGTCCTTAAAAAGAAATGGGTCGGAAAGCATTTCGCTCTCCATATACATAAATGATTTTGCCGAAGCGGGGTCCTTATAACCTCGCACGTAAAGAAGCTCTGCTATGATCGGATTGATACCAAGAGAAGCCGCAATAGATGATATTTCTACGTTAGCATCGGTGGCACCGTCTGATTTTATAATCCAGTTCTTCTCCTTTTTCTTTTCTGTGTTATTCATTTTATTAAACCGTTAGTGGGATTTCTCCCGCCTTCCATATTATTATCTACTTTGGCGCAGTCTTTATTTCACCTGCGTATCCGAGGCGCGTAAAGCTCCATAAGTGCGGCCGCCGATCTTATACCGTCAACGGCGGCGCTGGTTATACCTCCGGCATATCCCGCACCCTCGCCTGCGGGATAGAGGTTTTTATATCCAACGGCAGTTCTGCTCGTGCCGTCTCTTAAAATGCGCAAGGGTGCACTCGTACGTGTTTCTGCACCCGTAAGAATTGCATCACAAGATGCAAAACCGTTTATTTTCTTATCAAACGCCAAGAGAGCGTTTTTTATAGAATCTGTGACGAGATGCGGCAAATACTCCTCTGGACGAACGTTTTTTACCCCTCCCGACATATAGGTCGGCAGAACTCTTGTAGGCTCGCTGCCGATTTTATCCGAAAGAAAATCGCCAACCGTGATGTAAGGAGCGGAGTAATCTCCCCCTGCGGAATTGAATGCTGCGCGCTCTATTTTCCGCTGAAATTCGATAGCGGCAAGCGGTGTTTTTCCGTAGTCTTCCTTAAACACGCTTGCAAGAACGGCAGAGTTTGAATTTCTTCCCGAACGGCTGTTATAGCTCATACCGTTCACAACGACGCCGCCGTTTTCGCTCGCCGCCGCGACAACCTCTCCACCCGGGCACATGCAGAACGTATACACGCCGCGCTCCTTCGTGTTGGAGGACAAAGCGTATTCCGCGTGTCCGAGAACGGGATTTCCTGCAAAAGAGCCGTACATCGCACGGTCTATATCGTCTGCGATATGCTCAATACGCATTCCAACTGAAAAATCCTTTGCCTCAACGGAAAAGCCCGATCGTATGAGCGACTCGTAGGTATCTCGCGCACTGTGCCCCACCGCAAGAATCACTGCACCTGCCGGCATATCACCCTTGCTCGTGCGAACGGCGTACACCTCTCCACACCTATCAAGGGCGCACAAAAACTTTGTATGATATTCAACACGCCCACCGAGCTCGACAATTCTCTCGAGAATTCTTTCGACTATAACCGAAAGAACGTCGGTTCCGACGTGTGGCTTTGCGATATATTTTATTTCCTCACTTGCACCGAAGCGGCAAAACGCCGAAAGAACGTAGGCGGTGAGGGGGTCGTTTATACGTGTAACGAGCTTTCCGTCCGAGAATGTGCCGGCACCGCCTGCACCGAACTGAATATTGGTTTCGGGGTCAAGCACCCTATCCGCAACGAATTTTCCACACGCAGCCTTCCTCTCCGAAACGGTACCGCCGCGCTCGAGAACAACGGGGTTATATCCGTTTTCGGCAAGCAAAAGAGCTGCAAAGAGCCCTGCCGGTCCCGTTCCCACAACCACGGGAGGCGCGGAAAGAGGCATATCTCCAAAGGAAAGAGACATCTCGGTATTATCTTCGGTAAGAGCCATATCCGCAGATTTCAAGCGCTCTGCCGAAATATTTCCGAATTCTCCCTTGACAGAAACAGAGTACACGAAATGAACGTTCTCCTTCTTTCGCGCATCAACGCTCCTGCGGTAAACGGAGAAGGCTTTGCCATCGGTAGAAACACCGATAGAACGAAGCCTCTTTTTTGCAACCGAAAACGCCTCTTTGAAAGAGGCGTTAATCGGCAATTTGATATTGTTAACAACAATGAATGAGGTCATAGCAAACTCAAACAACCAAACTTGAACGCACATTCCGACTCTGCGCCGCCGACGAGTGAATACTTAGCAAAAAGCCAAAAAACGACCGCTAAGAAAAGCATAAGAATCACCGTAAGCAGCGTGCCAAGTCTAACACCTAAAAATTTCTTATTCATATTGGACTCCGAACAAATCAATTATTCTCGTCTTCGTTCGTGCGGTCATGTATAAACTCACGGCGCAAGTACTTACGAAGACTTTCCGGGGTGAAGTGACGGGTCAACTGCCCTTCCCTTGCTATTGAGATAACTCCTGTCTCCTCGGAAACTACTATTACGATAGCATCGCTTATTTCACCGAGACCTATCGCCGCACGGTGTCTTGTACCGAGCTCCGAATCAACCTCTATTCTCTTAGGCAAAGGAAGTATGCAGGACGCCGCAGCGATTCTTCCGTCAACAATAACCACCGCACCGTCGTGCAAAGGCGCTCTATTGTAGAAGATATTACGCAAAAGCGAATCACTCACGTCAGCATTAAGCGGCGTTCCCGTGCCGATTATCTCGTCAAGCTTGATGGCACGCTCCATAACGATGAGCGCGCCCGTGCTCTCAAGAGAAAGAATTTGCACAGCCTTGCAGATGTTATCTATTACATTGTAATGAAGCTGCTTTTTGTTTCCCTTGTCGGCAAGACCCGAGATGCTCTTTATGGAGCCGGAGCCAAGCTTTTCGAGAAAGTCTCTGATTTCTGGTTGGAAAATAATAACCAGTGCCAAAGCTCCTATTTTGAAGAGCCCCGAGAAAATATATCGCACGCCGGCCAGGTTAAAGATTGTTGCCAGAATAAGAATAACAAGGCAGACGACTATGCCAATGATAAGCGCCCCTGCCTTACGGTTCTTGAAAAAGCGAAAAGCAAGTGCAAAAATAAGGGTAAGTATAAGTATATCAACGGCATCGTTGATGCCAAAATCCACGAACGCATTCTTCGCAAACGAGAAGAACGAACCTAACTCGCCAAAGAAGCTGTTCGTTACAGTAAAAAGCAAACTGTTCATCAAAACTCCTCACGCACACCGCGCAAAAGCACTATGCACGGCTGCAAAAACAAATCTATATTTTAGTATATCACATAAATATTTATTTTGCAATATTTTGCGAAAAATTATTTCGATTATTTTTTTGCAATACCTATTGACAAATATATGGAAACAAGGTATAATTGTATCAAATGATACACTTTTGGAGTTGATGATGGATATATTCGACTTTGCAAAACAGTTATTCCTCTTCAGAGGAGTACCTTCCGAGAATCTTGGGGAGGTCCTCAAAGTTTCCCTTTACGAAACTCGGCGTTTTGTAAGGGGAGAAACGATATATTCGCCTCACGGTTACGAAAAAAAGATAGGTTTCGTTATGACGGGAAAATGCGAGGTTCGGAGAACAAAGCCGGACGGCTCGCTCGCTTTGCTTAACACGCTTAACGTATACGATGCCTTCGGAGTGCTTGCCGTATTTTCCGAATGTGAGGAGTATCCTACGGAAATCGTTGCGGCAAAAAATTCGGAGATAATGTTTATACCGCAAAGCGGTGCGCTCGCACTTATCGCAAAGTATCCGAAAATTTCCGAAAACGTAATACGCTTTTTATCCGAGCGAATACGCTTTTTAAATCAGAAAATTGCGAACTTTTCCGGCACGAGAGTCGAAAACCGTCTTGCAAGCTACCTTTTGTTAAAATCGGAAACCTTGGGCGAGTCCTTTTCTCTCAACTGCAACAAGGCGGCTCAGGCAATAAACGCCGGTCGCGCCTCGGTATACAGAGCCCTTTCCTCTCTGTCCGAGCTCGGTATCATTTCATATTCGGGAGATAAAATAATCATATTAGACCCTAACGGGTTAAAGGAGATTTCAAAATGAAAAAATTACTCGCACTTCTTCTCACGCTTGTACTCACCCTTTCCTCGCTTGCAGTACTTTCATCCTGCGGATCGTCAAATGAAGCCGACAAAATACGCGTCGGTTACCTCAGCGGTCCTACCGGAATGGGAATGGCAAAGCTGATTCACGACGAGGCTGCCAAAGAAAATTCAAAGTACGTCTTCCTGGACTATAAAAACGATACCGAAAAGGCAAAGGCTGATCTTTCGGTAGGCAACGTAGACGTAATTTGCCTTCCCACCAACGAGGCTGCCGCGTACTATTCCAAGAACAACGACGCCATAGCACTTGCGCTCAACTG
The DNA here is from genome assembly GCA_045653745.1 of Eubacteriales bacterium. Taxonomy (GTDB): domain Bacteria; phylum Bacillota; class Clostridia; order Oscillospirales; family CAG-272; genus UBA1740. Next base: position 11,687 of record JAZOMD010000062.1, on the reverse strand, counting down.
CCTCAATTCCCTTTTCCTTGTATCCGATAAGAATTCAACCGTTACCTCGCTCTCCGACCTTGAAGGTAAGACGGTCTATACCTGCAAGAACGGCACCCCCAAGATGATTCTTGACTATCTCGTCGCAGAGCTGGATCTCAATATCACCGTATCTTTCACCACTCCCGACGGCAAGATTATGGCTAAGCCGGCTGACGTAAAAACTCAGATGGTAAACGTCGGCGATCTTCCCTACGTTGTACTTCCCGAGCCTATGATAACCTCCGCAATGCTTGAAATACAGAAGAACGGAAATGCCGATATAGCATACTCCGTTGACGTTGATCTTGCTGACGAATGGGAGAAGATTTCCAACACTCCCGTCGCTATGGGTTGCATCGTTGCAAGCAAAAAATTCGTCGTAAACAACCCCACTCTGATAAACAGATTCCTCGATGCCTACGAGGACTCCGTAGAGTATATCGGAGATGACGAAAATGTAGAAAACGCGGCAAAATTCGTGGCAGAAGCAGGAATTATGGCAGCAGAGCCTGCAGCAAAAAAGGCTCTTATGAACCTTGGCGACGCCATTGACTACCTCGATGAAGAAGATATGAAGGCAGCCCTTGAGGCATTCTTCGCAGCTATCGGAATAGCTACTCCCGCAGATGAATTCTACTACTTTGACTAAAATGCTGAGGCTCGCTCTCAGAATGACCTTGCCACTGCTTTTCTGGTTATCGCTTTGGCAGCTCGGGGCAAGCCTTGTGGACCGAGAGTTTTTGTTTCCGGGTATCCCATCAACCGCACGGGCGCTCATTTCCCTTCTCGGCAACCAAGTATTCTGGAAATCGGCAGCACTCACGCTCTTGCGTGTCCTGGTCGGCTTGGTGCTTGGAACGCTTTTCGGCATAATTTTGGCTGTAATCTCAAACGCTCACCCTGCCGTTAAAACTCTTTTCGCTCCGCTGATTGCGATTATGCGCGCAACTCCGGTTGCAACATTTATCGTTATTCTCTGGGTTCTGATGTCGGCAGACGGCCTATCAATTTTGATTGCAGTGATAATGGTTATGCCTATCGTTTGGCAGAATATCCTCGACGGATTTGCGTCGATAGACAAGGATTTGCTCGAGCTGTCGGCGGTATTTGAGTTCTCGTATTTCAAAAGACTTCGTCTTATCGTAATCCCGACGCTCACCCGTTATCTTATCCCTGCGGTAATAACCGCAACGGGTCTTGCATGGAAATCGGAAATTGCCGCGGAAATTATCGCGTATACCAGAGATTCCATCGGACAACTTATAAATGACGCAAAATTCAACATAGAAACTCCTACCGTCTTTGCGCTTACCATAGTCATTATAGTTTTCAGCATACTGCTGGAAAAGCTCGTAAAATTCCTTCTCGGGAGGGTTAAGGTATGAGTATTACTGTCAAAAACCTCACAAAAGTCTTTGGAGAAAAGCGGATTATCGAAAATCTCACGCTTGACTTCCCCGAAAAGGGGCTATATGTCTTCCTCGGGGAAAGCGGCGTGGGAAAAACCACGCTCTTACGAATGATTTCGGGACTTGATACGGATTACACCGGCGAGATTACGGGTGGCGGATTTTCTCAAATATCATTTGCTTTTCAGGAATACCGCCTTATTCCAGGGCTATCCGCAATCGACAATATAGTTTGCGCTGTATCCGATAAAAAAGATGAATCTGCTCGAAAGAGGGCACGCGAGCTTCTTCTGTTGCTTGGCTTTTCCGAAGGAGATATGTCACTTTTCCCAAGCGAGCTTTCGGGCGGAATGAAGCAGAGAGTTTCTCTTGCACGAGCTATTGCAAGAAGTACCCCTGTTCTTTTGCTCGACGAGCCCACCAAGGAGCTCGACGGTGAAACCGCAGAGCTTGCCGTCGGTGCAATCGCGAAGGAAAAGGAAAAGAGACTTGTGCTCGTGGTTACTCACAAGCCCGAGGAGATTGAAAAATTCGCAGATGGAATAATCAATTTGAAAAAGACCGCATTTTGACGGTCTTTTTCTTCGTTTTTAGCCTCTTTTTGCAAGAAATCATTCATTTTTGCAAAAAAGGTATTGAAATATATTTAAAAGTTTGATAAAATAGTAGCCAGCGTGAACAATATTTTGACTTGACAGAGGTACACAGCTTATGGCGGCTGACATTTCTCAAAGAATAAAAAACGTATATTCAACCCTTTCGAAGGGACAGAAAAAAATAGCTAACGCGATATTAAACGACTACGACAAGGTTGTGTATCTTACCGCAACCAGACTCGGCAAAATGGTTGGAGTTTCGGAATCGACGGTAGTGCGCTTTGCGGGCGAGCTCGGCTTTGAAGGCTACTCGGAGTTTCAGCGCGCAGTACAGGAGCTTGTAAGAATGCGTCTTACGCCGAATCAGCGCATTGAGGTAACAAAACAGCGTATTGGCAGAGGCGACGTGCTTGAAAACGTTATGGAGTCTGACATAAGCAAGATACGCTACACCATCGACCGCCTCGACCGAGAGGTATTTCACAGAGCGGTCGACTCCATCCTCGGAGCTAAGATGATATACGTTACGGGAGCAAGAAGCACCGAACCTCTTGCACGCCTTCTCTCTCATAACCTTTCTCTGATTTTTGACAACGTTAAATTTATAAATCCTACTTCCTCTGCAGAGGTATTCGAGCAAATGTATTCCATTGGAGTAGCCGACACGCTTATAGCATTTTCCTTCCCCCGTTACTCCTCGAAGATGGTTAACGCCGTAAAGTATGCAAGACAAAACGGCGCAGAGGTCGTCGTCTTCACAGACTCGGATAATTCTCCGCTTGCAGAATACGCGAACTACCTACTTCCCGCACAGTCGGATATGGCGTCGTTTATGGACTCACTCGTTGCACCGCTCAGCATTATCAACGCTATCGTAGTTGAAATCACACGCAGGCGAGAGAGGGAGATAACCGACCGCTTTGACAAGCTTGAAAAAATCTGGGACGAATACGATGTTTATGCAAAACGATAATCACCCCCTGCGCGTCGCCGTCGTAGGCGGTGGTGCTGCCGGTATGATGGCGGCAGGTACGGCGGCCTTATACGGGGCAGAGGTGACGATATTCGAATCGATGCCCTTTCTCGGCAAAAAGCTTGCTATAACAGGCAAGGGACGATGCAATCTTACAAACGACTCAAGCGTTCCCGAATTTCTCGAGAGCGTCACGAAAAATCCGCGTTTTCTCTACACCGCGCTCAACGCCTTGTCACCTGCAGATACGAAAACCTTCTTTGAGTCCCTCGGAGTTGCGCTGAAAACCGAAAGAGGGCGCAGAGTTTTCCCCGAAAGCGATAAAGCCAAGGACGTTGTTGACGCCCTGAAGGAATACTCGCGCTCGGCAAACAAGATATACGAGAAGGTTGCAAGAATTTCAAAGGACGAAGAAATATTCACCGTATTCACGGCCAAGGGCGAATATAAATTTGATAGAGTAATAATCGCCACGGGTGGAAAATCATATCCCCTGACCGGCTCCGACGGCTCAGGATACAAGCTCGCGCGCTCGCTCGGTCACACGGTCACTAAGCTTATCCCGTCGCTTATCCCGATAGAAAGCGACTCGCAGCTATGCCCTCTTATGCAAGGCTTGTCGCTGCGCAACGTAAAGATTTCGGTGAAAACATCGGAAGGACGCGTCATTTACGAGGATTTCGGCGAGATGATGTTCACCCACTTCGGAGTTACAGGTCCAACTATCCTCTCCGCGAGCGCGCGCATCAGAGATTACGACGTCTCAACGCTCACACTTTCGATAGACCTCAAGCCCGCGCTGGACGCAAAGGCGCTTGATGCAAGGCTGCTTTCCGACTTCTCGAAAAAGAGCAATAAGGACCTCGTTAATTCCCTTTCCGACCTTCTGCCCTCAAAGATGATTTCTCCGTTTATTGAATACACGAAGCTTAACGGCAGAAAGAAGGTCAACTCTATTACCAAAGAAGAGCGCACCTGTATCCTTGAAGCGCTCAAGTCCTTCGACATTCCTCTTAAAAAATTCCGTCCCATAGAAGAAGCTATTATCACCTCGGGCGGCGTAGAGGTCAAGGAAATCAACCCCAAAAATATGGAATCAAAATTAGTCTCCGGTCTTTACTTTGCAGGCGAGGTCATCGACCTTGATGCATATACCGGCGGATTTAACTTACAGATTGCATTCTCGACGGGATATCTCGCCGGAATGAAGGCTGCAGAATATTAAAAGCCCTAGCGGCAGATAGGAATATTTTATGATAAGAATTGCTATCGACGGTCCCGGCGGCGCCGGAAAATCGAGCGTAGCTCGCAGAGTTGCAAAAGAGCTCGGCATAATATATGTAGATACCGGCGCTCTTTACAGAAACATCGGCCTCTTTATGCTCAGAACCGGAATAAATCCCACGGATGCCGAGGCTGTCACGGCAGCACTCGACAGAATAACTCTTGAGCTGAAATTCGAGAACGGAAAGCAGATTATTCTCCTTAACGGAGTTGACGAGGGAGAAAAAATCAGAACTCCCGAGGTTTCTATGGCGGCTTCGGCTGTAAGCGCTATCAAAGAAGTGCGCGCATATCTTCTCAATATGCAAAGAGACACCGCGAGAAAGAACAGCGTAATAATGGACGGCAGAGATATCGGAACGGTTATCCTTCCCGATGCAGAGGTCAAGATTTTCCTCACCGCTTCTCCTAAGGCGCGCGCAGAAAGACGATACAAGGAGCTTTTGGCAAAGGGCGCTGACGTTACCTTTGAGAGCGTGTATAACGAGATGGTCGAGCGAGATAAAAACGACTCAACACGCGACATTGCGCCGTGCGTGCAAGCAGAGGACGCGCTCCTTCTCGATAACTCGGATTTAACCGAGGAAGAAACCGTCAAGGCAGTATTGAAAATCGTAAAAAAAAAATCGAAGGGTAAGCGCTACCCTCTCTACACCTTTGCAAAAATATTCATAGCACCGCTATACAATTTATTTACCCGTACACGCGCTATCGGCAAAGAAAATATTCCCAAGGAAGGCGGAGTAATTTTCTGTCCCAACCACATATCCGCGCTTGATATAATTTCGCTTGCGGCGGTATGCCCAAGAAAGATGACATTCGTTGCAAAGAAAGAGCTCTTCTCCGTTCCGGTCATCGGATTTATCATAAAAAAATTCGGTGCAATCAAGGTTGACAGAGGCGGAGCCGACATCTCCGCGATAAGAGCCTCGGTGGATGCTGCACGTTCCGGAAGAATACTCACCATCTTCCCTCAGGGGCACCGTTTTGCAGGAGTAGATCCTGCTACAACAAAGCTGCATCAGGGTGCTGCAATGATCGCCTATCACTCAAAATGCTCCGTCCTACCCGTAGGCATCAGAGTAAAAAAGGCAAAATACGGATTCTTGAAGCGCATCCGAGTCGTGTTCGGAAAACCCATTCCATACGAAGATCTCGGATTTGTGAACGGCGGCCGCGAGGAATATCAAGCAGCGACGGATAAGATATTCAATGAAGTCGTAAAGCTCTGCGATTACAAAGGCCTTCCGCCATACTCTCGCGAAAACGAAAGAAAAAAGAAATGAAGATAATCCAGTCAAAAAGCGCAGGCTTCTGCCCCGGAGTACGCCGTGCAGACGAGATAATCAGAAAACTAATCAAAGCTGCAAGTAACGGCGAGACGGTGTGCACGCTCGGACATCTTATTCACAACGAGCAATACAATGACTCGTTAAAGAAAGACGGCGTTATATGCGTGGATACAGAATCGCTTGCGGGGATTCTTTCAAGCTCGAAAAACAAAGTGACTCTCGTAATAAGAACTCACGGAATCACAAAAGAAACGGAAGACGAGCTCGAAGCACTCGGGGCGGCGCATCCAAACCTTTCCGTGATAGATGCCACCTGTCCTTTCGTAAAGAAAATACACGAGATTGCGGAGCAAAACACGTCGGAAGATACGCACTTCATTCTCTACGGCTCTCCAACGCACCCCGAGTCTATCGGGATAATGAGCCACGCTCACGGAGAAAAAAATATCATAACTTCCCCTGAGGAGCTCGAAGCGTTAAAAACAACTAGCAAAATACCTATATTATGCGCGCAAACAACTCAAAATTTGGTGGAATTCCAAAAAATTAAAAAAATTTCAAAAAAACTATATACAAACGCAAAAATTTTTGATACAATATGTAGTGTCACTGAAAATCGGCAGCTCGAAGCAGTTCAGATTGCAGAGGAGTCGGATGCAGTGATAGTAATCGGCGGCAGCGATAGCTCCAACACGCGCAAGCTCTACGATGGGTGCCGGGAAAAATGTCCAAAAACCGTGTGGATTGAGAAGGCTTCGGATCTCTCTGCGGATTTTGTGGACGGAATTAAATGTTTGGGAATAACCGCAGGTGCTTCCACACCCGACGGTATAATATTGGAGGTTTTTAAAAAAATGGAAAACTTTAGTCAAATGCTGGAAGGCTCATTCAAAACTTTACATACAGGAGAAACAGTTACCGGTACCGTGTTTACCATCGGTGAGAACGAGATCAAGCTCGATCTTGGCGCAAAGTTCACGGGCGTACTTACCAAAGAGCAAGTAACCGACGACCCCGCCGCAAAGCTCTCCGAGATGTTCAAGGTTGGAGATGAGGTCGAGGTCTTCGTTATCCGCGTTGAGGATGGCAAGGGTCTTGCAACTGTATCGAAGAAGAGAGTAGATGCAGACAATAGCTGGGTAGTGCTCAAGGAAGCTTATGACAACGGCACTATTCTCGAAGGAAAGGTAATTTCCGCTATCAAGGGTGGCGTTCTCGTTTCCACTGCAGGCAACACCGTATTCGTACCCGCATCTCAGAGCGGCGTAGCGAAGGGTGCAGACCTTTCCGTGCTCGTAGGAACCGAGCAGAAGATCAAGCTCCTCGAGTTTGATACCCAGAAGAAGAGAGCGCTCGGCTCTATCAAGGCTATCCTTGATGCAGAGAGACGCGAAAAGGAAGCTGCTATCTGGGCAGGTCTTGAGGTTGGTCAGCACTTTATGGGTACCGTAAAGAATCTTACCACCTACGGTGCATTCGTTGACATCGGCGGTGTTGACGGTATGGTACACAACTCCGAGCTCTCCTGGAAGAGAATCAAGCACCCCTCTCAGATCGTTTCCGTTGGTCAGGAGATCGACGTATTCATCAAGGAGCTTGACGTTGAGAAGAGAAGAATCTCTCTTGGCTACAAGACTCAGGAGATGGATTCCTGGTTCAAGTTCACCCAGCAGTACAAGGTTGGTGACATCGTTTCCGCAAAGATAGTTTCTCTTATGCCCTTCGGCGCATTCGCAGAGGTATTTGAGGATGTTGACGGTCTTATCCACATCTCGAGAATCTCTACCGAGAGAATCAACTCTCCCGCAGACGTTCTTAAGGTTGGCGACGTTGTAGACGTTAAGATCACCGAGATCGACGACGAGAACAGAAAGCTCGCGCTTTCTATCCGCGCTATCACCGAGGCCGCTGAGAGAGCTGCTGCAGAAGAGGCTCGTGCTGCTGAAAAGGCTGCAAGAGAGGCTGAGGAAGCTGCAGAGGCAGAAAGAATCGCTGCAGAGAGAGCTGATATGGCTCCCTACATCGTAGGTTCTATCTAATAAACATACAGACAAAAGTGGCGTTACCCCGTAACGCCACTAAAATATTGTGAAAAAATGATTACTACATTTCTTTACACCTTAACGCCTATGCTTTATCTCTTCCTGTGTTTGGCAATAGGCTTTACGCTCCGAAAAACAAAAATTCTCCCCGAAAACTCAAGTAAGGTTATGGCGAAGCTTGAAAACTGGGTATTCTGCCCTGCTCTGAGCTTTATGACTATGGCAACCTATTGCCGTGTTGAAACCTTTACCCCTCACCTTACTAACATTCTTCTTTCCTGTATAATAGCTGCAATCGCACTAGCGATAGCACTCTCTCTTTCAAAGGTTTTTGTCAGACAGAAGTGCTATGACCGCGGCGTGTACGCATACGGACTGATGTTCGGTAACTTCGGATACGTCGGAGACCCCCTGGTTATCGCGCTTTTCGGTGGCGAAATATATGCGTATTACAAGCTCTTTACCCTTCCCCTCTCTATCCTTTGCTATGTATGGGGCATCAGCGTGCTTGTGCCAAGCGAGTATGCAGATAAGGGAATAAAAGGTACTTTAAAGAAAATTTTTACCCCTCCTGTTGTTGCACTGCTCATAGGTCTTGTAGTAGGATTTACGGGAACTCTCGATTACTTCCCCGAATTCCTTCTCAACACCCTTGATGGTCTTAAGGCTTGCTACGGTCCCGTTGCAATGCTACTTGCAGGCTTTACAATTGCAGGATACACGATGTCGCGTATGCTTAAAAAGCCCAAGGTTTACGTTGCAACCGCATTCAGACTTGTGCTCCTTCCTGCGGTTATTATAACCGTGCTCTTCGGAATTGTAAATCTTTTCAATCTTATTCCGGGTATGAATATCGGAAATCTTCCGATTTTCCTTACGTTTTTTGCATTTGCCGCGCCCCTTGGAATGAACACGATAGTTTTCCCCGAGGCTTATGGCGGAGACCCCGAGACCGGCGCAAGTATGGCTATGATTTCCCATACGCTTTGCGTAATCACTATACCGATTCTGTACGCGCTTATGACGGTTATATTCGGAACTCTTACTATATAAGTCGAAAAAATCCCACCAATCCTTTTTTGGAAACGTGGGATTTTTTATTATTGTTCTGCAAGACTCTTTTTGTACTCGAGATATTCCTCGTAGGTGCAGTTTCTGTCTATAAACGAACCGTCGGGCAGAATTTCGATAATTCTGTTTGCAACGGTATTGAGTATTTCGTAGTCGTGAGATGCGAAGAGGATATTTCCCTTGAAATTCTGCATACCGTGGTTAACCGCGGTAATAGACTCAAGGTCAAGATGGTCGGTCGGCTGGTCTATTATAAGCATATTAGAGCCGAACATCATCATTCGTGAGAACATACATCTGACCTTCTCACCGCCCGAGAGCACGTTTACGGGCTTGAATACCGCTTCGTTGGAAAAGAGCATCTTACCGAGGAAGCCGCGAAGATAGGTTTCGGTCTGGTCCTTGGAATACTGACGCATCCAGTCAAGGATAGATTCCTTGTGTCCTTCAAAATAGGCGGTATTATCGTGCGGAAAATAAGAGGTGGTAATAGAAACGCCGAATTTGAACTCGCCCTCGTCCTGCACCATTTCCTCGTTCAAAATCTTAAAGAGCGTGGTAACGGCGAGCTCGTTTCCAAGAAAAGCAATCTTCTCGTCCTTGAAAACGTGGAAGGAAAGATTTTTAAAGAGCGTCTTACCGTCGATAGCCTTAGAAAGCCCCTCAACGTGAAGAATTTCCTTACCTGCTTCCCTATCCATATCGAAGCCTATAAACGGATATCTTCTGGACGATGCGGGAAGCTCCTCTACGGTAAGCTTATCAAGAAGCTTTCTTCTCGAGGTTGCCTGACGAGATTTCGATTTATTAGCCGAGAAACGGGAGATGAAGCTCTGCAGCTCCGCTATCTTCTCCTCGTTGCGCTTATTCTGCATCTTTATCATTCGCTGGATAAGCTGGCTTGATTCGTACCAGAACTCGTAGTTGCCTACGTACATCTTAATTCCCGTATAATCTATATCAACGATGTTTGTGCAAACGTCTTTAAGGAAATGACGGTCGTGAGAGACAACGAGAACGGTGCCAAAGTAATCGGCAAGGAAGTTTTCAAGCCAAAGAACTGCATCAATATCAAGACCGTTCGTAGGCTCGTCAAGAAGTATTATATCGGGATTACCGAAAAGAGCCTGCGCCAAAAGAACTTTAACCTTTTCGCTTTCCTTAAGAGAGGACATCTGCATATAGAGATAATCGTCGGTAAGACCGAGACCCTGTATAAGCTTTGACGCATCGGACTCTGCTTCCCAGCCGTTAAGCTCGGCGAATTCCGCCTCAAGCTCCGACGCCTTTATGCCATCCTCGTCGGTAAAGTCTTCCTTAGCGTAAAGAGCGTCCTTTTCTTTCATAATATCGTAAAGGCGCTTGTTGCCCATAATTACCGTATCGAGAACGCTGTACTCCTCATAAGCGAAGTGATCCTGCTTCAGAACGGACATTCGTACGGTATCGGGAATATAGACCTCGCCCTTTGTGGGCTCGAGCTCACCGCAAAGTATTCTCAGAAACGTGGATTTTCCGGCGCCGTTAGCACCGATAATACCGTAGCAGTTTCCGGGAGTAAATTTCAGGTCTACATCCTTGAAAAGAAGCTGACCTCCGAAATGAAAAGACAAATTATTAACCGTAATCATTTTATTTTTCCTCTATAATTATATGGTATAGCTCATTTATATCCCTGAGAATATACGTAGGCTTTGTGTCGCTTTCATCTGCATCCTTTTTAGTTCCCTCGCCCGAAAGAACGAATACGGTATCGACCCCTGCATTATATCCAGAGGCTATGTCTGTATAAACCCTATCGCCTATCATAACAGCATCATCCTTCTCGTAGCCGTATTTCTTAAGAGCGAGAAGAAGCATTTCGGGACGGGGCTTACCGATAAAGTGCGGTCTCTTTCCCGTTGCTCGGAACAGCATTTCCGCAATCGATCCACAGTCGGGAACGTAACCAAACGCGGTGGGACAAACCCAATCGGGATTGGTTGCAATATATGGCATATCATTAAGCAGGAGCTTGCAGGTATCCTCGAGCTTTTTGAAGGTAAGCTCATTATCGTTACCAAGAACTATACCCGAAATCCCATCGCATATATCGGTTACAACGTCAATTCCTGCTGCTTTAAGTTGCTCTTCAAAGGAGCGCGTTCCGAAGCAATAGAACCTTCTGCCCGGAAATTTCTCCTGTAAATAAAGAATAGTGGCGTTCGTGGAGGTCAAAAAATCATCTTCTGATGCTTCTATTCCGAGGCGCTTAAGCTTAGCCACATAAGCATCGGTACTCTTTGAAGAATTGTTTGTCACGAAGAGATAGCGACCGCCGCGAGCCTTTACCTCTCTCAAAAATTCAAGAGTTCCGGGGAAAAGATTTTCATCAAGATATATCGTTCCGTCCATATCCAGAAGGAACAGCTTCTTCTCGGAGAGCTTTTTCATTTTACAAATTCCTTTCTTCGGAAAAACTACTTAGACGCGCAAAATAAAAGAGGCTGCGCCGCAGCACTCTTTTATTTAACAAAATATTAGTCGGGATAACCGTCAGGATTCATCTTCTGCCATCTTGCAGCATCCTCGCACATCTTGCGAAGATCGCGCTCTGCACCCCAGCCAAGAACGTTTTTAGCCTTGGCAGGATCGGCATAGCAGGTGCCGATATCGCCGGGACGGCGAGGAGCGATTTTGTATTTAATGGGAGAGCCCCATACGTCTCCGAACGCCTTTACCATCTCAAGAACCGAGTAGCCGTTACCGGTACCGACGTTAATAAAATCAACACCACTCGTGCGCTTTGTATACTCAAGAGCCTTGAGGTGAGCAAGAGCGAGGTCAACGACGTGGATATAATCACGCACGCCCGTACCGTCGGGAGTATCGTAATCGTCGCCGAAGACACTACGGCACTCAAGGATTCCTGGAGCAACCCTTGCAACGTAAGGCAAGAGGTTGTTGGGGATACCTCTGGGATCTTCACCGATAAGGCCGCTCTCGTGAGCGCCGATAGG